>NZ_CP063779.1:1071250-1385833 GCF_021596945.1 Mongoliitalea daihaiensis | reverse complement strand
CTTACCGGAGAAAACAGAGACTGTGGCTTCTTCCGGCTGAGTCGATTGGACCAAAAAGGATGTTCCCAATACTTTGACAAAATGTGATTCAGTTTGGACCAAAAATGGCTTTTGTTCATTTCTTTTTACTTCAAAAAATGCATCGCCTTGCAAAAAAACCGTTCGCTCCTCCACCAAATAGTCCTTCGAAACTTTCAATTCAGATCCTTCCTTCAATACCACGAGGGAACTATCAGACAACCAAATTTCCATGGATCCATTGCTTGCAATGTAATGTTCCTGCTTGGATGAAATCGAAAGGAAAACGGATACAGAAATCGTCAATATGACAGCCGCGGCGGCTGCATATTTGAAAAAGCCTGAAATCGTAAAGGTTTTTCTTTCTCTAATATCTGCTTCAATTCCTGACCAAATCCTTTCCCTGTCAGGCAATGGAACCTTGGAAGGCAAGTTTGCTGAATTTAGCCAAAGCATTTGGTAGCTCTCCCATTTCTGAAGATTCTCAGGGCTTTTGTCCAGCCATTCCTGTAAATCCTGGATATCATCCTGACTCGGACTTTCGAGCCATCTTGCCAATTGTTCATCTGTGGGTTCCATTGCTTTCCTCTTTCCCTATAAGTCGAGAAGTGGCTTCAAAACCCCCATCGGGTTACTGAAAAATTTGTAGCAATCCGAAAAATAGTTGTGGAAGTAGCTTTTCTCTTAAAATTTTGAGCGCTTTACCAATTTGATTTTCTACTGTTTTGGGGCTGATATCCAGATTTTTGGCGATCTCGGCGTAGCTCATTTGCTCATAGCGACTGAGCTTGAATATTATTTGGCAACGATCAGGAAGTAAATCGATCTCCTTTTGCAATAAGTCCAATCGATCCTCCTCACTTGACTGTTCCATTTCTTCTTGTACTATTTCGCAAAGGTCCAGCTGATCACGGTAAATAATGTTTTCCTTCCTTTTTCTTCGATAATCTATCGCTTTAAATGTGGCTGCTTTCAGTAGGTAAGCATTCCAATTTTCGACGTGCAACAACTCGCTTCTCCTCCTCCATATATTGATAAAAATATCCTGCGTGAGTTCTTCGGCTTCCTCTTGGTTATTCAACAGAAAAAAAAGTCTCATGTAGACTGAATTGAAATGAGCTTCAAAAAATTTTCGAAAGGTTTTTTGGTCAAAAACCGTAGATTGATTGGGCGATTGTTTATTATTTCCCATTATTTTGGCTCATTATCAATCAATAAGCTAAAAACAATGGAATTGTTTAAGTCATATACCCAAAACCGAAGCAATGGGACAATTTTAAGCTAACCAAACTCTTCAAAAACCGAGGAAATAGGGAGTTGATCTTAGACCTTTACAGGTAAAAATAATTTGACATATGCCTATTGAAAATGATTAAATTTCTCGATAGCTTTCGAAAGAATCATCCGAAATTTAGAAAGAGAATTCTTTATCTATTTATCCTGATTTTTATTCGCCGATTACAACCTCTATCAACCTAAAAAACAATTACAACTACATGAAAAAAGTATCTATTGCTTTGTGCGTTGCACTTTTATTTAGTGCAACACAGGTATTCTCACAAAACGTTGAGAAACCAGTTACCGCTAAATTTCTAATTGATGTGGGTTTCGATTGGGGTGGTGATGAAATCTTGCAAGTATTCTTCACCAATGGTAGTGATCAAAAGATGCGGGCCGGGCAAGGCATCAATCTTGGCGTAGGGGGCGAATTTCAATTTGCCAACTTAAAGCAGTTTATGGTTCGCTCTGCCATAAGTTTAAAGTGGACTCCTACAGCAGCTGATGATGCAAACATTATGTTTTTAAGGTTTCCTGTTCATTTGACTCCATTTTGGAAAATCAATGATGACTTTCGCATTGGGGTTGGTATTACTACTCATTTAAACCCAAAATTAAGAGGAGATGGCTTTTTCCCAGATGTGTCTTATACAAGTACGGCTAACCCGCGATTTGAATTTGGATATAAGTGGGTCGCGTTGACTTATACACCAATGAGCTATAAAGATCAACAGGGAGAAGTTTTCTCTGGAAATTCCGTCGGAGTTTCTTTTTCGGGTACGTTGCCTAGTAGAAAATAGTGGGGAATTGGGAAATTGTACCAAGTATAAAGTACCAAGAAGATTGAAAACAAATGAATAACAATTAAAAAAGTACCAAGTAATTTCAGGAAGGGACAAAGACTTTCATTTCTAATTCTAAATTTTAGGCCTAATTTTTCGATTGTAATCTAAATTTTAGGCCTAATTTTTCGATTTTCTTGAATTTATTGTAAATTCGTAGCTTTAAGCAAGCAATGATGTTACAAAGAGAGCTATTGCAACGAATCAAGGAAAATTGCTTTCAAGGAAAGGTGATTTTACTTTTTGGTGCCCGACAGGTGGGTAAGACAACCTTATTGGAATCTTTGGTCAGCAAATTCAATGTGCCAACTGCTTGGCTGAATGCCGATGAATCTGATATTTTGGAAGCTTTTAATTCTGCAAAAACCAGCTCCCAATTGATAAACTTAATGGGACCGAAAAATCAATTGATCATCATTGATGAAGCACAGCAGATTGATGATATAGGTAAAAAGCTGAAACTAGTTTATGATAGTAAGTTACCCATTCAAGTAATTGCTACGGGTTCTTCCTCATTTGAATTACAAGATAAGACCGCGGAACCACTAACCGGACGAAAGAAAACATATCAGCTGTTCCCGGTAAGCTATCGTGAACTAGTGCAAAATACTTCACTTATTGAAAGTAGAAGGCTTCTGGATACACGCCTTGTGTATGGCACCTATCCTGAAGTGATCATTAACCCAGGTCAAGAAAAGGAAGTGCTGATTGAAATTGCTCAAAGTTACTTGTATAAGGATGTCTTAAAAGTTGAAAACATTCGGAAGCCCAACCATATAGAAAAGTTGCTAAAAGCGCTTGCTTTTCAGGTTGGGAGTGAAGTAAGCTACCATGAACTGGCTCAAACAGTAGGGAATATTGATACGGCAACGGTGGAGAAGTATCTCGATATGCTCGAAAAAGCGTTTGTAATCTTTAAACTCCCAGCCTTTAGTAGAAACCTAAGAAATGAAATCAAAAAAGGCAAAAAGTATTACTTCTATGACAATGGCATTCGGAATGTATTGATGAGTAATTTTGCTTTGCCTGAAATGCGTTTGGATAAAGGCGCACTTTGGGAAAACTTTCTCATGGCAGAGCGCATGAAATTGAATCATTACGAGCGACGATTTGTCAATTCTTACTTCTGGAGGACACACGACAAGGCTGAAATTGACTATATAGAGGAAGTGGATGGTATGTTACATGCCTTCGAATTCAAATGGAAAGAACAGAAAGCCAGATTTCCATCTTCCTTTTTACAGACATATCCTGAACATAGTACGGCGGTCGTTTCCAAAACAAACTTTGAGGTATTCCTTGGTTTAGAGTAAGTTGAATAAAATCAGTTTGTCCTATTCTAAAAATTAGGCCTAATTTTTCGATTATAATCTAAATTTTAGGCCTAATTTTTAGAAAATGTATTTTATATAACTAGAATTTTGATCAAACTGATTGTCCACACCATTCGGTCTTCGGTCAATGACCTGTCAACCTATTTCATGAGGGGACATGTTTACTGTAGACCGTAGACAGTGGTCGATTATCCGCAACACGCTGTATATTATTTACTCTGATGCAATTGCGGATAATCGTATTGATCAATAAAAGATAACAGTCTTATTCCGGTAAGCCAATACTTTTCGCTCCAAATGGTACTTGATTGCCTTGGAGAGTACGACCTTTTCTACATCCTGACCAATCTGAACCAAATCACTTACAGAATTATGGTGTCTGACACGGGCAACTTCTTGCTCTATGATGGGGCCCGCGTCAAGTTCCTCTGTTACATAGTGCGCCGTAGCGCCAATAATTTTCACCCCTCGTTCATAAGCCGCATGATAAGGCTTGGCCCCAACAAAAGCTGGCAAAAAGGAATGGTGGATGTTAATGATTTGATTAGGGAAAGTCTTGATAAAATCTCCACTCAAAATCTGCATGTAACGCGCTAAGACAACAAAGTCAACATGATGCTGCTTCAATAACTCAATTTGTTGCAGTTCTACCGATGCTTTATTGGATTTATCCATTGGTAGGTGGTAAAAAGGAATACGAAAAGCCGTAACAACTTTCTTAAGATCTAAGTGATTAGAAATGACCAACGGAATCTCTACATCAAACTGTCCATTATAATATCGGCTAAGGATATCGAACAAGCAATGACTGAGTTTGGAAACAAAAATCGCCATCCGAGGCTTTTGGGTGTTGAAGTACAAGTCGAAGCTCATCCCAAACTTGTTTGCCACCTCTTCCCTAAAGGCGCTTTCTATGGACTCTTTTGCTAAGGCAAAGCTATCCAATTCCCAGGCCGCCCGCATAAAAAACATGCCGACCTCCTCGTCTACATGTTGATCTACTTCCAAAATATTGCCCTGATAATTATATAAAAAATCAGATACAGTTGCCACAATTCCTTTCTGGTCTTGGCATTGAATGGTGATGATTGCTTTGTTCATAATTTACATCATAAAAATTATACCTAAACTTAATTTAATTTTCACTACTCCAAGAGCGCCTCAATATCATCTTTACTCAGACTCTTCATAAAACTTTCTTCCGTACTGATCAACTCACCTGCCAATGCCATTTTTCGTTCTTGCAGGGCCATAATCTTCTCCTCTACAGTATTTCTAGTAATAAACTTATAGATGATAACCTTATTTTGTTGTCCAATTCGATGAGCTCTGTCAATAGCTTGTGCTTCTACCGCAGGATTCCACCATGGATCCAACAAAAAGACATATTCTGCCTTGGTCAAATTAAGCCCAACACCACCAGCTTTTAGAGAAATCAGGAATATTTTTACAGAATCATCCTCTTGAAAAGATTGCACTTGTGCCTGTCTGTCTTTTGTCATACCATCTAAATAGGCATATTTGACTCCTTCTTGATCTAAAAATTCTCGAACTATCGCCAAATGCCTAACGAATTGACTAAATATCAGCACTTTATGCCCCTCCGAAGCCGTCTCGCGCACCATGTGAATAATGTTTTCCAACTTCCCTGAATCTCCTGAATAGTCCTTATCGGTTAGCTTAGGGTGATTGGCAATCTGTCTAAGCTGTGTCAATCCTCGCAATAAAGTGAATTGCTGATTTTTCATCCCTGGCAGTCCCATTTCGGAAACAATTTTTTCTCGATAATAACTCTTTATTTGCTCATAGGCTTCCTCTTGTTCAGGAGTCATCGTCGCGTACTTGACATTGATGACCTTTTCAGGCAAATCAGTAGCGACTTGAGATTTCATCCTCCGCAAAATAAACGGCTTGATGATGGCATGTAACTTGCTTGCTTTCTCGACATCGCTATGCTTTTCTATCGGAAGCAAAAACTGCTTTTTAAATACACCCTGACTTCCAAGCAATCCATGATTGATAAAGTTCATTTGGGACCACAAATCCATAGTTCCATTTTCTACAGGTGTACCTGTCAAGATCAGTCGTTGCCTGCAATGCAATTCATTTACAGCCCTTGAAATAATACTCCCTGGATTCTTGATCGCCTGAGATTCATCTAATATGATGTAATTAAAGTAGAACTCTTTCAAGACATCTACATCCATACGGGTAATACCATAAGACGTCAATACCAAATCATATTTGGCAAATCGCTTGCTATCCTTGATTCGGTGCGTCCCTGTATAGGTCAGAATTTTGAGTTTCGGAGTAAACTTTTTAGCCTCCAACTCCCAGTTATATACCAGTGAAGTAGGCATGACCAAGAGAGAGGTGCTGCCAGGGTTGTTTTCTTTTTCATGGGCTAACAAAGCCAAGGTTTGAACAGTTTTACCCAACCCCATATCATCTGCCAAGCAACCGCCAAACTTGTATTCGTTGAGAAAACGTAACCAATTATACCCAGCCTTTTGATATGGTCTTAGTTTGCCTTTGAATAATGGGGATAAAGGGTAATCTTCTATCTGACTGAAATCACGCAATTTTTCCAACTTTCTACTCAAAGTCAGTTGTACCAAATTATCCTCTTGTAATTGCTGAGCTAATGAAATGTGATGCTTTTTGAGAATCATCTGTCCTTCTGAATCCTCTACTTGAGAGTCCTCCATAAAAGCAAACATTTCCGAATAGTTGACAAACCAACTGTGTGGAATGACAGCAATTTCCCCATTTGGTAACTCAAACTCAGTCTTACCTTGCAATAAAATTTTCCTTATTTTTTGGAAGGGGATGGAAAAAGGGCCAAACTTTATCAATGCATTTACATCAAACCAATCGATGTTTTCCTTTACTTCTACCGAAATATGCGCATATCCAATAAAATAGCGTTTCCCCTGTGCATTGACTGCTTGTTTGATACTTATTCCCAAGTCTTCAATGACAGATTTATTAGCATTGATCCATCCAAAAGCAATGGACTTTGGTTGGGAGATTCGACCATTTTTCACTTGAAGACCCAACTTATCCAGGAAATCAGTATAGTATTTTTCTTTGGAGAGATCTCTAATTACTTTGTGAAAAATATAATTGTCTTCAATTTTTTCTACCTCAACATTTGTACTTACCTTATTTTCAGCACGGAAGGTATATTCTCCATAATTGAACTGAAGATCAAATACGATTCGATCTTCCTCTTGATCACCCATGTCATTCCCAAACAAATCTTTTTTAGGGGCTGTTGCCAATTCTGACAAACACAAAAAAGGAATAGGAGCAGACCGCTCCACTTTGATATCAAAACCTACGGCATACACATCAAAAGAAGTAACAAGCTGCTTGACAAATTTCTTATAATATTGTTCTTCCACCGACTTGGGGATGACAATGAATTTCTTGTTCAAAAATGGTTGAAGCTTGTGGCCGTCAATATTTTTTTGAAAACTATATAGTTGTCCATTCAAAACCATCCAAGCAGGTTCATGACAAATCAGATAAGCATTTCTATATTGCCACTCAAGCTTTTCACCTGCATATTTGATTGTTGGGAAATAGTGTGTATTATCCTCATTTCTTCGAAAATGAAATAACACGGAAGCCTTCTCTGGCATGATTTCAATCTCCCGCCAAGTAGGGTTACCATCATTCCCCATTTCAAACAGCCTTTTTCCTTGAAGTTTTTCTAAAATCTTGGCGCGTATATGCTCTAATTTAATGTCGATTTGCTCTTGAATTACCTTATTTCCAGTTTTTGGATCATAAACCTTCCTGAGGTACTCCTTAGCTTTCAGCTTTTTTGTGTTAAACTTTTTCACTACTGCATCTTGCTGCATGTCATCCATCCACTGGATGAGTTTGTAGTCCATTGCATCCAAGCCCGATGCAAATTCTTTGGCATTGACATGGGAGATATTTTGATAAGCAAACGACAAACGTCCTTTTTCATCCAGTTGCACGGCAAAAGACTCAAACAATAGTCCTAAAAACTCATGACTAAACAGGGAATAAACAATCTCAAAAGGTTGCTCGGCAGAAACTTTCATAGGCTGAATCCCTCACAAAGAGGCTGAAAATGAGTTTACTTGGGTTTTTTCAATTGAAACTAGTTCGAAAAATACGGAATAAATCAAGAAAATAAAAAAGGATGGCAACTTAAAGGCAGAAGTTCAATCAACTATTTTTTATGTAGTTGAATCTGCTTATCATTGTTGCATGAAGAAAAATTTAGTAAGTCTACTCTTATTGTTCCTTATCACAGCAAGCCTATCTGCCCAAACAGAAGAAGGAATTTGGATGATTGGTGGGCAGGTGAGCTTAAGCTCAGGCAACAATCTTAGGATTGGTTCTGCCAATTTTCCTGATACCCGGTCTACTTCGAACACATATGCTATACAACCGAGCATTGGATATTTCTTTAAAAAGAACTGGGTACTTGGTGGGAATATTGGATTTCAGAGTTCTAACTCAACACTTACAAACAACCAAACTGGAGCTAACATCAATCAACAAAATCAAAGGTCAGGTCAAGCGGGAATCTTCACTAGGAAATTTATACCAATCAATGAACAAGTATTTTTTCATCTTCAAGCAGGGGTAGCCTACACCTTTGGAACATTTGAAACTATTCAATTTGAAAATAATCCGATCTTACGCAAAAATAGCGGGATAAGCTTGAACACTCGAGCTGGTATTACTTACTTCCCAAGAAGGTGGATTGCCATAGAGGGAGCTGTCAATCCATTGAATTACCTATTTGAAATTTCAAAAACTCCGCAAGGAACTGGTGAACGAAAAGAACGTGTACATTCATTTTCTACAGGATTGAATGGTAATTTTTTATCCTTGGGTTTTAACTTTTTTATCAGCAAGCCGAGATGAGATACATACTTTTGATCTTGATTTTCTTTGGATTGTTAGCATCCTCTATGGCACAGGTTGAGAAAGGCTTATGGCTAATCAGCGGTCAAGTAAATGCAAGTGTAGGAATCTCTAATGATGGGTTTTCTACTTCTTCCAGTGTACTTTATGAAAGCTCGAATTTTACCCGAAGTATTGATTTTTCTCCAAGATTAGGATATATGCTAAGCGACAAGTGGTTAGTGGGCGTTGATGTCAACTTTGCTAGATTAAAATTCGCTAGTGAACAATTAACTTCCGGAGTTATTCCAACATCCTCACAAGACTGGGTGGATAGTAATGGGCTGGGTATATTTACCCGAGGGTTTTTCGATATGGATGAAAATCTCCAAATTTTTGCAGAAGGAAGAATAGGATATTCTTGGTGGGAGCAACGATTTGAAAATAATACTACCACTACTGTACAAACCAATCAAACGGTGAAAAATTACGAAGGCAGATTATCTGTGGGATTACATTATTGGATGCTACCTAATTTGAGCCTAGAAATAGCTGTACCCTTCCTTACAATCAATAGACAAGAAATTGATTTCCCTGCCCTCGATAGTCGACCTGAGCCCGATAAACAAATCAATAGAGGAATTGGCTTTTCTTTCGGACAGGCCATTGGCATAGGTTTTAATTTTGTCTTTTAAATCCCTAGAAATACATGGTGGGATGGCTTTGATTTGAATCAAACTTTTAAGATTTTGCTTGCTTAGAATATCGGTACATGGGTAACACAACTCTCCAAAGACAACTTGGACTCACTGGTTTGGTGGCCACAGGTGTATGCTCCATGTTGGGAGCTTCCATCAATGTAGTGCCATTTATGATTCAAAAACACGTACCTGGTATAGGAGCCTGGGTGTTGCCTGCGTTTTTGTTTGCAGCCATCCCGGCACTTTTCGCAGCATATGCCTATGCTGCCCTTGCGACCGGCATGCCCAAAGCAGGTGGAAGTTATATTTATGCTAGTCGAGGTCTGCATCCGTATCTGGGATTTGTAGCCTCATTTTCCCAGTGGTTTGGATTATCTATTGTAATTGGAGTGGTAGCGTATGTTACTATACCCTTTCTACGAGATATTGCCGAAGCACTTCAATGGGAAGGTTTAGCTCTAGGCCTGGAAACAGGATTGGTCAGGATAGGACTGGCCTTAGCCTTGATTTGGACCTATGTGTGGATAAATATCCGCGGTCTTCAATCCTACCAAAAGTCAATTATCCCCTTAATGGTATTGATGTTTGGAATGGGAGGAGTGGTCATCATCACCGGATTTTTCTTCAATCAAGATGATTTCACACAAGCAGTTGTGGATAAAACAGGCAGCTTTCCTCTGATGGAGAAATCCTCCGATTTTAAGTTATCCACATTCCTTTCAGCAGGAGCACTCTTGTTTGCGAGTTTTATTGGTTTTGATTCCATTGCACAGGCAGGGGGTGAAGCTAAAAATCCGGGAAGGAATTTACCCGTCGCCATAGGCTTGACAATTGGAATTGTGGGGCTATACTATGTATTATTCACCATGGCTGTTTATAATACCATTCCATGGGAATATGTAGCACAGGAAGCCAATCAGCGGGACATCACCGCCCCTGGGCTCCTTGCACCACTTTTACCTGATTACCTCATCCTATTGATTGTGGCAGGCGCGGCAGTAGCATTGATCAACGATCTGCCCGCGATGTTGCTCTCGGTATCACGGTTAGTTTTCGCTTGGTCTGAAGATGGGATTTTTCCCAAAACTTTGTCAAACTTGCATACTACCAACCAAACTCCATACAATGCCTTAATCTTAAGTGGAATTGTTGCAAGCGTGGGTGTATTGGGAAGTCATTTCGCAGGCAATTTCTTTTTGGGTATCGATATCATGGTGACTTCTATGATGGTCAATTTTCTGTTGATTTGTCTCACCTTGGCAAAAATTGACAGCATTAATCCCTCCATTTCATCCAAACTCCTTCTTGCCAAAAACGTATCCACACGTAAAATCATAGCTTGGACTGGTGTCGCTACCCTAAGTTTTTTTCTGGTTGTCCACACCTACAAGGATCTCATTACCGAAGTCGAGGCCTGGTATTTTCACTCCACCTATGTTTGGATTTTGGTCATGATACTTGCCTCCTTGATTTTCTTCCTTAAATTTAGAAAGCTCAAAAAGATTCACTGAACATTAGCATACAACCCAACACCATGCAAAATTTATACACAGAATTAGCTCCAGGATTGACAATTTCAAGAGCCTTGACAGGATTATGGCAAATCGCAGATTTGGAACGCTCAGGAAACGTGTTGGATCCGTTGACTACGAGTCTTCACATGGCGCCCTATTTGGAGTCTGGGCTGACCACCTTCGATATGGCTGACCATTACGGATCGGCTGAGGTTATTGCAGGAACTTTCCGACAAAAGCATCCACTTGGAAAAAATGCTGTTTTCTTCACCAAATGGGTACCTAAACCGGGGAAATCAAGCTTTCAAGAAACCAAAGCTGCTGTTGAACTTGCCTTGGAGCGTATGCAATTGGACCAAATACCCTTGCTTCAATACCACGCATGGAATTATCTGGATCCTGTTTGGTTGGATCAGCTGTTTTGGTTGAAAGAGTTGAAGGAAGAGGGATTGATAGGGCAACTGGGCGTTACCAATTTTGATGCTGCCCACCTAAGGATTGCCTGTGCTTCAGGTATTCCATTAGTTAGTAATCAGGTTTCTCATTCGATCTTGGATGAGCGGGCATCGTTGGAAATGTCCACTGTCTGCAATTCCTATGGTGTCAAATTATTGGCTTATGGAACTTTGGCTGGTGGATTTTTGAGCAACAAATGGCTCAATAGTCCTGAACCAAACTTATCCACAACTGCTACTTGGTCACAGATGAAGTATAAGCGCTTCATAGATGCGGCAGGAGGTTGGCAGGCCTATCAGCAAGCCTTGGATATTTTGCATGAAGTGGCGAAAAAACATCAAGCATCGATCGCTAATGTAGCTACCAAGTATATCATGGACAGACCTTATGTGGCAGGGGTGATTATTGGTGCTAGATTGGGTGAGAGTGCGCATATAAACGATACTTTAAGGCTATTCGAATTTGAACTGGATGCTGTTGACAAACGTGACTTATCCACCGCAAGGGAATTGCTGAAACCTATTCCAGGGGATTGTGGAGACGAATATCGCAAGCCACCATTCTTGACTGCTTCCGGGGATCTCAGCCACCATTTAGAGTATATTCCAAAAACTTTTGAAGCAGTGGAGGGCCCCAATCAATCCTTGAAAGTATTTAGCGGTACTCCTTGGGAACCAATGGCAGGGTATTGTAGAGCTGTAAGAAAGGGAAACACCATAGCTGTATCCGGTACGACTGCTACGCACGGTTCCCTGCTTATTGGAGGGTCGGACGCAGGGGCACAAGCAGCTTTTGTTTTAGATAAACTCGAAGCAGCCATTGAGTCCCTGGGGGGAAAGTTGGAAGATGTAGTCCGGACAAGAATTTTTGTCAATTCCATTCTGGATTGGGAGCCAGTTGCCCGTGCTCATGGGAAAAAATTTGGCCATATTCAGCCTGCTAATACGTTGGTAGAGGCAAAATTGGTTGGAGATGGGTATTTGGTGGAAATCGAGGCGGATGCTGTTTTGTAAGAAGTTAGCTATTGGGATAGTGTTCGGCAACAAAGATTGAAATAACGTAGAAATATGGTGGAAATAAATTGAAATAAAACTTTGTGTGCGTTGCGTTATTCGTTGCGATCGTGGCGAGAAACAGTCTCTTTAAGGTGAGTATTCGGGTACTATAGTTAAGTAAAATTGGTTGAACTAGCTGAATCCCTCTGCATTTCATTGTAGAAGTGATACCGTTTATTTCAATTCCTCGAAAAATGTGCCCAAAGTCTCATCCTTTGGAAATCATTTTTCCGTATTTCAGGTTTACAACTGGAATTACCCCTTGAAATATGAATCCGAATATTGAAAACTTAATGAAGGCCATAGCGCCACACAGAGAAGAGTTGCTTGCACATCCGATTTATCAAGACATGAAGACCTTGGAAGATTTTCAGCTGTTCATGGAACAACATGTCTATGCTGTATGGGACTTTATGAGCTTGTTGAAGGCTTTGCAACTTCGATTGACGGGAAGCAGTCTGCCGTGGAGACCCTCTGGTAATCCCTTGGTAACCCGTTTGATTAACGATATCGTATTGGCTGAAGAGTCGGATGAGGATGGAAAAGGAGGGTATTGCAGTCATTTTGAACTGTATCTTACTGCTATGAAAGAAGCGGGGGCCAATACACAGAAAATCGATCGATTGATACAAGATTTGGATTTTGGAAAAGACTTCCGAAACTTATTGATGTGGATGGAAATCCCTGAAAGCACCAAACAATTCCTCTTGACGAACTTTGCATTAATTGAAAAAGGGAAAGCACATGAAATAGCGGCTTCCTTTACCTTGGGAAGAGAGGATTTAATTCCCGATATGTTTAGAAAACTTGTCAATGACCTGATTCAAACCAAACCAGGTGAATTGCAAACCCTAGAATATTACTTTGAAAGACACATCCATTTAGACGAAGACCATCATGGACCTTTGGCAATGCGCATGCTGGAAGACCTTTGCGGTAACGATCCTGTAAAGTGGGAGGAAACCACACAAGCTGCTATCGAAGCATTGAAAGTCCGTAAAGTCCTATGGGATGGTATACATGAGCAGATCCTTCAGACAGTTTAATTGAGATAAATTAAATTTTACACAAGATAAAAATAGCGCACTAACATGCGCTATTTTTATTTAAATGGCAGTTTGGCCAAATCCACATTACCTCCGGATAAAATAATTCCCACTTTCTGACCAGTAAAACGTTCTTTATTTTTTAACAATGCGGCAAGAGGAACAGCACAACTGGGCTCGATAACAATTTTCATCCGCTCATAAATCAAGCGCATGGCTTCGATGATTTCATCATCATTGACCGTCAAGATGTCGTCTACATGTTCCATGATGATTTCGAAATTAATTTTGCCTAAGGAAGTTAACAAGCCATCAGATATAGTCTTTGGGCCCTCCATAGGTATCAGTTTTTTGGCATGAAACGAACGATAGGCGTCATCAGCACCTGCGGGTTCTCCAGCGATCACCTGTGTGGTTGGCGAAATATACTTGGTAGTCAGCGCAGTTCCTCCTAGCAAGCCACCTCCACCGACAGGAGCCATGATCGTATCAAAAGCTATACCTTCGCTCCACATTTCTAAGGCACAGGTTGCCTGTCCCTCCACCACATCCATAAAGTCGTAAGGAGGGATGAACGTAGCCCCAGTTTTTTCAACCACCGTTTGCAAGGTAGTTTCTCGAGCCATCAAGTTGGGCTCACATTCGATAATTTCACCTCCATATCCTTTGACTGCCTTCTTTTTGATTTCGGGAGCATTAGAAGGCATGACAATGTAAGAAGGAATACCCGCTACCGTAGCAGCTCGCGCCAAGGCTGCTGCATGATTACCTGAAGAATGGGTGGCTACACCATTTGCCTTTTGCTCTGGAGTCAACTTCATCACAGCATTGGCAGCACCTCTTGCTTTGAAAGCCCCAACTTTCTGAAAATTTTCACACTTGAAATAAATCTCACAGCCAGCAAGCTCATTAATGGCATCTGATTTCAGGATGGGAGTATGGTGAATGAAGGGCTGTATGCGTGCATGTGCTGCTTGGATAGCCGCCAAACTTGGAAATTCCATAGGTATCAAATTAGTGCTGAAAATTACAAAATACTTGGGTACATCTTGTACGAGAGAAGGGCTATAGGTACAATTTTTTACAGTAGTGGCAACTGTTTCAAGCCATCTTGTTTTAATTTTGAGTCCATGGAATATCCTTCGATCAAACAATTTCTTGCAAATACCAGTGTATATCCTGTTTTAGGCAAAGCGCTTACCTTGGAAAATACTGCCCAATTGGATTTTTCACCTAGCAATGAACGCTTGAGAACAGTTGATCTATCAAATACCGAAGCATTTAATTTTTTTGTTTTCGATGAACTCAGGAAACAAGGGAAGGCATTTGGGATCGGTGGTTATTTCGAACACCGGGCTATTTACAGCAGAAGTCAGGTCTTCGCTACCGCAGCGGAGGATTTTAGAGATATTCACATGGGCATTGATATTTGGGCTGCTCCTCTCACGCCCCTTTTCGCTCCCTTAGATGGAGTTATCCACAGTTTTCAGGATAATGCCGGCTTTGGTAATTATGGTCCTACCATCATTCTGGAACATGAAATCAACGATCAAAAACTTTACACCCTTTATGGCCACCTTTGTCTGGAAGACTTGAGGGATATCCACACAGGACAAGTCATCAAGGCAGGAGAAAAAATAGCGCATATAGGCCCTTTTCCCGAAAATGGTGACTGGCCTCCACACTTGCACTTCCAACTCATGTGGGATATGATGGGAAATTGGGGGGACTTTCCAGGAGTTTGCTCACACAGAGAACAAGAAAAATTTCAGGCCATCTGTCCAGATCCTGCTTATCTAATTCCTTTTTTAATTTGATTGGCTAAGGTAATCAAGCGAATTCCATCAACTGTCAAATATCGGTCTACTAAATCAAACTCTTGCTGAACAGAGGTAAGAATTGAAGATAAGCCACCTGTAGCTATGATATGACAGCGGTACCCCAATTCCAATTGGATGCCTTTGAGCATTTCCTTGACTAGGCCTACATAGCCATACAATACTCCTGCTTGAATGGCATGCACGGTATCTTTTCCGAGTAAGGAATCAGGCAATTGAAGGGCTACTTCTGGAAGTTTGGAAGTATTGGAAAATAAAGATTTGATAGCGGTCTTCAACCCAGGAGCAATATTCACACCCAAAATCTGCCCATCTTCTCCTATTACCGTAAAAGTAAGGGCTGTGCCAAAGTCTACCACAATACATGGACCAGCCATCCGTTCAAATGCAGCAAATGCATTACACATCAGATCGGAGCCTATTTCGTTGGGACGTCCTGTTTTCACGGATAATAGAGGATAAGAATCCGCAGCAATCAGGTAACAAGATTTTCCAAGGTATTCTGAGCAAAATTGTTGTAGCACCTGATTGACTTCCGGTACCACAGAGGAAATTCCAACGCCCGACAATTCGTCAATTTTGATGTCATTTTCTAGAAAAAATAAGTGTACAGCTTTTTCTAATGCTAGCACAGTGAGTTTTTTAGACGTCTTTACTCGAAATTCGTGAATCCAAGACTTCTTGACTTCGTCATAAAAGCCAAAAACAATATTGGAATTACCTGCATCAATTGAACAAAACATGGCCCTAAGTTAGAAAGAAAAGCCATCCATCAGGTATGAATGCCTCCAATTATGCAATCAGACTTTTATTTTTTTCAAATATTTCCCACCTTCAACCAAAATCAATCACTATGTATCAGATCAGAAAAGGAAAAATTGAGGACCTGCCAAGGGTATTGGAATTGGTAAAAGAGCTTGCCTTATATGAAAAAGCCCCAGAACAAGTTATCAACACTGTGGAAAAAATGGAACAGGATGGCTTTGGACCTCAGCCTGTTTTTGGATTTTATGTTGCTATCAAAGAAGCTACTCAAGAAATCATAGGCATCTCCATCTATTATTATCGCTACAGTACTTGGAAAGGGAAGCGATTGTATCTAGAAGATATTGTCGTGACAGAATCCGAACGGGGGAATGGTGCAGGAAAGCTGCTATTTGACCAAACCATGCAAAAATGTTTGGATGATGGATGCTCTGGAATGACATGGCAAGTACTGGATTGGAACGAACCCGCCATTAATTTTTATAAGAAATACGGCGCTGACCTTGATGGAGAGTGGATCAACTGTAACCTACAGGATTATCAAATTAGAGAGATACTTAAATGATTGTAAATACAATAATAAAATTTTGCAATTAAGATAATTTTGGTTAAATTTGTGTATGGCGTATTCATCAAAAAAATATTCATTTCCCTCACGACTTTCCGATAGTCAGGGCATCTCATCCTTTCAGGAGGCTAGTGAGGAGCACTATTTTTTCAAGCAAGATTTAGGATACGCTACAGTCGCAGAGCCGTCTTTGGTAGAGGAGCGTTTTCGTCTATCGGAGACCATGGTTTTGTTTGATTATTTCCAATATACCCAAGCAGAGATTGCTGTATTGATGGAGGTAGACCCGAGCACATTAGTACGTTGGAAGAAAGATGATCGTTTATTGACCAAGTTGCTCACCAAAAGTATCAAGGATATGGATAAGATAGTTGCCAAAGGTATTCGCATATTTGGATCAGAGGAGTTGTTTTCCACTTGGCTTCATACCATCAATGAGGCTTTAGGCTCTCAAAAGCCTGTGGATATCTTATTGCATCCACGGGGGATAGATTTGGTGGATCAGGCATTGGATGCCATGTCTTGGGGTACAGTATTTTGATTTATCCACATTGAGATACTACAGACTTATTGAGAATCTACCGGGGAGAACACCCTTAGGTTACGGTCCGGGTTCAGGAAGATGGAATCAATACGGAACCCCCTTGATCTATGCTTGTAGCCATACATCTCTCAATTTTCTGGAATTGCTAAGTATTCGAGGACCAGTGGTTACAAAAAGCCAATGGTCCTTGGTTATTTTTGATGTACATGCGGAAGTTCCCTTTGTAGATAGCACAGATCTTCCAGAAGATTGGAAACATAGACCCCATCCCAAAAGCACTCAATATATGGGAACTTATTGGGCTCAGCAAAAAGATTCTATTGCATTGAAAGTGCCTTCTTGCAGGATACCCTTCGTGAATTATCCACAGGAACATAACTTACTAGTGAATCCATTACATCCGGATTTTTTGCAGCAGGTGGATTTGATCGGAATAGAACCGGTTAACTTTTTGGTTTAGTATGCTTACTTGTGGAAAAGTATTTGAAACAAGTAAATCCTTTTCTTTAACTTACAGACAGAAAAATCAACCCACATTCTTATGCATGTATCATTGAAAGGTCAGCGAATTTTGGTGACAGGAGCTTCCAGAGGTATTGGAAGAGGAATAGCCGAACAGTTATCCACATCAGGAGCAGAATTGTTACTGCACTACAATCGAAATGAAGCGGAGGCCAAAAAGCTTCAAGAATCCTTAGTAGGCAAAAGCTATTTAGTGCCTTGTGACCTTTCAGATTTGAATGCAGTAAAAGGCTGGTTTAGAGGATTGACGGAAACTTATGGAAAGATTGATGCAGTTGTCAACAATGCAGGGATCGCAATCTCCATACCTGACAATGCCCCAACTGATGATTGGACAGATGCTTGGCTGCAAACCATGAATGTCAATATCAATGCCTTGGCGATCATCACCAAAGAATTTATTGAACATGCCACTACAAACCAACAAGGGAGAGTTATCAACATTTCTTCTAGAGCAGCATTCCGCGGAGATACTCCGGATTACCTTGCTTATGCTGCCTCCAAAGCAGCGATAGTGAGTTACACACGCTCCATTGCACGCTACTATGGCAAATCCGGCATCAAAGCTTTCATCATTGCACCCGGTTTTACGCGCACCGACATGGCTCAGGATTTTATGGATCAGTATGGAGAGGCATATGCGTTAAATGATATTGCGCTGAAAGAATTAACCGAGCCAAAAGATATAGCCCCGATGGTTACCTTACTGTGTTCGGGGTTGGCAGATCATGCGACGGGTTGCACCATCGATATCAATGCAGGTTCGTATGTGCACTGATGCCATTCTAGGGTTTTAGCAAAACTTTTGGAAAGTGACCACTGTTACTAGCATATGGCTTCTAAACAATCTGAGACCTTTTCTCCTGAATTGATTCGTATCCTAAAGATTTTTGGGATAGGAACACTGGTATTTGTGTTTATCATGTCTTTTTTCAATGAAAAAAGAGCCAATAACTCTGGTTTGGAGCCTTCGGAAATGAGGATTACAGATGCCGACAGGTTGTACTTTCGAAATGTACGGGCAAGTTCTTATGACTTGGAAGGAAGAAACGATGCCAAGATGAATATTTACCGGCATGGAAAGCGGGAAAAATCACAGGAACTACCGACGTTGAATTTTGCTATTTTTTTAAATCGTGTTGTAGATGAGGCTTACATTTTTATCGAGCCTTATCCTGAGGAGTTACCCTTGCAACTGAGATTCACTACAGCTGAAGAGGTTACTTCAGAACTTACTTTTTATGGAGGCAATAAATTTGATCACTTCAATTTTGCAATGGAATATTTTCAAAAATTTGAGGAAGGAGTGCAGCTACAAATGAAGGTTCAAGACGAATGGGTCTCCATATTGGAAGAAGAAAAAGAGCGGGATATTCTAAAAACCGTTTTTTCCGACTATTTTAGGCTGATCAATAAACCCAAGTAAAGCCATGGATCTGTTTCGTTTGGAGACTCTCTGGAAATTCCTATGCCAGAAGAACAATCTCCGCCTAGATATCTACAACGTAGATGGTGTAATTCATTACGTAGTCATTCGCCCTCGCTTGATTTTAGATTATAAGTTCCCTTTGAAAAACCCCTCCGTAGGGTTTTTGTCTGTCTATGACAAAGGCTTTGATAAAGAGTATATTCGTAAAAATTACATTTCAGAAAAAAAAACATTTGGTTTCAAGAGCACAGGATTAAGCCTACAAAACGGCCCACAAAAACTGCCTTCCAACTTATCCACACTTAGCAAAAAATATTCTCTCAAACTCATGGAAGATACCGACGGTAAAAACCGCATTGAACTCTATCCCTTTCAATCGACAAATATCTTCGAACTCATCGACACCATCAATCAGCTATCCCAGCATATCAAACAAGTAAACTTCTTTGCTCCCCTTCCCAAAAAAGCGACATAAGCCACAGTTGTAGATAGAATCTTAACACAGATCTCTACAGATCAACACAAATCTTTACAGTTTTTTTTCCCTCGCAAGAGCAACAAAACCTTAAATCAACCAACATCTATCTATCCACCACCCCTTGGCGACAGCCAAAAAAATCTGTGAAGACCACAATAAAATCTGTGTCAAAATATTAAACACTGATCTGAACAGATCAACACAGATCTTCACAGTCTTTTCTCCAGCAGTCCAGCAATCAAAAATAAACCCATTATTAACATATTAGCTGAGCACTACTTGGCGACAGCCAAAATATCTGTGTCAATCTGTGAAAATCATAATTTAATCTGTGTCTAACTCCTAGACTACCCACCCATTTACTATCCGTTTCACTTTTATACCTTCCGGACCAAAGTTGATTAATAGTCCAAGGTTCAAATCAGATGCTTTCAAGTAGTTTAAAACTTGAGCAAAATGGATTTTTTCCAGTTCTTTGATAGCCTTGATTTCTACAAGAATTCTATTGTCCACCAATAGATCACAGTTATAAATACCTACCAGTTGCTCTTCATAATAGACATTTATAGGCTGTTGTTGAGAGACGGACAAGTCGCTCATTTTCAATTCATAAGCCAAGGAATTCTCATACACCTTCTCCAAAAAACCCGGACCTAAGGTATTGTAAACCATGTAAGCCTTTCCAATTATCTGTCTTGAAATGTCATTTATATCATCCATGTTACCAAAATAAAAAGTAAACAACATTCCTCTATCCAAATAGTCGACTAAGTAAATACTTAATCAAAGCATAAGACCATAGTCAAGTAAAAATTTTAAACACAGATACCTACAGATCAACACAAATCTCCACAGCTTTTCTTCTCTCTCGCAAGAGCAACAAAATCTCAAACAAAACATCTATCTATCCATCACCACTTGGCGACAGCCAAAATAACTGTGTAAATCTGTGAAAATCACCATTTAATCTGTGTTAAAATTTTAAACACAGATACCTACAGATCAACACAAATCTCCACAGCTTTTCTTCTCTCTCGCAAGAGCAACAAAATCTCAAACAAAACATCTATCTATCCATCACCACTTGGCGACAGCCAAAATAACTGTGTAAATCTGTGAAAATCACCATTTAATCTGTGTTAAAATTTTAAACACAGATACCTACAGATCAACACAAATCTCCACAGCTTTTTTTCTCTCTCTCAAAAGCAACAAAATCTCAAATAAACCAACATCTTCCTATCCACCATCCCTTGGCTACAGCCAAAAAAATCTGTGTCAATCAGCGGAAACCCATTCCCAAATCTGTGTCAAAATTTCAAACACAGATACCTACAGATCAACACAAATCTCCACAGCTTTTTCTCTCTCTCTCAAAAGCAACAAAATCTCAAATAAACCAACATCTTCCTATTCATCATCCCTTGGCGACAGCCAAAAAATCTGTATCAATCAGCGGAAATCCATTCCCAAATCTGTGTCAAAATTTCAAACACAGATCCCTACAGATCAACACAAATTTCCACAGCTTTTCTTCTCTCTCAAAAGCAACAAAATCCCAAAATAAACCAACATCTTCCTATCCACCATCCCTTGGCTACAGCCAAAAAAATCTGTGTCAATCTGCGGAAATCTATTCCCAAATCTGTGTCAAAACTTCAAACACAGATACCTACCAATCAACACAAATCTCCACAGCTTTTCTTCTCTCTCAAAAGCAACAAAATCCCAAAATAAACCAACATCTTCCGATCCATCACCACTTGGCGATAGCCAAAAAAATCTGTGTCAATCAGCGGAAATCCATTCCCAAATCTGTGTCAAAATTTCAAACACAGATACCTACAGATCAACACAAATCTCCACAGCTTTTTTTCTCTCTCGCAAGAGCAACAAAATCTCAAACAAAACATCTATCTATCCATCACCACTTGGCGACAGCCAAAATAACTGTGTAAATCTGTGAAAATCACCATTTAATCTGTGTTAAAATTTCAAACACAGATACCTACAGATCAATACAAATCTCCACAGCTTTTTTTCTCTCTCTCAAAAGCAACAAAATCTCAAACAAAACATCTATCTATCCATCATCCCTTGGCGACAGCCAAAATAACTGTGTAAATCTGTGAAAATCACCATTTAATCTGTGTTAAAATTTCAAACACAGATACCTACAGATCAACACAAATCTCCACAGCTTTTTCTCTCTCTCAAAAGCAACAAAATCCCAAAATAAACCAACATCTTCCTATCCACCACTCCTTGGCGACAGCCAATAAAATCTGTGTCAATCAGCGGAAATCCATTCCCAAATCTGTGTCAAAATTTCAAACACAGATCTCTTCAGATCAACACAAATCTCCACAGCTTTTTCTCTCTCTCAAAAGCAATAAAAAAGCCTGACCCTTCAAAGAGAATCAGGCCGTTTGTAAGTGGCTAAAACTTATCAATCCATTTTACCTAAATGCCTTAAATGGTTGACATGGGAGGCAAAAGCAATTCTCATTTTTGGATGTTCAATGTAAGGAATTCCATACTCCCTGCAGGTTTCTTTAATGATTTGAGAAATGGCGGGATAATGAATATGAGATATGTGTGGAAAGAGATGATGCTCAATTTGATAATTGAGTCCACCGATAAACCATGACAAAACTTTATTTTGAGTAGCAAAATTCGCGGTAGTTTTCAGCTGATGTACCGCCCAGTCATCTTCCAACTTATTTGTCTCTACGTGAGGGGTAGGAAATGACGTCTCTTCCAATACATGGGCCAATTGAAACACCACACTCATAATCACCCCTGTGGACAACCCTAATAGCAAGAAGCCAACCAACCAAGGCAAGAAGCCAACCATGTAGATCGGTAAGAATATGAAAAGAAACAAGTGCACAACTTTGAAGCCCCAAAAGGAAACATGCTCCATAAAATTCATTTTCTTGATAGGCGTTTCACCTACTTTTCTGGTGACGTATTTTTTATAATCAGTAAAAAACACCCAATAGAAATACAGGATAGAATAAATAAAGATGAAATATCTGTGTTGAAAACGGTGCAATTTATACCGCTTTTGCGCAGGGCCTAAACGTAGAAAAACACCGGCATTCAAATCATCGTCATGATCTTCTACATTAGTAAAAGAATGGTGTGCCACGTTGTGCTTGGTTTTCCACATGAAAACGTTGGCGCCTAAGAAATTGATAGATATCCCTGCCAATTCGTTGACCCAGCCTTTTCTACTAAAACTTCCATGGGCTCCGTCATGCATGACATTGAAGCCGATACCAGCTGTCAAAGCACCCAGGATAATGGATTCAAAAATTGCAAATGGCCAAAATGGTGTAAAAAACACCAAGTGAACATAAATGAAAATAAACGCAACTACCATTACAATAGCCTTGAAGTACAGAGAGAAATTCCCTGTAGGGCTAAGATTTTTTTCAGCAAAGTAGTTCTTAATCCTTTCTTTCAAATCGGCGTGAAAGGAAGACGCGGCACTAAATCGAGGGGGACGCATGGGTACTTAAGGGGATAAATTGTTACTCAGAATGAGAAATAAACTAAAATGTTATAACCCATTCTGCAATAAAGTTAAAACAATTTTAGATAATTCCAAGCTTATTTTTTTCCAGTCTTTATAAAATAGCTAGCCCTTTATTCCTTCAATACGTGCTCAATAGCATTTATGGACTTTTCAAGACGTACATCCATATCTCCCGCTATCACTTCATACGGAATCCCTGTTTGAGCAATTAAGCGTAAATAAAGATTCCAAAAGTATTCTCGCATCGCTGGATCGGGATGTTCTCGCATCGGATCCTCTTCCCAAGGAATATCAATAGCCGTAAGTAAGTATAAATCGTAAACTCTCTTCTGAACCTGTTCGTCGACCCAAGCATCTAGCTTACCATATTTATGCTCCGACCAGACCTTGATCACATGCAGATCAGTATCACAGATCAATATATTTTTTGCTTGCTCTGCCAATTGATCTTCTGAGTCTAATTGACCTTTTGCTATTGGTAATAAATCCCCAAACGTATAAGATCTATCCAAGGCATCCAAGTATTCTCTGGCAAATTCAGGAACCCATGGACATTGAAAGTATGCTGCCAACTGTTGAGCCAATGTACTTTTCCCGGTAGATTCAGGACCGATGATCACCACTTTCTTAAGCATGCTGCATTTTTTTAACGGTTTTCATCCATTCAATGAGCCCTATAGTAGCAAGCACGGTGAAAAATAAGAATTGAAAAGATGTCAACATAAGTCCTTTATAAAAATAGAGCGGTACAGAAACAATGTCTGTGATAATCCAAGCAATCCAATTCTCTACCTTTTTCTTGGCCATCAACCACATACCTACAAATGCCGAAGAGGTTGTAAATGAATCCCAATAAGGAACATCCGAATCGGTAAAGTTGGATAACACTGTATAAAGTACTCCGTAAGAAATCAAAAATAAGCCAACGGACTGAATAATTCCTTTTGTGGATAGCCAAGTAACCGGTAAATCTTCTTTCCCATCATTAGGTCTACTCCAAAGATACCAGCCATAGATGGACATCCCAAAATAATACGCATTGATACCCATGTCTGCGTAAAGCTTATACTTCAAGCAGATATACACATAGATAATGGTTGAAATCATCCCAGTTGGAAAAACCAAGATATTTTTTTTGATGGAATAAAAAACTGAAGCAATCCCAAAAAAAACAGCAACTGCCTCCAACCAGGTCATTTCAGCTAAGCCTTCCAAAATACCCTGCCAAATCCATTGTATATCCATACAGCGAAATAAGGTAAAAATTGGGAAGATGATAGAAAAAATACTCAAAAGAATCTGATTATCCGCAATAACGCTAGTTTCAAACTAATAAAAGCTAGGCTATTGCGGATAATTGACCACAGTCAACAGATGCATAAAAATATAATGAATAGAGTCATATGCTTAGCTATTGGCGTGAAAGTAGTTAACTATAAGTGGTTGAAGTAACGAGAAAAATACGCGACCTTCAACCACTCTAACTCATAAATGCTTTAGCGGAATGAAACCACTATTTTTCTAAAGGCAATTTGATTACTTCCAATAAATTTTCTTTGGTAAGCAATTGTAGAGCAATTTGCTGAACACGTTCCTGAGTAACTGCATCAATACTTTTCCCTGCTTCCAAAAGACTTTCAAATAGAAAATCATATTGCTTTGCAGCCACCATTTGCCCGTTCCAATAGGAATTTCTTTTCAGATTTTCCTGATAGGATATCCTACGCTTTTCCTTCACCTTCTCCAAGTCTTCTATGCTAGGCCCTTCTTCTTGGATTTTCTTTACTTCTGCCCAAGCAGCTGCTGTAAGTTTCTCAACCATATCGGGACTGCATGGGAAAGAAATTGAAAAACTCAACTGCCCAACTGGCTGATTACTCATACTTCCACTGGCACCTACACCATAGACACCACCGATTTCTTCCCGTAGATTTTCTATTAATTTGATAGTTAAAATTTCACCTAAGAAAGAAACATCTGTGGCTAACGCTCGGTCATACGTTCGTTCATCTGAGAAGAATAAAATTACCTGACTTTTCTCATCCGTTCCTACCCGAATGGTTTCTGTACGACCTTTTGGTGGGCGGATACCCAAATCTTTGAAGTTATCCACATTTGAAGCATCTCCTGCTAGACTTGCGAAATACTGCTCAACCATTGGAAGAAACTTTTCTACATCAATATTCCCCGTGAAGAAAAAGTCAAAATTTGCTGCGTTGCTGAATCGATCTCGATAGATCTCGAGTCCTCTATCTATGCTGATTTTATCAAAATCTTGCGGATCATAAATACTCAATGCTCTCAAATTATTGTTGGCAATCAACTTATTAAGTGCCACACTAAACTGAAAATCAGGATTAACTTGTGCAGATGCCAGTTGCGACTTTTGGTTATCCACATAAACCTGGAAAAGCTCCGCATCTTTTCGAGGACTTGTAAAATATAAATGGATCAGTTGCATGGCTGTTTCCAAATCCTTGGGGCTGGTAGCACCCGAAATCGTTTGGGAATATGTCCCAATGTTTGGAGTAACGGAAACAGTCTTACCCGCCAACATTTTCCTCAAATCAGAAGGTGAAAAATCTCCCACACCCATAATATTGACCATGACACCGGCATAACTTGCACTGTAATGATCTTCATCTCCAAATACAGAAACACCTCCATTGCCTCTGATGGAGAAAATGATTTCATCGTTTTTGAAGTCTGTGGACTTGACGTAGACGCGCGCTCCATTGGACAATACAAACTCCTGAATATCGACTTGGTCATGGGCAACTACCTCGGTAATTTTACCAGGAGTAGGAAGAGTCGAAATCAATTGGGCTGCCAATAATTTTTCTTCATAAGGCAACAAGTCTAATTGAGATACCTTATCAAATAAGGCCACAACCTCCTTTTGCGAAGGAAGCGTTTCCGCTTGACTACTTGGTGCCATTACGACAACTACCCGGTTATCGTCACGTACGAGCTCCTTTGCAAGCGCATTGATTTCCTTAAGGGTAATTTGAGGGAAGATTTCTTTGTAAAACTCATACTTCCAAGCTTCCCCTTCGGCAAAACTTCCTTCCAAATAATGATTGACATACCTCCCTACGATGGCTCGAGACTCTGCCTTATCCATTTCTTTATATGCACGCTCGGCACTGTTGAGCAAGCTAACTTTCACCCGATCTAATTCAGCCTGGGTAAAACCATGTTTGGCTACCCGTTCATTCTCTTCTATCAAGGACTGAATCCCGGCTGCCGTTTTACCAGGAGCTACTACCGCTGTTGCTGAGAAGTAATCTAAATCGCGTACAAAATTACCATAGCCCGTTCCTGCAAAAATAAATGGAGCGTCAGGCTTTTGTCTGATTTCATCCAAACGCTGGGAAAGCATGCCAGAATAAATGGTCCGCATCAAAAAGTTTTTGTAATCCTGAATCGTCTGAGTGGGTAGGGCCTTGTGTTTGTAAAACAATTGGAGCTGAATCCCCGGTGCCTCATCGTCGGTCACTATTGCCACAAAGGTTTCTTCATGCACGGGCACTTCAAAAGCAGTTCGTTCCGGAGCATTGGCCGGATTAGTCAGGCCCGAAAAATACTCTTGGATCAATGCTTCCAGTTTATCCGGGTCTTCATCCCCTACTGCCACTACAGCCATGTTATTAGGTCTATACCAATCCCTGTAAAAGCGCCGGATGGTTTCGTATGCAAAGTTTTCCACAATTTCCATCTTTCCAATTGGTAATCGATTTGCGTATTTGGAATCGTGTAGTAAGAAGGGAAGGTATTGGTCACGCATCCGTTGACTGTAGCCCTGTCCTGTCCTCCATTCTTCCACGATGATGCCTCGTTCACCATCGATATCCTCATCTTTCATCAAGACACCACCAGCCCAATCCGCCAATACCTGAAAACCCGAGCGCAACTTAGCAGGGTCATCCGAAGGAATCGGTAAAATGTAAACTGTCTCATCAAAACCAGTATACGCATTCAAATCTCCTCCAAAAGAAACACCAATGGATTGTAGGTAAGAAACCAACTCATTTTTTTCAAAATTTTTGGTCCCATTGAAAGCCATATGCTCGGTAAAATGCGCCAATCCCAATTGGTCTTCATCTTCTAAAATAGAACCTGCATTGACTGCTAAGCGAAGTTCTACTTTATTGGCAGGCTTTGGATTTTGTTGGATATAATAGACCAAGCCATTGGGTAAAGTACCTGTTCGCACGCGTGGATCGAGGGGTACTTCTTGCTGCAAATTAGTTTGTGCAAAAACGAATGTTTGGACGATAAGCAAGCTGCTTATCAACAATCCCAGCTTTTTGAAATTCATGGTTTTTTAAATTGGATGCTTAAAAATAGCTAACTTTCCCCAATCCTTCTCCCTTTCCTTTCGGCCTGCTTCAAATTTTTAGGACTACCAATCATTTGAGAATTGTAAATCCCCGCATGACCCGAAAATAAATAGGCCAACACACAGCCCAATCCTATAAAAATACCTGCTTCTGTACCGAAAAGCTCCAAACCCATCAGTGTACATGCCAAAGGCGTATTGGTTGCACCTGAAAATACCGCTACAAACCCCACTCCTGCCAACAAGGACATGGGCAAGGGAATGATCATGGACAAGGCATTACCGAGGGTCGCTCCTGTAAAGAATAGAGGGGTCACTTCTCCGCCTTTAAATCCTGCACCTAGTGTCAGTGAAGTCATAAAGATCTTGGCCAAAGAATCGTACCAAGGCAGGGTTTGCTCAAATGCATCCACAATCGTAGGCACTCCCAAACCAATGTACTTGGTCGTACCCGAGGCCCAGACAATCAATGCCACCAAGACCCCACCAACCACAGGTCTTAATGGCGGGTAACTGATGTATTTCTGAAATACATCTCCCCATAAGTGGCAGGCCTTTGCAAATAATCTGCCCGCCAAGCCAAAGAGTATACCCGCTGGAATCAACCATAAGAAATTCACCATCGAAATAGCAGGAACCTCCGTGATAGCATACTGTGTATGATGCACCTGCCAAAACTCAGCACAGGCATAATCTGCCACATATGCTCCAATAAAGGCCGGCAAAATTGCCTCATAGCGAATCCTTCCCACAATCAGCCATTCCAAGGCAAAAACTGCTCCCGCTAACGGTGTACCAAATACAGAAGAAAAACCAGCGGCAACACCTATGGTGATCAAAATTTTTCTATCCTCCTTCGTCAGCGTAAACCATTTGTTCAATTGATCGGCAATGGCTCCTCCCATCTGAACTGCTGTACCTTCCCTTCCTGCCGATCCACCAAACAAATGCGTAGCTAAAGTCCCAAACAGTACAAGAGGTGCCATTCGTAAGGGGATGGTTTGGGTGGGTTGATAAAATTCCTCCAACAATTGATTATTGCCCTTACTGACAGAGGCACCAAAGCGGTAATAACTCCAGCCGATGAGTAAGCCGGATATGGGTAGAAATGCTATGATCCAAACATGCGCCTCACGATAGTTGGTCACCCACTCTAGGGAAACTAAAAAGAAAGCTGAGGCGGAACCCGCAACAAAACCCACAACACTTGCTATCAGCAGCCATTTCAAAAGAAACCGAAAATTTGGCAAAAACTCGGTAAATACGAAAGATCTGATCGGTGATAATACTTTTTTCCTCTCCAACATAAAGAAATAAATGGGTTATGGCCAAACGGCCAGTCGATTTGTTCGTTAGAGTAGGAGTCATCAGCACTGAACATGTGCGGTTACTGGTGGAACCCCATCACCATTGACAACAAAAATAGAAGTTTTTACTTGAAATGCTTAAATTTTAAGTAAAATAGAAACAATCATTGGCAAAAACGCATTATTAAAGCTGTAACACCCATGCATATGAAAAATATCCTCATCACAGGAGGCTCCGGTCTTGTCGGTAAAAAAATTACCCAACTCTTAGAGAAAAAAGGCTTTGAAGTAGCTTGGTTGAGTAGAAGTCCAGATAAAAACAATCAAAAATCATTTTTTTGGGATGTGGACAAACAGACAATGGATGCTGAAGCCATCGAATGGGCTGATGCAATCTTGCACTTAGCCGGTGAAGGTGTAGCGGATAAGCGCTGGTCCGACTCCCGTAAAAGAGCAATTTTGGAGAGTAGAACTCTATCCACTCAAATGCTTTACAATGCCATAGAAAAAGCTACTGCTAAACCTGAAGTGTTTATCTCAGCTTCGGCGGTTGGTTATTATGGCTTCAATACAGGCGATGCTACACAGGTCGAAGAAAGTGAGGCTGGAAAAGATTTTTTGGCTCAAGTAGTAATTGCTTGGGAAAACCGGGTGAAAATGATGGAGAAATTGGGCCTTCGAACAATCATGCTCAGGATAGGTATAGTGTTGGATAAAAATGGAGGCGCACTCAAAGAAATGATGAAGCCACCTGTGGCAGCACCTCTTGGTTCGGGAACCCAATGGATGAGTTGGATTCAGATTGATGATCTGGCACGCATGTTTGTCTTTGCCTTGGAAGATGAAAAAGTACAGGGTATCTACAATGCAGTAGGCCCCAAACCTGCTACAAACGCCGAACTCACTGAAAAAGCCGCCAAGAAAGTCCGCAAATTATTTGTGAATTTTGGAGTTCCTGGATTTGGATTGAAGCTAGCTTTAGGCGAAATGGCCCAAATGGTCCTAGGTGGCAATAAAGTTTCCTCTAAAAAAATCGAACAAGAAGGGTTTAAATTCAGGTATCCTGATTTGGACACAGCCTTGGAGAAGATTTATCAGTAATCTGTTGATATTGATGGATATTGGGGGATATTGATGGATATTGATGGATATTGGTGGATATTGGTGGATATTACGATCACGGTTTGAATTGAAATAAGGTGGAAATAAATTGAAATATTGGATTATGGCCCAATAATAATTTGCGTCAGCAAAGCATCTGTGGTGATCTGTGAAAATCAGTGGCTTAAAAAGATATTGATTGATATTTGGATAATAGGATATTGGGGTGCGTATCAAAAAAAATCTTTGCGCTCGTGGCGATACTCGTAGCGGGTTTGGCGTGAACTAGTATTTTGAAATAAGGTTGAAATAAATGGAAATAGTGGATCCTGATCCAATATCGATTTGCGTCAGCAAAGCAACAGTGGTGATCTGTGAAAATCAGTGGCTTAAAAAGATATTGATTGATATTTGGATAATAGGATATTGGGGTGCGTATCAAAAAAAATCTTTGCGCTCGTGGCAATAATCGTAGCGGACGTGGCGTGAACCAGTATTTTGAAATAAGGTGAAAATAAATTGAAATAAATTGAAATATTGGATTGTGGCCAAATAATAATTTGCGTCAGCAAAGCATCTGTGGTGATCTGTGAAAATCAGTGGCTTAAAAAGATATTGATTGATATTTGGATAATAGGATATTGGGGTGCGTATCAAAAAAAATCTTTGCGCTCGTGGCGATACTCGTAGCGGGCTTGGCGTGAACTAGTATTTTGAAATAAGGTTGAAATAAATGGAAATAGTGGATCCTGGTCCAATATCGATTTGCGTCAGCAAAGCAACTGTGGTGATCTGTGAAAATCAGTGGTGAAAAAAGATATTCATTGATATTTGATATTTATAGATATTGGAGGAGCATATCAAAAAAAATCTTTGCGCTCGTGGCGATACTCGTAGCGGGCTTGGCGTGAACTAGTATTTTGAAATAAGGTGAAATAAGGTGGAAATAAATGGAAATAGTGGATCCTGGTCCAATACCGATTTGCGTCAGCGAAGGATCTGTGGTGATCTGTGAAAATCATTGGTAAAAAAGATATTGATTGATATTTGGATAATGGGATATTGGGGGCGTATCAAAAAAAACTTGCGTTCGTGGCGAATACGCTGCGAACGTAGCGAGGAAAAATCCAAGAAACCACTATCCTAGGGTCGAAACCCTAGAATAGTGGTTTTCCTCATTAAAGCCTTCCTTTTCTACCAAACAGAAACCATAAAATGGTACCCAATAGAGGAAGAAATATTACAATTAAAATCCATACAATCTTATCGGAAGAGTTGCCAAACCTACCAGTAACAACATCATAAATAGTGTAGGCATAAATCAAAAAGCCTATAATTCCTAGTCCAAACATTTGCTTTAAAATTTAGTATTATGCCAATTAAAGCATAAGCGTAATATAATCAAATTTTTTGGAGCCCATTTTTACTCCTAAGAATAAGCCCGTACCTTTGCAATTCACTATGAATGAAGCCCCATGCAAGAGTACTTTCTAAGCCTAGGTATCCCCAAAGAAATTTTTGATTTTGTCATCATGCCCCTATTGATTTTTTGTGCACGGGTGATGGATGTATCTATCAATACCCTGAGGATCATGTTTGTACTATCAGGAAAAAAGAAAGTTGCGCCTATTTTAGGCTTCTTTGAGGCGATGATTTGGTTGTTGGCCATAGGCCAGATTTTTCAAAACATCAACAACCCTATGTCCTACATCGCTTATGCGGGCGGCTTTGCTATGGGAACATTTGTGGGGATGACTTTGGAAGAAAAATTAGCTTTAGGAAGAGTACTCGTGCGCGTAATTACCCCTACCCCCATGCCTGAGTTGATTGACTATATGAAGGACAAGAACTTCCGATTCACCAGCGTAGGTGCAGAGGGTCGCTACGGAAAAGTGAACTTATTATTTACGGTCATGAAAAGAGAGGATCTCCAGGCATATATCGATAAAGTAAGATCCCTTAATGACAAAGCATTTTACACAATCGAAAGCGTGAAGCGGGTAAGTGAAGACGATCTAAACGTCATGGAAGATCGCCCTCGATTTACTACTAAGGTGTGGAGTAGACTCCGAAAGTAAGCTCTCGCGGATATAGGAGATTGAGCAGATTGGACGCTGATTTTAATTTTTGGCATGGGGAGCAAAGGTTTGCAACGAGCAAAAAAATAAAAAGCTTTTGTTGATGATTAAAGACGTACCTTACTTAAATGAGAAAATTAAGTTATACGTTATTGATTTTGATATTAATAACAAGCAAAGCATTTGCACAAAGTCCAGATCTTTCAAAAGTAAGTAGCGAGAATACATGGTTTAAAGTAGGTATCAATGCAGGAGTTCCCTTTTCCACAATCCAAAGTTCTTTTGTATTAGGATTAGATGCTAGTTTGCAATTCTTAGAAACCAAATCTTCCGGCATCGGTATCAAATCCGGCTACTCCAATTATTTTTCATCTGAAAGTACCATCAAGGATATTGGCGAAATACCTTTGGCAATTATGTATAGATATTACCCTGCTTCCACTGGTTTTTTTACTGGTATTGATGCTGGGTATTCATTTATCATTAATTCTTCCAATACCAAGGGAGGGATTATGGCAAGACCACATGCAGGTTATCATGGAGATAACTGGAATATTTTTGCATATTACAACGTTGTTTTAATTCAAGAAGCTAGTCAGGAAAACATTCAAAATATCGGTATTTCTTTGACCAGAAATATTCGGTTAAGAAAGTAAACCAAGCTGATATTGCAGCTCAAGAAATCTAAAGGGGGAAGACCCCCCTTTTTTTCTTTTTCCCAACCAACTGAAGTTAATTAACCGCAAAGCGAGCAAAGCCTTACGCCAAGTAACCAAAGAAATAGCGGGTAAACCGCATTCTACAATAGCATTCAGCTTGACAAAACGACCCTAATTAATCCATATCAACTAACTTGCTTTAGCGAAAAACCTCCCCTTGCGCCTTCGTGCCTTGGTAGCATAAAAAATTTGCGCCTTTGAGCTCCTGTTTGTCGACAGACAAATTCGCGTGAACCTTGCCTTTGTGCCCATAAAAAAGGGGATTTACTTTCGTAAACACCCCTTTGTCTGATATTTTAATAACCTATTGTTTAATCTCAATAACCTTAAACTCAGTTCGTCGGTTGACCTGATGCTCTTCTTCAGTTTTCGCATTTTGGATGATGAGCTGCTGCTTACCATATCCTTTGGCTACCAATCTATCAGCGTCTATTCCTTTTGACACAAGATATGCTACAGCAGACTCAGCACGTCTTTGAGAAAGATTATTGTTGTACGCATCCGTTGCTCGATCATCGGTATGCGAACTCAGCTCAATGCGAATAGCTGGGTTATCCTTCAAGATCTGCACCAACTTATCCAACTCCAATGCTGCATCCGGTCTGATTTCAGCTCTATCCAAATCATAGTAGATATTTTCTAACACGATCGAACGCTCCAAAATCAATGGATCTAACACAATCGTCGTATCCAAGGTAATATTGGTCACTTCTTGGACCAAATCTTCTACGCGTGGAGTTTTACCTCTAGTGTCATAGGTAATACTTTTAGAGAAGTAACCCGATTTGCTCGCGATAATTGTGAAGTTTGCATCCGGCGCTAAAGTAAATCGTAGACGCCCATTTTGGTTGGAGAAATCTCCTCCCATATTTTTATTGGCCGCATCATACAAGACTACGCGTGTTTGAGGTAAAGTAGCTGTTGTGCCATCCTCTTTATTTTCAAGCGTAGTTACATTTAGCAATACATTGATAATTTTTGGTTTGGGAGTCTTGTCTTCAAAGACATAGATATCATCATCTCCAATCCCCCCTTCTCTATCCGAACTCAGGAAGCCCTCCGTAGGATACTTGGTAAAGAATAGACCGAAATCATCCTTAATTGTATTGACATTTGATCCAAGATTTTTCACTTCCCAACCTTTATCTGTCCGCTCGGCTACAAACAAATCCAACTTTCCAAACCCAGGGTGGCCGTCCGATGCAAAAAAGAGTTTTCCATCAGGAGCAAGGTAAGGAAACATTTCATTTCCAGGGGTATTGATTTGAGGTCCCAGGTTTTTTGCATTTCCAAAATCACCATTAGCCAATCGGGTAGCTACATATAGATCTAATCCACCTTGTCCATCAGGCCTATTCGATGCAAAATAAAGCTCAGTGCCATCCGGGCTAATCATAGGCGAAGTATTGTGCCAAAACTCATCCTCATTCACTGGCATCCAAATCGGCTGAGTAAATCCCCCGCCTCTAAAATAAGAAGCAAATAACTGTACTTCTGGCAAATCTTTATTGGATGTAGAATTCCCTCTAGCATAGATGATGGTATTGCCATCGGGAGTCATGGTTAAGGCTGCCTGATTGAGACCTTCCTCATTTCTAAACTCTGGTAAAGCCTGCACATTTTGGACATCTACTCTTGTCCCTTCTATTCGAGTACGAAATAATTTATGATAAGGAGTGCCTGTACCTTTATACACCGCCGAGCTCTGTCTTCCTGAAGAAAAATACAAGTGGCCCCCATTAACAAAAGGAGCATAATCAGCTTGAGGGGTATTTAACAACCGATAATTTTCAAGCTCTAGGTAGGGAAAGTAATCTTCAATCGCCTCGATCTCGTCAAGATTTTTTAGGTCTAAGGCCAATAATTTCTGATGATTGTCATCCAGTGTCAGATCTCTTGCTTTTTCGAAAGCTTCCCTAGCCCCTGTATAATCTCCTACACTCTTCTTGGCCCTACCTAACTTATACAAATTATCAAAGGTCTCTTCCTTCTCAACCAATTTTTCATAGTAGGGAATCGCTTGTTCGATACGATTGGATAGGCGGTAGCTTTCAGCTACGTATAAATTAGCTGCAGCATTGTCTGGGTCTTTTTCCAAAACCTTGGTGTAGGTATTTAAGGCTACTTGATATTCACCTGCCGAATACTGATTCAATCCTTTTTGCATAACAGAGGTGCAGGATGAAACTACCAAAAACAGTAGCAGACTGTAAAACAGGTTTATTGCCTTCATTGATTGCTTGAGATTTTTCGCAGGACTAAATATAAAACATAATTTATAATTAATTCGAGAAGTATTTGTTTAGCCAACTTTCTTTTGCTTTAATCAACCATTGCTTACCCAAATCTTCCTTTGTTTTAACGAGAGGATTCAAGATAAGGGTTTCAGAAGTTAGCATTCCTTCCTGAATGTGACTTTTTATTTGAAACGCTGAAGTAACCGCAAGATTATCTATTCCAACCTGATAAGAAACTTTGCCCTGATCTAAGAGATTCACTCCAAATCTATCTTCAATTTCTTTCAAGGTACGAACTGAACTATCTATCGAACATCCACTTGCTCCAAGTCTACTTTCATCTACGCTCAAGACGATAACCTGGTCAAAGAAAATTTCAAATGATGTGGGCATCATAGAGCCATGGGTATTCCATTGTGCACAAAAAGCTTCTAATCTACTCGAAATCCAAGTTTTCTCTTCTGCTGTAAACTTCCTGTCTGCCTGATACACCCAGACCCGAGCATATTCTGGCATTTGTTCAAATTCCAAATACATAGTAGTAGTGTAATAATTTGCTAAAATAAGCTGATTTTGGGAAAAATAGTTCTTGGTTTGAAAAGTCCACAGTCAACAGTCGACTGACAACGGTTTAGTTTGGAGTAAAGAAAACGCTATATTTTTAGAATTTAACTCAACTGTTGCGTCCGCTGCGTTCATTCTTGGCGCCGTTCCGTGAACTCTTTTTTGAAAAAAATGAAGGTGAAGAGAAACTTTGCGTCAGCAAACAAACTGTGTAAATCTGTGAGTATCTTGATTTTTTATCTGTGTTTAAAATTTTGCTTCCGTAGTTTCTTGTACCTTGATTCATAATTCAATAAAAACTATCCTATGCTTCCTTTTTTTATCAACCAGCCAAAAGACTTGATACCCAAATCAATGACAACAAAAATCATGGAAAAAAGCGAGGCCTTGACTTACCATCAAAGCTTACCTAATTATTATCCAACTCCATTAATTGAGTTACCTAGATTAGCAAAACAATTTGGTGTCGAGAATATCTTGATTAAAGACGAGGGTCAGCGATTTGGTTTGAAAGCATTTAAAGCCCTAGGTGCTTCCTTTGCCATCCATAAAATCTTGCAGGAAAATCCAAATATTCAAACCTTTTGTACAGCTACAGATGGGAATCATGGGAGAGCAGTGGCGTGGGCTGCAAAAATTGCTGGTAAGGAGTCGGTCATTCTTGTCCCAAAAGATACAACCTCCAAGCGCATACAAGCGATAGAAGCAGAAGGAGCTACAGTCATTCAAATCAACGGTACTTATGACAATGCATGTGTAGAAGCAGAAAAGCTTTGTCAGAAAAATCACTGGACCTTAGTTCAGGATACAGCCTGGGAAGGATACGAAGAAATCCCTGCTTACATCATGGCGGGTTATCTAACTCACTTCAAAGAACTCGAAGATAGCATTCATCAATTACCTGATCCCTCGATAGACTATGTGTTTTTACAAGCAGGGGTAGGAAGCTGGGCAGCATCCGGCATTTATTACTATCTCAGCCGCTATGGGAAAAGGAGGCCAAAAATTGTGTTAGTAGAACCATTGGAAGCCAATGGAGTGTGGGCTTCTTTTCAAGCAGGAAAAAGAATCCTACCCGAATGCTCTTTTGAAACAATCATGGCTGGGCTCAATTGTGGATTGCCATCCTTGAGTGCTTGGGAAATTATCCAAGCAGGTGCAAATGCCTGTTTATCAATTTCTGATGAGTATGCTCAAAAAGCCATGCAACTGCTTTATCACTCAACAGGGAGTGACCCAAGTATTGTGGCGGGAGAATCTGGGGCAGCTGGATTGGCAGGCTTTCTTGCTTTGATGGAAGAGCCAGCTTTTGAGGTGTTGAAAAATCATTTACAAATCTCAGAGGAAAGCAACATATTATTCTTCAACACTGAAGCAGATACGGATACCGACAGTTTTGATACAATCGTAGGTCGCTAGTGATTTTTTATAAACCAAGCAACATATTGTTCAATCTGAGTTCCTAAGTAATAGGGCAAATTGAGTAGTTTGTAGGGTTTCCCCGCAGGAGTTTTTGTTTCTATGACTTCCAATTTTCCTGCATATACCCGAATCGCATAGCTGTGGGCTGCTGCATCTAAGAATTGATGCAATGATCTCAAAGAGCCGGTTGCACCTGATTTGATTTCGATAGGAATTAGCTTACCCTCATAAGGATACACCAAATCTACCTCTGCGCTGGATTGATTTTTCGCACGCGTCCAAAAGTTAGGTTTTTGGTCTGTTAAATCCTGTATTGAAATTATTTCTTGCGTAACCAAGTGTGGTATCAGTGCACCCTTGAATGCGGCACTTAATTCGTCCATTTTCAATAGTTGCCCTTGAATTCCTAAAGAATAATTGACTAAACCCGTGTCTAAGAATTGAAGTCTTGGAGATTTTTTTACATCCGATTGTACAGGGGGTATCAAGCCGCAAAACTTTTGACCAATGTAGTTTTGCCAAACTGCCTCGCTCCTCTGAGTACCAAAGGTTTTCTATTGGAAGAATCCTTCCATTCTATCAATTTACTGAAAATCTGCCTATTAAAACTCATCAATCTAAGTGTTTGTCATAAAGTAAGGGCATTTTTTTTTGTCTTTCGTGTAATAAAGTAAGGGTAAATTTTATAAAAATTTGTAACAGAATAAGGGTAGTTTTGAGGATTTCTTGTGACAAAATAAGGGTAAATTATCCCTAGCTAAAAAACAGTCACCATGAAGACGGCAAGAACACTGGCAACTACTAGAAAAAGTAACAAGGAAGCCAATTGAGCTTTCATATAGGATTGCTGACTTGATTGTATCGCTAAGGAAAGAAACTTGAGCCTTCGAATAAACAAGGGAACAAACATGGGAAGTAGGATAAAAAGAATGAGCTTCATTAGGCTAATTTTTTTTAGTACACAATAAAAATACTTGCTGGGCTCTTAAGGCACAAGTAATTAAGCCTTTTAATGAGTGGTATTCATGAAAATGTCACAAAAAACCCGGCAGGTTTTAAAAACCTGCCGGGTTTAAACCTTAGCGTAAACTCTTAAATCCCCATATCCTTGGCAATCATCTCTGCCAAGTCATAGACTTTCACATCGTGTTCACGCTCCTTATTTTTCACTCCATCAGTCATCATGGTCAAGCAAAATGGACAGCCAACGGCAATCGCAGACGCTCCTGTAGCTAACGCCTCTTCGGTACGCTCGATGTTGATATCTTTTTTTCCATTCTCTGGTTCCTTAAACATCTGTGCACCACCAGCGCCACAACACAAACCTTTGGTACGGCAACGCTTCATTTCTACCAACTCCACATCCAAGGCTTTGATCACATCACGTGGCGCTTCGTAGACATCGTTGGCACGACCCAAGTAGCAGGAATCATGGAAGGTGATCTTTTTGCCTTTGAATTCTCCCCCACCTTGCAAGACAACTCTGCCTTGGTTGATCAGTTCTTGCAGAAACTGTGAATGGTGAATTACGTCATAATTTCCACCCAAAGCAGGATATTCATTTTTAATCGTGTTGAAGCAGTGAGGGCAGGCAGTTACCACCTTTTTTACTTCATAACCATTCATCACTTGGATATTGGCAACAGCTTGCATTTGGAAAAGGAATTCATTTCCTGCGCGTCTGGCAGGATCTCCTGTACAAGCTTCTTCAGGGCCAAGTACGGCAAAGCTTACCCCTACTTTATTTAATATTTTGACAAAAGCCTGTGTGACGGCTTTGTATCGATCATCGAAAGAACCGGCACATCCTACCCAAAACAAGATTTCAGGGGTTTCACCGGAAGCGGCCATTTCGGCCATTGTTGGAACTTTATATGTTGACATTTTTTAGACATTTAGAGATTAGACTTGCCTGCTACAAGCAGGGACGAGAAGCGAGACAACAAAGACGAGAAACAAGAAATTAGAGTACACTTTCTAATCTCTCGCTTCTAAACTCTCGCATCTATTTTATTTCTTCACTTTTCACCTGATCTGCCCAGTTGAATCGATCCGTAGGGGCAAATTTCCATGGGGAGAAGGAGGTTTCCATATTTTGGAACATGGCATTCCATTGAGCAGGAGTACCGGATTCTTCCATAGCCACGTATCTTCTCATCTGCAGGATGATGGACAGTGGGTCGATATTGACAGGACAGGCTTCCACACAAGCATTGCAGGAAGTGCATGCGTTGATTTCTTCTTTGGTGATATAATCTCCTAATAATGATTTGCCGTCCTCAAGACCAGGACCTCCTGCGTCGATGCTCTTACCCACTTCATCAGCACGGTCTCTGACATCCATCATGATTTTACGTGGGGAAAGTTTCTTACCAGTCAAATTCGCCGGACATTCTGAGGTGCAGCGACCACATTCGGTACAGCTGTAGGCATTCATGACATTCACCCAACTGAGATCATTGACATCTTTTGCGCCAAATCTTCCGATTTCTGCCGGTGGTTCAGCACTTGCTTCAGTTGCGATACCCAACATCATATTGACTTCATTGGTTACCTCATCCATATTTTGCATTTCACCTTTGGGCTTCAAGTTGGAGTACCAGGTATTCGGGAAAGCAAGGAAGATATGCAAATGCTTGGAATAGGTTACATAAATCGCAAAAGCCAAAATGCCTACAATGTGAAACCACCAAGCAAAACGCTCAATTGCAATCAAAGCCCCATCGCTCATGCTTGCGAATAGCGGCTGAATCAGGCTACTAAATACCAATCCATTTAATAAGGTGTATTTTTCAACACCTCTCTCAGCTAACAATTGGTCTGTAGCATTCATGGTTAGGATGGCAAACATCAAGATAATTTCGATCACCAAAATCAAATTGGCATCCATAGCCGGCCAGCCTTTCATTTCAGGTTTAGTAAAGCGCTCCACCTTCATCACATTTCTACGAATGAGGAAAGCCACACAAGAAACCAATACAGCGATGGCCAAAAACTCAAACATGTTCATGGCTACACCATATGCTGCCCCTAAGAAAGGAGCAAAAATTCTATGAGAGCCAGTTAGACCATCAATGATGAACTCTAGGACTTCGAGATTAATAACCACAAAAGCCACATAAATCAACAAGTGCAGAAAAGCAGGTACAAATCGTTTGAACATTTTTTGTTGTCCAAAGGCGACCAGTAACATGGTTTGCCAACGCTTGTCTGATTGATCATTTCGGGTTTCTCTTTTCCCCAAAAAGATGTTTCGGCGCAGAAAGGTTACACGTTTGTACAAAATGTACCCTGCCACACCTAAAATTAGGATAAATAGGAGTTGAGGTAAAATACTCATATTGTTCGTTTTAGCGTTTTTTGATTGGGTTTATGATAAATTTTTTATTGAAATGATTTGCAAGAAAACTTCTTATTCCTACCTTTGCATCACTTTATCAGACGGTGATGTAGCTCAGCTGGTAGAGCATCGGACTGAAAATCCGTGAGTCGGTGGTTCGAGCCCACTCATCACCACGAGTCCCGAAGCAATTCGGGACTTTTTTCATTTCTAGGCTTTCTAAATTTTTCACTTGACACCTGTTCATTTCTCTTCTAATATAACTGTCGCAAAATACAAAATAGTCTGCTTGCATACTATTTTCAAGGAATAATTTAAATTCATTCTAAGTTGATAATTTTTTCGCATTTTTCTGTAACATTTCTACATCCTATGTATCATCTTCCTGAATGAAGTCATTTTTTGAAACACATATCTGGCCTTTAAAGAGCAAGCTCTATCGGATGGCGTATCTCTGGGTCAAGGACCGAGAGGTTGCAAATGATGTGTTACAGCAAGTTTTCGAAAAGGCTTGGGTCAAGAAAAATGACTTAGAAAGTATGGATAACCCTACGGCATGGATGGTAAAGACCTTGAAAAATGAAAGCATGCAGCACTTTCGTTCAACTAGGAAAATCGATTCACTGGGGGATTTGGATCTAGAAGATCCTGCAAAAACTGATGAAGATGAACGGACTGATAGAATCCAAATGGTACTTAGGTTTATGGATAAACTTCCAAATAAGCAACGTGAAGTATTTCAGCTGAGGGAAGTAGAGGGGTTAACCTACGAAGAAATAGGCAGCTACTTGGATATCAGTTTGGAACAAGTAAAAGTCAATTTATTTAGAGCAAGACAGCAATTGAAAGTCTACTTAATGGGAAAGAAATGAAAGAACGGATAGACTTATTGATACATAAATATTGGGAGGGAGAAACGAGCTTGGAAGAAGAAAAAGAGCTGAAACTGCTTCTGAGACAAGTTGATGGGTATGAGTCTGCCAAGGAATTTTTCTTGGGGATCTATGAGTTTTCTCAAATAGACGGAAAAAATCCTGAGCAACCTATGATAAGCATACCTATCTGGAAAAGACCATGGCTAGGATATGCTGCGAGTATAGCTTTCGTTGTAAGTGTGGCTTATGGAATCTTTCAGCATCAACAAGGAAAAGCAGAACGAGAGGCATACGAACAGGTGATTGCAGCGCTATCACTTATTCAAGAAAATATGCAAAAAGGAAGTGAAAGCATGGAAGTTTTGCACGAACTGCGTCACTTACAAGCGCCCATTAATTTATTTGATACTGAAAAATAGAACATATGAAAAAATATTTCTTTGCAATTTTCTGCCTCTTCCTCATGGGATCTGTGCAAGCACAAGATGATGCCATCGTCAAGTTCTTTTCTAAATATATGGAAGATGATCGGTTTTCAAGGGTATATATAAGCCCAAAAATGATGCAAATGGCAGGTGGTTTTTTGAAGTCGGATAAGGTTTCTGACCAAGAATCCAAAGACCTAGGGGACTTGATTTCCAAAATCCGGGGGATTCGAATTTTATCCGCTGACAAAGTTAATGGGAAATCATTCTACCAAGAAGCCATGGGCACATTGACCAAAAATAAATATGAAGACCTGATGGACGTACAAGACAAAGACGCAAGCGTCAAATTTATGGTGCGGGAAGAAAATGGTCGTGTGAGAGAATTATTAATGATTACGGGTTCCAAAGAAAGTTTCACATTAATGAGCATGCTAGGGAATTTTACTTACCAGGATTTGAATATTCTCGCGGATAAGACAAGTATCCCTGGGATGGAAAAGTACAAAGGGAAATAACGTAGAAACACGAGTGAAATAAAATAGAATAACTAAAAACCCCATGAAAAATAAAGCGCTTATCCTGACTTCACTGATATTGATGGCGGTTATCCCAACTCTTCAAGCTCAGATCAATCCTTATGAAGCAATTAATGAAAACCTAGTCACACCTGTGGAAATAAAGGTTCTATGGCCTTTTGAAAGTGATCAAATAATTCCTGGAATGAGTAATCTGGAAATGAAAATATCCTACAAGCTGTCATTTGAAGAAAACACAGCGTTGGTAATCGATTTTAATAATTTTGAACAGATGCAGTCTGCCGTTTATCTGAAAGAACAGATTTCTGGAAAAATGCTTATGGAAAAACTAAATACAACTACTGCTGGCAATTTTGAATCGGTTTTTGAACAGATAAATGGAGAGGAAATTTTTTACATGGTCTCCAATAATTCAGCAAAAAAAGAAGAAGTATACTTCCTTGCAACTACACCAACAAAGTATGAACTGATGTACTTCAAATATAAGCCAGCTATACAAGAAAAAGACAGACTTCAATTTCAATTAAAGGAAACACTTACTAACTAATACCAACTATGAAAAAACATCTTATATTACTCTTGATTCTCGGTTTGCTAGTTGTGCAAAGGAGCTTTGCTCAGAGTAAATCTGTAGCCAATATGTATCAAAAGTATCAATCCAACCCGGATTTCTTCCATCTTGATTTAGGCGGCAACTTTATGAATTTTGCCAAAGGGATGAATATTGAATTAAATGATGAGGGGGCCAACTTACTCTCGAACTCCTTAGAACGCATCAAAATGTTCAAACTTCCTTCATCCAATGCTTCAAATGAGTTAAGAGCATTGGCGAAAGGGCTTGAAAAAGAAAATTTTGAATTGATGATAGAGGCAGGAAAGAGAACGAGCAATATCCAAGTATTTACCAAAGGATCCAATCGCATCAAAGATGTGGTAGTATTGGTAGCCGGAGACAGTGGAGAACACATGGTATTTGAACTAGTAGGAGACTTTGACAGTGCTTCTTTGGCTTCCCTAAGCAAAAATTTTAATTGATTAGCATAGAATTTCACTTACCGGTATACGATTTCGTAGCCGGTGAGTGAAAAAAATTTTCTTTGGTAAAGCCCTCTGCAAAGAACTAATTTTTTTCTGGGAAACCGATTGCGGAGAAAGAGTATTTTTTATTTTGCAACAAAAGCGAGTATTCATTACCATATTATTAATGAATCAATATTTTTTTTAAATTATTTGTATTCAATTGAAACTTCCTCCAACTTTGTAGCGTTAACAAGACAAGAAAGTTGACAAGTCCCCCCAAATAACCCGTCCCCACTACAAGGACGATTCCAATCGAAACTTATTAAACCTATTAAACTATTATTATGAAGACAATGTATTCATTGGTGTTTGCCATGCTGATAAGTATGGTTACCGTTGCAAATCCTGGATCAGGGAATCCAGAAAAAAGTGCAGTTTCTTTGAGGGAAATTGAAAAAGGCAAGCTACAGCTATTGTATGGAGAAAATACCGCTAGTACCCTTGTCGTTAGAATCTATAATGAAAACCGTACTATGATTCAGCGAGATGTTATCAATACAAAACAAGCCTTTTCTAAGTATTACGATTTCTCCAACTTAGGACCAGGTATTTATAGAATGGATGTACTGGATGGCACTGATCTAGTTGGTCAAAAATTCATTGATTTAACTCCAAAAATAAATAAGCCTGTTGTTTTCTCAAAAGTTGAACGCACGGAAAATAATCAATTTAAATTATTGGTAAATTCTTTATTGACTTCAAACATGTCTGTTTATGTATTTGAAAACAACAGATTGATTCACGAGGAAAATATTGAAGATAGCAAAGGGTTTCAAAAAGTGTATAAAATTAAAAATCTGAACCCTAGAGCAAAAGTTGAATTCTTGGTTAGAACTGAAGATGGTTTTTCTCAACTGATAGCCGTGAAATAATTTTGTGAAGAAAGTTTGCTATGTTAATGAAAGCCTCGATTGATTTCGGGGCTTTTTTCATTAACAAAATTTATATAAGGCATATAAACCTTTGATAGTCAATTCTAAACTATAAAGCCATACAACCGTAATTATTAATCAACAACCAACTGTTTTAGTTTATTTTATACTCATGGTACACAAATAAATTAACTGACAAACCAACTAAACTCAAAAAATTATGAAAACTATCATTCTGTTAATTTGCACTTTATCCTTAAGCGCACCCCTATTTACTGCTGATGATGGCAAAGCAAATGTTCGTGCAATACCAAATGTTACAGCCAAAAGCACTCAACCTGTTGTGTTTTCGCAATTAGAAAAAATAGACTTCAACCAATTCCGATTGAAAGTGAACACGCTACTTCCTAAAGATATGACGGTACATGTCTATAAAAACAACAAATTGGTTCATGAATATCAGGTCGAGAATAGCACCGGATTTTTGAAGCGTTACAAAATTAAAGGAGTAAATTCAAGAAGTAAGATTGAAGTCATTTTAAAAACAGATGATGGTTTTTCCCAAAGACTTCAGCTTTAATCCGAGTTGCTAATTTCAGTTGAAATAAAAGTAAATTAAAAAAGGCTGTCCTTTTCGAGTGGGACAGCCTTACTATTTTATAAGAAAAATTTCAATCGGATTACTTCTTTTTCAGAAAGAAATCGATATCTACCTCTTGGTAAATCTTTTTTATCTAAACCTGCATACATCACTCGGTCTAGTCCTATAACTTCATAGCCGAGGTGTGCAAATATCCTTCTAACTATTCTATTTTTACCAACATGGATTTCCAAACCTAAAATAGTCCGGTCTTTTGATAGCACTTGCATATCATCTACCTGCACTTCTCCATCTTCCAAAGTTAAGCCTTCTAGTATAGCCTCCTCATCACCTTTGGTGATTGGCTTGTCCAACGTAACCTGATAGATCTTTTTGATTTGGTTAGATGGATGGGATAATTTGGCCGCTAATTCCCCATCATTGGTGAATAGTAGTAACCCTGTTGTATTCCTATCCAACCTTCCTACTGGAAACACCCGCTCTTCACATGCATTAGATACCAAATGCATTACTGTCTTACGCTCCATAGGATCTTCCGTAGTAGTAATAAAGTCTTTTGGCTTGTTCAACAGCAAGTACACCGGCTTCTCAGGATTGATTAATTTCCCCTTATACGTTACTTTATCTGTCAAGGCAACTTTATAGCCTAGCTCAGTAATGACTTGACCATTGACTTTCACCTCACCTTTGGTAATAAGTTCGTCGGCCTCTCTTCTGCTACAAATCCCTGAATTAGAAATGTATTTGTTTAACCGAATGTCATCAGATTTTTTTTCCCTGTTATGATTTTTTTCCAAACGTTCAAAGTTGTACTCCGGTCTTTCGGAAGGAGCTCCTTTTTCAAATGGATTTTTGAATCTTTTTTTCCTAGGTCTTTCAGTGGAGGAGTCATCCTTAGGGACCCAATCAAAAACCGGTTTTTCATCTTTTCCTCTTCCTCTGTAAACTGCCTTACCCTCAGGCTTTTCTACAGTTCCATCTTTCTTGAAAGAAGGCTTATCTCCATATGATTTTGATTCTCTGGAAGCAGAATAGCTTTTCCCTTCCTCAGTTTTCTTCTCATCTGTCCTTCCAAACGACTTCTTATCATCACTTCTTCCGTAAGTCTTTCGTTCACCTGACTTACCGTATGGCTTTTTTTCGTCTGATCTACTGAAGTTTTTTTTCTCATCTGATCTGCCATAAGGCTTATCACCATCAGATTTGCTATAGGTTTTCTTCGCATCAGACCTTCCATAGGACTTTTTTTCATCTGTACGTCCAAATGGTTTTTTATCATCTGAACTACCATATGATTTAGATTCACCTGACTTAGAAAAAGATTTTTTCCCATCATTTGATCGATCAGAAGCTCTTCCGTAGGTCTTTTTTTCGGAAGATTTACCGTAGGGCTTTTTAGACTCACCCTCATCCCCTCCTCTAGTTTTGGGATAAGAATTCTCTTGCCCTTCTGCTTTTTTCTTAAAAAATGAATGTTGATCTAAACTATCAGATTTCTTTGAATTTGAATTCCGATCACTGAAACGTTTGTCTGAGGAATTGCTTTTGGAAAAATTTCTTTTAGCACTATCCCCGTTTGAGCCTCTTCGACCCTGACCATCCCCAGATGGCCTTTTGTTATTATCTCTTTTCATATAGATGCAGCATCTCTGCTGGATTAATTTAACCCATTCACTTTCAGTTACAAGAGCTTAAGGCAAATGGACTGCAAAGGTAGATAAAATGTTTGGATTAATTTACTTTGTTGTAAAATGCCTGAACGGCCGCTCGGACAGAACCATGGGTCAGAAGAGCTTCTTTTGCAACGGATTCATCCAAACCTGTTGCCTCTACAATCATTTTAGTTCCTCTTTTCACTAATTTCTCATTGGAAAGTTGCATGTCCACCATTTTATTTCCCTTGACCCTGCCTAGCTTGATCATCACAGTAGTAGAAATCATGTTTAATACCAATTTTTGAGCGGTACCTGCCTTCATCCGTGTACTACCTGTGACAAACTCAGGGCCTACTACTACCTCGATAGGAACATGGACGGCTTCTGCTAAGGGTGTATGATAATTACATGTGATACAAGCTGTAAGTAAGCCTGCATTCCTCGCTTCTTGGACTCCACCGATCACATAAGGAGTCGTCCCAGAAGCTGCTATCCCTACAATGGTATCATGCGGGTTGAAACCAAAAGCTTGAATATCTAGCCAAGCTTGTTTGGGATCATCCTCCGCATGCTCTACGGCTTTTCGAATGGCAGTATCTCCACCTGCAATAATCCCCACTACCCAATCATGAGGGACACCGTAGGTTGGAGGGCATTCGGAGGCATCTAAGATCCCCAAGCGGCCGCTCGTACCTGCCCCAATATAGAACAATCGACCTCCCTTTTCCATTCTTGGCACTATAGCTGCCACCAATTTCTCTAATGTGGGGATAGTTTTGGCTATAGCAGTAGGGACTTTATGGTCCTCCTGATTAATATTTTTGAGCAGTTCGGAAATCTCCATTTGCTCTAAATTATCGTAATAGGATGCACTTTCTGTTGTAGTCATAGTATTTGTTGATGGTACAAGGCAAGACCAGAGATAGGGCCTTCCAATATCAAATTTACGTGAATATCATGGTCATATGCAGCACTTCGAAGGATATCACTGTTGTAAAATGCTATAGAACCGACAAAATTTACCGGCTTTTTTTTATAGTCATCATACTTCATAATATGCTTTTGGAAGAATTCGACAAATGATTGATAGTATAACATGTAGCAATAGGGTTCACTTTTGTGCTCAGATATAAATCTACAAAAGCTTGCCATATACCGACCCGGGAAAGGACGCTGATATACCTGTTCAATGATTTGCATATTATCCAGTTGAAATTTATCTATGACCATATCCCGTATCTTCTTTGGCATTTCTTCATGAATGAAATCAGCCAAAAACTTTTTCCCAATATAAGCACCTCCTCCTTCATCCCCAAGAATATACCCGGGTGCAGGTCTCTTAGCTACGATCAATTCACCATCATAATCACAAGAGTTGGATCCAGTACCCAAGATGCAAGCAATGCCTGGTCTACTACCACAGGTCGCCCGTGCTGCAGCCATCAAATCGTGATCCACAAATATTTCTGCTTTTTTGAAAATGCTCCTCAAAGCTGACTCCACATGCATCCTATTTTTATGGGATGTACACCCAGCGCCGTAATAAAAAATCAACTCAACTGATTCATTCAAATTAATTAAAAAATCAACTCTAAGCTCCTGAGCCATTTCCTCAGAGGTTTGGTAATTGGGATTAAATCCTATGCCCCGAAATTGAGCGATCTCCTTATCCTTGGTTATCAACCTCCAATCAGTTTTACTAGCACCACTATCTGCGATTAATATCATATCAACTGTCCAATAGGTTCAAATTTAAGAAAAACATTTTCAGTATGTGGTGCACTTGCCAATTCATCCGTTAAATCCTGACCAGCCCAATGCTCATAATGCTTGCCATTTTTCCACAACCTAGAAGCACTCACATCGTAGATCACTCCCTTGTATGCAACCCAAATCTCAGGTTTATCTTGCCCATTTCTTAAGGCAAGTTGTTGTTTTGTATATGCCTTCATTAATATAATTTCAACTGAGCATTGACCCATCGTTCAGGAATTTCTCCTTTCTGGGCTGTTTGGTAATCTAAGTAACTACAAGGCACAATATGATTTCGATCAAATTTATTTTCGGTATGATAAGGCACTTCCATCCACCATTTTTCACTTCGTTTGCTTTTGTAAAAAACAATGAATGAAGGACTTTGATCAAAGGAAACTGTGTATTTAAAGTAATCGTTCCCAGTAAAAGAAAGGGAATCTCTACGTTCATAAAATCCATCGATAAAATACCAGATCATAGTCGCTACAATGGCAGCTGTCTTATTCCGAGCATCATCATAATACGGCTGATAGCCATAAATCCCAAAAGAAGAGAGCTTTTCATTCAGCCCTGCAAATCTACAGAGTTGACATGCTTCTTCTCCTGATAAACCAAAAGGTTGGGCCTCATACGCTCCAGGAGCATCTGAAGATTGGATGGCGCAGATGTCAAAACTAACCAAATCAGCATTTCTAACAACAGGTTCTACTTCTCTCAAACTTCCTTTCAAAAGGCCAAGACGGATGTGTTCAAAATTTAATTTCTCCAAGGCATTGGTCAAATCTTTGTCTACTAAAAAACTTTGATAAGCCAAATGACTGTAATTGAATAAATAATTAGGGTGATGCAAAATGATACTCTGTGAATGTGAATCAGCCTTTGGGCCTTCATCCTCCATGTCTATTTTAGCATCGATTGTCACTACACTTACCAGCTTTTCCAAATTTTCATAAGCAAGGTACTGACCAAGATCCAAATCATGTGAACCTCCAAAAAACACAGGAAGTATCTGTTGGCTCATTAAATAATGACCAACCTCCTTGATAGCACGAATGGTGTCTTCATACGCTTCCCCATTCTTCAAATTACCTAAATCTGCAACTTTATAAATCCCATCACCCTTCTTAAGATTGTACAGTTTTTCTCTGATTTCTAAAACGGCACGCTCCACGCTTTCATTGGAGGGAATACCTCTTTTTTCTGTGAGTCCAATAAGTGCAATTTGCAATCCTCGAAGATCTGGAAAGTTTTCTGTGTGTACTTGTATAGATGTTACAAATGCATTATTTGGATAACGAGTGTTAAAAAAAGATTCGGATATGGGATCGAAATATTCGGATAGGTTCATAGGTAAATAAACGTAATCCCAAAATAAGTAAAAAATGTAGTGAAATAAAAAAGTCCCGTCGAAACGGGACTTTTTGTTTGATCAACCACCGAAGTCGTCAAATCGAATATTTTCTTGCGGAATTCCTAAGTCATCCAACAGCTTTAATACTGCAGCGTTCATCAAAGGAGGTCCACAAAGGTAAAATTCAATCTCATCTGGATCAGAATGGTTCTTTAAGTAATTATCCCACAATACTTGGTGGATAAATCCAACATAACCATCACCTTCTCCCTCTAAAGATGTTTTTACTTTCCAATTATCTTCCGGTAGTGGTTCTGACAAACCGATATGGAATTGGAAATTCGGGAAATCCTTCTCAATCTCTCTAAATTGAGGGACGTAGAACAACTCTTTTTTGGATCTACCACCATACCAGTAAGAAACCTTTCTATCTGTTTTTTCTGTGTGGAATAAATGGAAGATATGTGATCTGAGTGGAGCCATACCAGCACCACCTCCGATATAAATCATTTCTCTTTGAGTAGGATTGATATGGAATTCACCATAAGGACCTGATATCGTAACTTTATCACCAGGCTTCTGAGCAAACACATAGGAGGAACAAACACCAGGATTCACATCCATCCACTTGTTATTAGCTCTATCCCATGGTGGCGTCGCAATACGAATCGTCAACATCACAATATTACCTTCTGCTGGGTGATTGGCCATGGAGTATGCTCTGAATAGCTCCTCATCATTTTTCATCACTAAATCCCACATTTGGAATTTATCCCAATCAGATTTATAAACGTCCGCCGGGTGACCCAAATCAGGATGCGGCGCAATATCCATATCCTTAAAGTTTACTACTACAGGGGGAACATCTACTTGGATGTAACCTCCTGACTCAAAATCCAACACTTCACCTTCTGGTAACTTAACCACAAATTCTTTAATGAAGGTAGAAACGTTGTAATTGGAAACAACCTCACACTCCCACTTCTTGATACCAAAGATTTCATCAGGAATACGAATTTTCATATCCTGCTTCACTTTTACCTGACAGGTAAGTCTCACTTTTTCTTGCTTCTCAGCTCTACTTAAGTGCCCTTCTTCGGTCGGAAGTACTTCTCCTCCACCTTCTTCAATTACACACTTACACATGGCACATGTACCACCCCCTCCACAAGCAGAAGGAAGAAATACCTTATTGTTACTCAACGTGTTTAGCAAAGTGGATCCAGCAGCTGTTACAATTTCTCTCTCACCATTGATAAGAATTTTAACATCACCAGAAGCAACCAGCTTGGACTGCGCAAACAACAAAAGGAAAACGAGTAGCAGGATAATAATCGTAAACGCTACAATCGAAGTAATAATTACTGAACCCATTTAATGTTAATTTAACTTTTTTATTTTCAGTACATACCCAACTTTGGGAACACAAATATATTTACTAAATCCATTTAATCGACCTTTTCAAGGTTAATTTTGTGATTTTATAGATTTTACAGTCTTAACGAATATATCGATTAATTGTTGAGTAAATTGAGCAAAGTTGTCAATCTGTTTTTCAACTGCCTTCTATCGATGATGAAATCTAAGAACCCATGTTCTAATACAAACTCAGAACTTTGAAAGCCTTTTGGTAAATCTTTCCCGATTGTCTCTCTAATAACTCTAGGGCCAGCAAATCCAATCAATGCCTCCGGCTCCGCAATATTGAAATCACCCAACATTGCATACGATGCCGTGACACCTCCAGTAGTAGGATCTGTTAGTAAAGAAATGTAAGGAATACCCGCCTTATCAAGCAATGCTAATTTGGCTGAAGTCTTGGCCATCTGCATCAAACTAAAGCCTGCCTCCATCATACGGGCACCACCTGACTTGGAGATCATCAAAAAAGGAATTTTATTTTTAAGTGAATAATCAATCGCTCTAGCAATCTTCTCTCCAACTACTGAACCCATAGACCCTCCAATGAAGCCAAAATCCATACAGGCAACTACGAGATCCAAGCCATTCATTTTCCCATGAGCAGAACGGACGGCATCGTTCAATTCAGACTTTTTAATGCTAGCCTCTACTCTAGCACTGTAAGGTTTGGTATCGACAAACTTCAGAGGATCACCAGACTTCATATGGGTGTCTAACTCCTTAAACTTATTGCCATCAAAAATTATTTCAAAGTACTCTTTGGATCCAATTTTCACATGGAAATCATCATCTGGACACACATAGGAGTTATTCTTTAATTCCCGGGTATGGATAATATTTCCTTGTGGTGTTTTGAACCAAAGTCCATCAGGAGCATCTTTTTTATCTTCCGTGGAAGTTTTGATGCCTTTATCTGTTCTTTTAAACCAAGCCATAATTTGTCTTTTTGAACTGAAATTTTAACTTCAGGGACTACAAATTTAAAGGTATATTCCATTAAATAAAATTACTGCCAGAATATGGAGGCAATTCATTCCTCAGGTCGCTTTAAAAAATGTCCTCTTTTCTTCAAAAAAAGAGAAATCAAAATCCAGACATTCACAGTCCTGACTTTGATCGTGAATGAATTATTTCATGAAATAAATTGAACATCTTCCTTTGATCTACTCACGAAAAAAATTCTGGATTTGTGAGGGATTTTGATTATTATTTTCACAATTTTAGCTGAAAATCAACCCCTTTGATCCATATGGCTCTCAGCACCTTACTAGTGATTTCTGGAATCATCTTACTCATTGCTTATTTTACCTACGGGAAATATGTCTATAAAAAATTTAAACTCAACGATGATAGACCCTCTCCAGCACATACTTACGAAGATGGGATTGACTATGTGCCAAGTAAACCCATTGTAGTCCTTGGACATCATTTTGCGTCAATTGCTGGTGCTGGCCCTATCGTAGGTCCAATCATTGCAGTTACGTTTGGCTGGGTACCTGCAGTTATCTGGATATTAGTCGGTGGAATTTTCTTTGGGGCAGTACATGATTTGGGTAGTTTGGCAGCCTCCTTACGCAATCAAGGGAAATCAATTGGAGTCATCATTCAAAATAACATCGGGAAAAAAGGGAAACAACTCTTTATTCTTTTTAGCTTTTCTACACTGATTCTGATCATCGGAGTATTTGCAGATATCATAGCCAAGACCTTCGTCAGCAATGCTGGGGTGGCTTCAGCTTCCATCTTGTTTATCGTATTAGCCGTCAGTTTTGGTTTTGTCAACCGACTTTTCGGCAACAGCAAACAGGCCTTTGTTGTAATTTCCGTAATTGGAGTCATCTTGATGTATTATTTTGTGTATCTAGGGATGCAGCTACCCTTTGAATTGAGCTATCAAACTTGGGTGTATATTCTTTTAGGCTATGCATTCATCGCTTCTGTCACGCCGGTATCTATGCTACTCCAACCCAGAGATTATTTGAACAGCTTTTTGTTGTATGGATTGATTCTAGCAGCTGTGGTGGGTGTGTTCATCGCCAATCCAACAATCACTATGAGTACCGAAGTGTATGTCACTGCGGACAACCTTGGGTATCTTTTTCCAGTGTTATTTGTGACGATCGCCTGCGGAGCCATTTCGGGCTTTCATTCCCTAGTAGCCTCAGGTACTACCTCCAAGCAATTGGATAAGGAAAGTGATGCAAAAGTGGTAGGGTTTGGTGGAATGCTGATTGAATCCTTCCTAGCCATTATTTCGGTAGGTGCGGTAATTGTATTGAGTCGCTCAGAATACTTGGAGCGCTTGGGTCAGGAAGGCCCAGTCCCTCTGTTTGCGAGTGGGTTAGGGGCTATGATTGCCTCTATGGGGATTCCTGAAAGTTTTGCAGTAGGCTTTGTAGCCTTAACGGTTTCTGCCTTCGCTTTAACTACCTTGGATACCTGTACCCGATTGGCACGGTTTACCTTACAAGAGTATTTTGATGATATCAAAAGCCCCACGGCACTAAAAATTTCTCAAAATAGGTACCTATCTACCTCCATTGTGGTGATTTTGTCGATCATGCTCTTGGCATCGGGCAGTTTCAGCACTTTATGGCCGATCTTTGGTTCTGCCAATCAGTTATTGGCGGCACTTGCCTTATTAACCATCGCAGTATGGCTAATCCGCCAAAAAGTAAACGCTACCTTTGTGACCATTCCCATGTTTTTTATGTTTACGGTCACACTGACTTCCTTAGGATTATTTGCGTGGAAGAATTTTCAGGCAGAGGTGTATGTCTTGGCTATCATTGCGAGTTTGCTTTTTTTGCTCTCCATTGCCCTGATTACCTTGGCGTCGAGGAGTCTAAGAAAAGAGTTGAAAACAACGGAATTGGTAAAGTAAAAAAAGCCTGAGAATACTCTCAGGCTACCAAAAATCCCTATAATTGATAAAATAGTTAGTCCACTCCATCTGATTTCGCCCTGTTGACGGCATATTTTCCTACATTCTTTCCTTGAATAGTCCCTTCTACGGCATCAAATCTGTAATGAATCCCACCGTACAAGCGTGACATGGCAGCTTCTTCCGCCCAAACCCTAAATTGGTTAGCTTGCGTTGGGAAAAAATAAGCTAAGACCTCAGCCCCAGCAGCTGAAAATGTACTATGACCAGAGGTATATGCAGGAAAATTAGGCGTTCCCAGAATAGTTCGAAAGTTTTTGATCGTTTCTACAGGTCTTGGGTAGTGATAATAATACTTGGTATCCCAACAAGCAACCCCTGCATCCATGATGGCTGTATTCATGTAAGCAAAAACACGAGCCGCTCGAAGTGGATTCAATTTTTCTTGGACTATGGAAAGCTTGGCAAATTTATTCCAGTGGCCCGGTGGAGTATAGGAGCCAAGGCCATCTTCCCACCAGTTGGCAATTCTTCGTTGATCTAAGGTCATGTGTCTGGCAAATCGCTCCAACTCGCGGGCATCTGCTTCAAACTCAGGTGAGCCAATCGCTGGAGGTGGCGGAGACCTTACTTCTTCCACCGTTGGAATATGCCACATCTTTACTTGGCCAAACAATGGCGTAAGACCAACAGGGCGCTGAGGCACTTCGGTGTTTTGCCAATTCCATCCAAAACGCTCAAAAGCGGCATTGGCGATTGAATCAGATACTGGCTTGGGTGCTTGAGCGCGTGCCATGCCATCTGTTGAAGCCCGCATTTTCGCTAATTTGACTACTTCATCACCCAAATACACTCCAGCTTCCAGATCACTTGCGACATTAATTCCTGCCTGAAGCATACTCTGCATATGCTCCTGAAAGTGATTTTCCAAGACCTGAGCCTCTAAAGGAAACATAAGGGTTAAAATCTCTTTAGAAACCTTAGCCACAACTGCTCCATGCGAAGGGTATGCTGGCAAGCCATTTTCAGGATAAGCTAGTCTAATGGATACATCTTGATGAGATGGGCCCATGCGATTGTACTGAAACTTGTATTTCCATGCGAGAATCAACCCATCGTATTGAGCTGCACTTAAGTATGCCAGCATCCTACTGGTGTAAGGGGGATGCGCAAAGGGAAAGGCAGGGGGACCAACCGGATTCGCTGGAGTTGGCAAGGTGTAGGTACCATCTGCATTAGGGCCAGGTATGAGGTTATATTTAGCAGCCATCTCCAAGGCGATCTCATTCCAACGAATAACAGGATTGCTCGTCCAATACGAAATAGCTCGCCTATCAGCACTCGATAAGCTGCTTATAAGATTTTTCACTTCAATTAGTTCCCGCTGATAAGAAGTAGCACTCGTGGGTTCAGGAGCCTCCAGTTGGATTTGAGAAGGATCGGTTACCAAAATAGTTGACCATGTGCCTCCATCTTCATCGATGCTGCTAAATTCATAGGACTCAAAATCCAAGTGACGGGGAGTTTCTTCAAGGCATGATGAAAGACACCCTACAACCATCAATAATAGGGTACATTTTTTTATAGATTTTTTCATGGAGATGCAAAATTAAAATGCTTTAAATTGATAGGTTAGTCCCAATCCTATGGTGCCGGCTTTTCCCACATTTCTTCCAGAAATAGTCTGGTTGACATAAGCAATTGCCCCAAAACCGCGATCAGCTTTGATGTAATATTGAGCCCAAAAACCCACCTGACTAACTTCCATTTTATTGGTGGGCTGTGGACGGTTGTAAGACCGAATATCATCACCTGTCAGACAATCCATACTCATAAAAGTGGCTTCCAACCGCAATCGGTTATCAAGGGTCCAGTACCCAATGGCTGCATGAATATTCACAGCATTGGGCACCTTCATAAATGAGGAATACACTGCTCCATCTTGGTAGTAAAAATTCCGTTCGATTTCGGTTTGACCTCTCCAGAGATAGGCAGCAGCCAAGCGAACCACCAGTCCATTGTCCATTTTATAGCCTGTGATCGCACGCATTCCTATTTCAGGGGCTCCTGCACCGATGCTAAAAGGCATATAATCTGACAAATATGAACCTACAGGCGTGCTCACATGGGTATTGCTAAGAAAAAGTATTCTTCCAGATCCCAATTGATGTTGCAGCCAGTCCACTTTGATGGACACACTCAAGTCTTGCAGCCCATTTTGTCCTACTTGAGTACCACCGGATGCTTCCGTGTGAATGTAGGGAAGACTGGCAATGATGTTCACCTTTTTTGAAATGCCCATGGCGACCATAGGCATCAACATTTTTCTGGTAAATGTGCCGATATTAGCATTTCCACGGAAATAATCTCCTTCCCAATAGCGGTTCCAGGTACTGTGTTCACCCACTACCGCTACACATAATTCCCCTTTGGGCATCATGATTTCGTCGAAGGGCATTTGAGCAAATGAAGGGGAAATACAACTCATATATAAACATGTCAGTATGAAGACCGACCGGTAAAATTGATTCATGATACATAGGTTTAGTTAATAAGATGCTAGAGAATGATCAAAACCTTTTCCAACAAAGCAGCTATGAGGTCTCAGTGATAGATGAATTCATGAGCAATTAGGAAATTGCAAGAACATCTGGCGAAAGCCTCTGATTAGTCTTTTCGAAAATCTGTTGGTTTGAAATACCTCTAAAAGAAAATGCTTGCTTTGAAATCATCGTCTAAATACCCGCATACGAGGATAGACATAGGCCTACTGGCCATGTATAAAATTATCAAAGCGTCGGAACAAAAAATTATTCTTCCGGAGGTGGCGTATGGATATTGAGAAATTGAACGTCGTAAGTCGAAAAAATGAACCCTATTGTTGATATTAACTCTTTCAGTTGAACAGGTGCTGTCAACTTATATATTTCAGTTGGCTGATAGTCTTTCACAAAGGATTTGGAAAGCAGCGAATTTGAACTTCCATCCGGCAAATCATCCTGAACCAATGAATTTACCCACTGTTTGATGGTGGATTGCAGATTAGATTTAGCTGTATCGGGCACATAGATTACCTGAAGGGTATCTTTGGTATACCGTTGTTTGATCGCTCGATAGAGTTGCCCATCTTTTTCAAATACGGTATTGGTTGATCTAAACTGCTCCTCATCCGCCATGTAAGGCAAAGAAAGAGGGATTTCCATCATTTGCTCCTGCAAATATCCCTGCTGCTCACCATAGATGGTCTCTACCCAATTTTTTTCAATCTGAATATTGAAAGAATAATACGCCACATAGTACCCAAAATGATACAATGCAAAACAACAAAGAAGCAATATGGCGCTGAGTTTTTTCAAAATTTTGAACGTAGATATGAAAAGTAGGAAAAATTTTGTAAAACCACAATTTCGCCATGGATTTTAACAAACAAACAATTAGCATCAAGAACTTGAATGGCTAACAAATGCAGGTATATAGTTAAGTAGCCTTGAGATTATTCATTGCCCAAGTAAGAGGAGTCCTATTGGAAATGAATAACTTTCAACCCTTCGTGTCTCAAAGGATTAAAAATCTTGGGTAATCATTTAAAACCAACCTTATCCCTCGTTAACATTAGTTAAACCAGACCATTGCCTCGACCTTTTCCGTATCTTACACGAATGCAACTACAACCACAAGTCGTCAAACGTTGTATCATGGCCTGCTTCACGGGAATTTTACTGCTTATTTCTTGCACCAATAATTCAGATGCTGTTCTAGAAAAAAGCCTTTCCTATACCATAGACACCGTACTAATTGACTCCAAGGATAAAATTTTATTTTTACAGCGGGATTTATATGTCTCGGATTACTCTGAATACGACGGGATGTTGTATAACTTCAACGATAGAACCAATCAAGTCGAAAGAATCAACCTCAGCAACTTAACACTTGAAAACATCATCCCTTTTGAAGTGGAAGGCCCCGATGGCACAGGATTTTGGACTTCCGATATCAAAGTTGCTTCCAATCAAGCGCTCTTCCTAGGTGGTGAACGTGCTGGAATCTACAATCTGCATGGCAAATTGCAGCATAGATTCGATTGGAACGCTAGCACCATAGAAAATGGCAAGATTCTTCCAGAAGAACGTGTGTTTTATCAAGTAGTCAACCCCAACTTCCCTCAACAAGTTTTTGCTATCGTCGTCCATGATTTTGCCAATTCAGTCACCTTACGGCAGCTTGATAGCGCTAGTAAAACCATCAAATCCTACAACATAGACCCTCAAGAAAATTACAAAACTTATACGCTAGGTGACTTAACAAACTATAACAAATGGGACCCGAGAGTTCACATCAACAGTACCGAGGACCACATCATCGTTTCCCATGAATATGCTAATGAATTTCATGTGCTATATCCTGCAAACGATTCATTGGTATCCATTTATTATGACTCTCCTCTCTTACCTTCAAAAGTCACTCCTACGACAGCGGGAGATTTGATAAATTCTATAGAAGACCGGAAAAAAGCATTGAAAAATTATCGGAATCAGATGACTTATGGCCCGCTCATTTTTGATTCAAAGAATAAGCACTACATACGATTAGCTGCATCTATTCAGTATGGAGAAAAAGAGCGGGAAAGGTATTTATTACCAGAGATCGAGACAAGTATAGTGTACATTTCAATTTTTGATAAAGATTTCAACCATTTACTGGATCAGGAAATCCCAGAACTCTCGAAAACAGGCATACCCAAGCATTTTACTAGAGATGGTATGCTTTGGATGTATATAAATCTAGAAGATGATCTAGGCTTTATCCGAATTAACTATGGGCCATTATTTTCAAGCTCTGGATTTAAATCGCTCAAAATGAATTAAAAAGAACCTTTCCACGTTTATAGTATGTAGGATCTCCAAAGCTTTTCACAAGGATGATTTTGGGCCTGAATTTACACTTTTTAACATATCCATGACATTTTCAAACTGGTGTCCTGAGATAAATAAAAATCTCAGTTTACAACAAACAAATAACTAGTCTATGAATATTGTCAGAAGTTGGAGAGAGCAAAAAATCATGTTAAAGTGGAGATTTCCTGTTTTAAATGATGCTGATTTTGTATTCGAGGAGGGAGAAAAAGAAACTATGTTCCAAAAACTTGCTACCAAATTGAATATCAATAGGCAAGCAATGGACTCCTTATTGGCTGAACTCCAATTATATTAAATAAAACTTCTCCCCTTTATAAATACGCCAACCTACATTATGGGGGATATTGTTATTTGCGGTTGCTAAATACGTACGGAATTAGGATCTGTAATTTGATAATTTTTTTAGTGTTAATCATTAAAGCCTGCATTTAAGGCAAAAAGTCATTATGAGCAAAGCAATAAAATTTGAGGATCATGACAATTCAAAGTTTCTCGAGACAGTGCGAGTAAGAACAAACGTATACTTCGAACAAAACAAAATTTCCAAGAAAGCTGATTGGCGTATGATAGCCAAAACAATAGGAATTTTGACTCTTTGGGTTGGTCTTTATGTTGCATTATTATTTGCCGAAGTATCTCTGATATATCACATGATGATCGCGATAGGCTTGGGATTAACCATGGGACTGATTGGCTTCAATATCTGCCATGACGCTCTACATGGAGCTTATTCCAAATCTTCCGAAACGAATAAAGCACTGGGTATTCTCTTTAATTTGATAGGAGCAAATGTATATGTGTGGAAAATGACCCACAACAAAATCCACCATACCTATACCAACATTATCGGTCACGACGCCGATCTTCAAGTAGCTCCTGGAATAATCCGAATACACGAAGATGAACCTAAAAAGCGGATCCACAAGTACCAGCATATCTATGCTTTTTTTCTCTATTCCTTAGCTTCTGTTTCTTGGTTTTACAGGAAAGATTATATGAAGTTTTTTGATGCATCTCTCAGAAGAGAAGACGAAAAACCATCTCGAGCTGAGTACATTGAGCTATTTGCATACAAGGCGATTTACTATATTTTTTTCCTAGTTATTCCACTAGTAGTAATTAATCTTCCATGGTACCTAGTATTATTATTGCTATTGGTCATGCACTTGGCCGAAGGCACCTTGATTGGAAATGTATTTCAATTAGCTCATTTGGTGAATGAAACTGATATGCCTAAACCAGAAAATGAAACGGAGATTCACGACTCTTGGGCAGTACACCAAATGCGTACTACCGCAAATTTTGCAAGGGAAAGCTGGCTTGCAGGATTTTTATTCGGTGGCTTAAATTTTCAGATCGAACACCACCTGTTCCCAAATATCTGCCACGTACATTATCCTGCAATTTCGTCTATAGTCAAAGAGACCGCTGAAGAATTCAATGTACCTTACATTGAAAATAAATCTTTTGCTTCTGCATTGAAATCACATGCAGGCTTTTTGAAAAAAATGGGCAGTTAAATCAAGTCTTCTCCAAAAAAGACTTCTCTAATACTCCGGTGTGTTTTAGAAATGAACCACACCGTTTTTTCACGTCCACCATTTGACTACCCCTTACCTTGTCTGCATTTCGGAGCCTATATACTATACCGCTAAACTGTGAGGGCTTCGGTTAGCAAGATTTCATCGGTTATAGCAATCCAAACAAAAGCCAAGCTATCAAAGCCAACAAAGAAACGGTGCCATAGACTTTGAGAACCTTGAGCCTATTCATCCGATCCAAAAACCAGAGTACCAAAACAGGCTTATATAGTCCTGCAATAATGGATGCTAGACTCCATCCAACAATTAACAAACAAAACCATCTGATTGCTTCTGCCATTACTGAAGTAAAAAAGAACATAAAAAAAGGAGCCCCAAGGCTCCTTTTATACTAATCTTTATTTTTTCTTTTTGATTTCCTGCATCATGTAGCCTTCAATGATATCATCAATCTGAATATTGTTGAAGTTTTTAATAGAGATACCGCATTCGTAGCCAGCTTTCACTTCGGAGACATCGTCTTTGAATCGTTTTAGCTGATCAATCTCACCATCATGAATTACAATACCATCACGAATGATTCTGATTTTATTTTTACGAGTTACATATCCATCCGTCACGTAGGAACCAGCTACTGTACCAATCTTTGATATTTTGAATACCTCTCTAACTTGTACGTTACCTGTGATGATTTCCTCAAATTCAGGCTCTAACATACCTTCGATAGCATCCTTAATTTGGTTGATAGCATCATAGATGATAGAGTAGTGTCTGATTTCAATTTCCTCATTTTCGGCTAGTTTCTTCGCATTAGAAGAAGGACGAACGTTGAAACCAATGATGATCGCATCCGATGCGGAAGCCAACAAGACGTCAGATTCTGAAATTTGACCCACTGCTTTATGGATGATATTTACAGAAACTTCTGCTTTGGAAAGCTTAAGCAAGGAGTCTGAAAGTGCTTCAACAGAACCATCCACATCACCTTTGATGATAATATTCAATTCTTTGAACGATCCGATAGCCAAACGACGACCAATTTCATCCAACGTAATGTGTTTCTTGGTACGTAGAGACTGTTCTCTTAAGATTTGTTCTCTCGAGTTGGCGATATCTCTTGCTTCACGTTCATTATCATAAACCTTGAAAGTATCACCCGCCTGAGGTGCACCACCCAATCCAAGCACCTGGACAGGTGTAGATGGGCCAGCTTCCTTCATGCGTTTACCTTTGTGATCAAACATGGCCTTTACTTTACCATAGTGAGGACCTGCCAATAATACATCTCCGATTTTGAGTGTACCGGCTTGAACCATTACAGTGGCCACATATCCTCTACCTTTATCTAGAGAGGCTTCAATCACTGTACCGGATGCATTTTTATCAGGATTTGCAGTCAATTCAAGAATTTCTGCTTCCAATAATACTTTTTCTAGTAATTCATCTACACCCAATCCCGTTTTGGCGGAGATATCTTGAGACTGGTATTTACCACCCCAATCTTCCACCAACAAGTTCATGTTGGCTAACTCTTCCTTAATTTTTTCAGGATTGGCATTTGGCTTATCTACTTTATTGATGGCGAAGATCATCGGAACACCCGCTACTTGCGCGTGGTTGATGGCTTCCTTGGTTTGAGGCATGATGCTATCATCTGCGGCAATTACAATAATTGCAACGTCTGTGATTTTAGCACCACGGGCACGCATCGCCGTAAAGGCTTCGTGACCAGGCGTATCCAAGAAGGCGATTTTATCACCATTGGTAGTTGTTACATCGTAAGCACCGATATGCTGGGTAATTCCCCCTGCTTCATCAGCTGTAACTTTTGATCGTCTGATATAATCAAGCAAGGAAGTTTTACCATGATCCACGTGACCCATGATCGTAACGATAGGGGCTCTGTGAACCAGTTGGTCTTCTGTATCGATATGCTCAACTTCGTCATTCTCTTCGTCAGGCTTGGCAAACTCGACTTCATATCCAAATTCATCAGAGATGATAGTGATTGCTTCCGCATCCAAACGTTGATTAATAGAAATAAACATTCCAAGAGATAAACAAGTAGAAATCACCTCATTAACAGAGACATCCATAAAAGATGCTAAGTCATTGGCAGAGATAAATTCGGTTACTCTTAAGATTTTACTTTCCTCTTCTCCCTCCATCTCCTCGCGTTGACGCTCGGCACGCTTATCTCTTCTCTTGGATTTACCTCCAGATTTACCTCCACCTTGCAATCTTGCAAGGGTTTGCTTGATCTGATCTTGGATTTCTTTTTGGGTAGGCTCTGCTTTTTGAACACGGTTAGTATTTTGCGCAGGTCTTTGCCCCCCTCTACCTCCTTGGGCAGGTCTACGGTCCCCAGGTCTTGAGCCTCCACCGCCTTGGCCAGGTCTTGGGCCTGATCCTTGAGCTGGTCTTTGTCCAGGACCTTGAGCAGGCTTAGTAGCATCTCCTCCAGCAGTAGCCGGACGGTCTCCTTGTCCTGGTTTTTTATTATCTATTCTCTTACGAGGTCTTTTTTTCTTATTGTCTTTGTTCCTCTCATCAGAAGACGCTACAGGTTTCCCACCTTTTTTCTTGGAACGATCGTCAGGTAATTGAATTTTACCTAAAACGGTCAGACCTTTCAAAGCATCTGCTTTTGCTGAAATGAGCTCAGTCGGCACAACTTCTTCCGCTGCAGGTGCCTCGGGAGCTGTTTTCTGTTCAATAACCGGTTTTACTGGTCCCTTTGGAGCAGCTTGCTCTGCCTTGGCAGGGGTCGGGCTTTTAGGGGGAACAGCAGCAGGTTTCGAAGGAGTTTCTTTTGCGTGTGTGTCAGGGGTCTGAGGCTTCACAGCCTGAGGTTGAGGTGCCGATTTCGCTTCTGAAGGAGCAGTTTTTTCTTCAGGAGCTGGGCTTGGTTTTGGTTGTTGTACAGGAGCAGGTGCCGGCTTTACCGCTTCAGGTGCAGGAACCGGTTTTGGCGGTTCTGGCTTTTTTTCCTGAGGCTTCTCTGCTTTTGGCGCAGGAGCTGGCTCTTTTTTTGGATTCAAATCAATTTTGCCCAATACCTTAATGCCTTGAAGTTTGGGCGCTTCAGCGCTCACTTTTTCCTTTTCAGGCTCTTCGGCTTTTGCCTCTTTTGGCGCACTGGCAACAGGAACCGGCTGAGACGCTGGTTTTGGTTCAGGGATGGGATCAGGTTTTTTCTCTTCCTTAGCCTCTGATTCCGCTTCAATGGTAAAATTCTCGTGATGACGCTTACCAATGTGTAAATGAGAAGCTTCTTCCTTCTCCATCGCGGAAGATTTGAATTCCTTGGCCAACATGCTAAACTGCTCCACGTTGATTTTAGAATTCGGGTTGTTTTCTACATCGAAGCCCTTTTTAGCCAAAGAATCTACCAATGTGGATATTCCCACATTGAGTTTTCTGGCTACTTGGCCCAATCGCATAGTTTTATCTTCTGACATACGCTAAAAACTCTCTCTCTTAATTTTTGACAAATATAACCCAATAATTGGGTAATATTTTTTTATTACTGTTCAAATTCCTGTCTGAGGATTCTAAAGACCTCCTCAATAGTCTCCTCTTCAAGCTCAGTTCTTCTCAACAAATCTTCTTTTGTCAAGGTCAATACACTCTTTGCAGTGTCTAAACCTGTTTTCTTAAATTCGTCAATGATCCAGTGCTCAATTTCATCTGCAAATTCTTCCAAATCTACATCCTCGTCTTCTTGCTCGTTTAATTCTCTGAAGACATCAATTTCATAACCCACCAACCTTGAAGCTAGTCGAATATTGAATCCTCCCTTGCCAATAGCCATGGATACTTGATCTGGTTTCAAGTAAACAGAGATTCGTTGCTTGTCCTTGTCAACTGTAATTGAAGTGACTTTAGCTGGACTCAATGCACGTTGCACATACAAATCCAGGTTTTCAGTATAGTTGATTACATCGATATTTTCATTCTGCAGTTCACGGACAATTGCGTGAATTCTGCTTCCTTTCATACCCACGCAAGCACCTACCGGATCAATTCTATCATCATAAGACTCTACAGCTACCTTGGCTCTTTCGCCAGGCTCCCGTACAATCTTTTTGATGGTAATCAACCCGTCAAACACTTCTGGGACTTCGTTTTCAAACAAACGCTCTAAGAAAATCGGAGAAGTTCTGGAAAGAATAATCTTAGGATTACCGTTGACCATCTCCACTTTGTGTACAATGGCACGGGCACTATCTCCTTTTCTAAATCTGTCTTTGGATATTTGCTCTGATTTTGGGAGAATTAATTCATTCCCTTCGCCATCGATCAATAAGACCTCACGGCCTAATACTTGATAAACCTCGGCAGAAATGATTTCTCCTACCAATTCTTCATATTGATTGAACAACAAATCCTTCTCTAAGTCTTTGATTCTTTGAATCAGGGTCTGTCTAGCCATCTGAACAGCTCTTCTTCCGAAAGCTTCCAGCTCAATTTTTTCGTAAACTTCTTCACCTACTTCAAAATCAGGCTCAATTTGTCTAGCCTCCGTGAGTGAAATTTTATCCAAATCCCAGATATCTTCCGAGTTATCATCGACTATTTCACGAATCCTTAGAATTTCCAAGTCTCCTTTGTCAGCATTGATGGTAACATCAAAGTTTTCATCGTTCTCATACTTCTTGCGAATCATCGCTCTGAAGACATCTTCCAGAATACGGATCATGGTAGGTCGATCCACATTTTTAGATCTTGCAAACTCTGCAAAGGAATCTATTAGAACTTTAGCATCCATCTTTCTTATTTAAATGAGACTAATACAATTGATTTTTTTATTTGCTCAAATGGAAGATTCTTTTCCTCTTCCACTGCTTTTTTGCCTTTCTCTTTTTGTTTGACCATCAACTGGAGGCCATATGAATCAACAGACAGCAATTCGCCTTGGATTTCTTTGTCGTCCTGTAAGGTTATCTTGAGTGACCGTCCGACATTCTTCACATACTGACGTTTGGAGTTCAAAGGGAAATCCAATCCCGGAGAGGAAACTTCCAATATGTAAGCGTCGCTTAGCAACTCTTTAGCTTCTATCTCCTCACCCACAGCCCTACTGACAATCGCACAGGTATCTATATTCAATCCCTGATCAGCATCAATCAAGATTTTAACGGCCGTTTTAGAAGATTTTTCTACAACTTGCACATCTACAATAAAGTGTGTGTCATCGGGTAGATGCTTCAATACGATTTCTTCTATACTTTGCTTAACATTCATACTTGCTATAATCCTATCAAATGAAAGAGGGGACTCTTGTCCCCTCACGCATTCGGATATTACTCCACAAAGGTAAGAAAAATATTCCCACAAAAAAAAACAGCATTCTTGTAAGAAATTGGGAATTAGATAATAATTTTGCCGACCCACAGGGAATATTTGGTATTTTAAGTGCTAAATTAGTGCCGACAACAATTCAAAATTTAGAAACATAATGGGTTTATTTGACTTTTTTTCAAGCGACATAGCCATAGATTTAGGTACAGCCAATACGTTGATTATACATAAAGACAAAATAGTTGTAGACGAGCCTTCCATCATTGCCATCGACCGATCCACCAATCGGGTTCTGGCTGTTGGAAGAGATGCGATGAACATGCACGAGAAAACGCATGAAAACATCAAAACTATCCGTCCATTGAAAGATGGAGTGATTGCTGACTTCTACGCTGCCGAACAAATGATCAGAGGAATGATCAAAATGATTCCTGGTCATAACAAAGGCATGTTTCCAAAATCTCATCGCATGGTTATCTGTATACCTTCAGGAATTACAGAAGTTGAAAAGAGAGCTGTTCGGGATTCTGCCGAGCATGCCGGTGCAAAAGAAGTGTACATGATCTATGAACCGATTGCTGCGGCAATAGGTATTGGTATCGATATTGAGAAGCCGATGGGATCCATGATCGTTGATATTGGTGGGGGTACGACTGAAATTGCCTTGATTGCACTTTCAGGTATCGTCGCTGATCAATCCATACGAGTAGCTGGAGATACCTTCACCAAGGACATATTAGATTACATGCGTAGACAACACAACCTCTTAATTGGAGAGCGCTCTGCCGAAAAAGTCAAAATCGCTATCGGTTCTGCACTAACGGAATTGGACGATGCCCCTGAAGACTATGAAATCAGGGGACGTGATTTGATGACAGGTATCCCTAAAGTAATTAAGGTATCATACTCCGAAATCGCCTTTGCACTCGATAAGTCTGTGTCCAAAATAGAAGAAGCTGTATTGAAAGCTCTAGAAATTGCACCTCCAGAGTTATCAGCTGATATTTATGATAATGGAATCCACCTGACTGGTGGTGGCGCACTTTTGAAGGGTCTAGACAAACGATTACATCAAAAAACAAAATTGCCGATCCATATCGCTGAAGATCCACTGAGAGCAGTGGTGAGGGGCACAGGAACTGCCTTAAAAAATATCTATAACTTTAAAACAGTTTTGATGACTTGATGAAGAATGCAGCGGATATTCTTATTTCTATATCGAATCCGAGCCTTCTTGCTATTTATAGCATTGGAGGCTATTGCTGTTTTTCTGATTGTTTCCAATAACTCTCAGCAAGGCTCCGCTGTGTTCAACAGTGCCAATCAAATTACAGGAAATATACTGAATACGCAGGCAAATGTGTTGGATTACTTCTCATTGGCTTCGGTTAACAAAGCCCTCGTAGACAAGAATGCAAATTTGCTCGCAGAATTAGAAAAGTTTAAAAAACCTGCTGATTCTGTATACATCGAATTAGATAGCGTACTCAGTGCTAGCTTCCAATTTAAAGGTGCCAAAATCATTAACAATTCAATTCATCACAGTCAAAACTACCTCACTATTAACCGTGGATCAAACCATGGAATCAAAGAAGGCATGGGGGTGTTTAATGAAGAAGGCGTCGTAGGAAGAGTGAGGGCGGTAACCAAAAATTTTGCTTCAGTTATTTCATTGCTACACACAGAGTTGTTGGTTTCATCCAAAGTAAAGTCTTCCGAAGTATTTGGTTCGACCAAATGGGACGCCAAAGACCCTAAGCGTGCCAAAATGCTTTATGTACCGAGACATGTCAACATTGCTGTTGGTGATGAAATTGTTACTTCAGGATATAATGCCGTTTTCCCAGAGGGCATTTCTATTGGGAAAGTCATCGATGTAAGTCCTGGCAAAGAGACTAATTATTTGGATATCACCCTCGAACTTTCTACTGATTTTACTAGGGTATCCTATGTGTATCTAGTAGAAAACAATCGAGAAGAAGAATTGGAAGAGTTGTATAAATCAAGCGATATCCTAGATGAATAGTCAAAAAATTTTTTACCTAATCTTGGGTTTCTTTATCTACTTAATAGTACAGGTACTACTTTTAAAAAACATGGTCATCTTTGGAATGATTTTTTGTTTTTTATATGTTCTTTACCTGCTTTTATTGCCCTTAGAAATGAAGATTGTCACCATGTTACTCATTTCCTTTGTATTGGGTATCAGCGTGGACATTTTTTACGATACCATGGGTATTCACACAGCAAGCTTGTTGGTAATCGGATTTATACGAGAGCAGTGGATCAAATTACTTACACCTACTGGAGGTTATGATGAAGACTTACAACCTACCTTCTTAAACATGGGTTTTGGCTGGTTTTTAACATATAGTCTACCCCTGTTTTTTATTCATCATTTCATTTTCTTTTCAATTGAAAGCTGGGGCACAGATTTGTTTATCCCAGTTATTCAAAAAACAGCTTCTAGTGCTATTTTTGTATTTATAATCAGTATAATTGTTCAACTGTTATTCTACAGGAGAAGAAGGGGTGTTTAATGAATGATCAGAGACCTATCATCCTCAGCATCGTCGTCGTATTGGTGGGGTTGATAATCGTAATAAGACTGTTTTCAATACAAGTCATGGATGACAGCTTTTTGAAAAGAGCTGAACGGAATGCTATTCAACGAGTGGTAGACCATCCGTACAGGGGGTTGGTGTATGATCGAACAGGGAAAATTATGGTATATAATAATCCCATTTTTGATCTGATGGTAATTCCTCGGGAATTTAATGTAAAAGATACTACACGCTTCTGTGAGATTTTTCAAATCAGCAAAGAGCAACTGATCGAAAACTATACTGCAGCAAGAAAATACTCCTCTGTCAAGCCCTCTCCCCTTGTCAAGCAGATTTCAACGACGGATTTTGCACGAATTCAGGATTACTTGATTGATTATCCGGGCCTATTTGTAATGACTCGATCGGTGAGATCCTACCCTCAGCCATCTGCTGCCAACGCTTTGGGGTACATAGGTGAAATCTCTGCCACACAGCTTGAGCGTGACACCGTGCGCTATTACAGACAAGGTGATTATGTGGGCCTCAGTGGAATTGAAGGGTTTTATGAAAAAACCCTTCGAGGTGTCAAAGGTGTCAAATATAAAATGGTTAACGTCCGCGGGGTGGATAAGGGTCCTTTCAAGTCTGGAGAATATGACACGGCTTCAGTAGCAGGCAATAACATTACCTCGACAATTGATCTTGCTCTTCAAGAATATGGAGAACTACTCATGGCCGGCAAAAGAGGCTCGGTGGTGGCTATTGAGCCAAAGACAGGAGAAATCCTTGCTATGATATCAGCTCCTACTTATGATCCCAATGTCTTGACAGGTGCCAAATTTGGTGCAAATTATATGTTGCTCAACCGGGATGAAAGTAAGCCGTTGTTTAACAGACCCATCATGGCTATGTATCCTCCGGGATCCATCTTCAAAGTTGTACAATCACTGATAGGTTTACAAATGGGAGTATTGACTCCAAATACTACGCTTTCCTGTAACAGATCCTTAGTGGCATGTCATAATCATCCCAACCCAGTCAATCTATTTGGGGCTATCAAATATTCCTGTAATCCATATTATCATCAAGCCTACCGCATGATGATCAACCGGGAAGTTTCTAAAAACACCTTTAAGGACACAGAAATTGGCTTGAATGAATGGAGAGAAAAAGTATTGAAATTTGGTCTTGGTGGTCCACTGGGTATTGATTTATACAATGAAAAAGGTGGAGATATTCCTTCCAGTAAACTATACGACCGAGTGTATGGACCCAACCGTTGGAAGTACTCTACCATTTATTCCCTTTCCATAGGTCAGGGAGAAATGCTTGTCACACCACTTCAGATGGCAAACTTAGCGGCGGTTTTTGCAAATAAGGGATACTATTACACTCCTCACTTGATCAAAGCGATCGATGGAGATCCGAAAAAAATCGACATCAAGTACCGCACAAAAATCGATGTGGGCGTGGACGCCCATCATTTTGATATGGTCCAAGATGCGATGGCAGAGGCTATCTATGGGACAGCAGCCAGAGCCGCCATCAAAGATATTGCAGTAGCTGGTAAAACAGGAACTGCCCAAAATCCACAAGGAGAGGATCACTCTGTTTTCGTGGCATTTGCCCCCAAAGAAGATCCGAAAATAGCGATTGCAGTATATGTAGAAAATGCTGGTTGGGGTGGTCGTGCAGCTGCAAGTACAGCAAGTTTGATGATTGAAAAATACATCCGCGGCTATATTACCCGAGAAGCATTGGAAGAATATGTGCTGATTGGAAAATTTATGTAAGGTGAGAAATAAGGATGAATTATATTTAAATAAGATCGATTGGCTAACAGTTGGCATATACGTGTGCCTTGTTATTTTTGGCTGGTTCAATATCTATGCAGCGGTCTATGATGAGCAATTTCCTAAGAGTATTTTTGACTTATCTATCAATTCTGGACAACAGCTTATTCGTATTGGAGCCGCATTTATCATTATTCTTCTGATCATGGTGGCAGATTACAGAGTCTTTGATAACCTTGCATGGATTCTATACATTGTATTTTTGGTTTTATTGATCATTACTCCATTTATTGGAAAAGAAGTCAATGGGCAAATTCTTTCCATTGGTGTTGGCTCTTTTAGGATCCAACCCTCTGAGTTTGCAAAATTTACTACAGCTTTGGCTCTTGCTAAGTACATGGAAAGGCCAAGTTTTGATCTCTCTCAGATCAAACACCAATTTCAGGCAGTAATCATCATCATGATACCTGTGATTTTGATCATGCTTCAGCCCGATACGGGAACTGCCATGGTGTATTTTGCATTTTTTATCATGCTTTATAGAGAGGGCATGCCTCAATATTATTATGCTTTAGGATTGGCCCTTGTTGCGGTTTCTTTGCTGGCTTTAGGGATAGAAAATAATTTGTATTTGGTAATTGGAGTTTTCGCTGTAATTGGGCTTCTGATCTTGATGGGTAAAAAAAGGCTTGGAAGAATTTTAACACTGCTTGGTATCGGCGTACTCGCGGTAGTTTACATATACAGCTTAGACTATGTGGTCTCCAAATTGCCAGAACATCAGCAAAACCGAATCATGGTCCTATTCAACCCCGATTTGGACCCTTTGGGAGTTGGTTGGAATGTTACTCAATCGAAAATTGCCATCGGTTCTGGTGGATTTTGGGGCAAAGGCTACCTGGAGGGAACCCAAACCAAGTTTGACTTCGTGCCCGAACAGCATACTGACTTTATCTTTTGCACCTTGGGCGAGGAGTTTGGATGGGTTGGAAGTACAGTGGTCATCATTCTTTTCTGTACTTTACTTATTCGATTAATATACCTAGCCGAACGCCAGAAAAATAGATTCTCCAGAATCTATGGATATTGTGTGGTTTCCATCTTGCTTTTTCATGTGATGATCAATATCTCAATGACGATTGGTTTATTCCCCGTAGTTGGAATTCCTTTGCCATTCTTTAGCTATGGAGGGTCTTCTCTGTGGTCCTTTACGATTTTACTGTTTATTTTCATCAAACTAGACTCTCACAGAATTCAGTTGTTGGGAAGGATGAATTGATATAATGAGATAAATTCGGGCTATTTATGTGTCTATCCAAGCACTAAATCAAGCCCCTAGCCTTTAACTCCAAGTATTTGTTGATGGTATGAATGCTCAATTTCTTCGGTTTGGTAAGGATAGTTTGGATTCCATGACGGTTGAGCTCCTTGGCCATCCATCTTTTATCATAAATAAATTTCCCCGCAATGGTTTGGTTGAACACATCCGAAAGACGCTCCGATTGGCTTTCAGCGACAGATTCAAGCAGCGTGTTCTCAAACATTACAACGACTAGTAAGTGTTGCTTGGCAATAGCCTGTAAATAAGGTAATTGACGCTCCAATGCCGAATGATATTCGAAATTGGTAAAAAGCATGACCATACTTCTCTGATTAACTTTTCGCTTCAACCAAGTATACAATAGCCCAAAATCCGTATCCAAATAATCCGTCTTTAGACCATAGAGCATTTCCAAAATACCCAACAAATGGGTTTTCCGATTACTCGCTGCTGGCGATTTATGGATAACATGAGAAAAAGTGACTACTCCAGCTTTATCTCCCTTTTTGATGGCAATATTGGAAAATGCTAGACAACTATTGATTGCATAATCCAAGAGACTCAAACCTTCAAATGGCATCTGCATGACCCTACCCATGTCCAAAATGGAATAGATGTGCTGGGACTTTTCATCTTGAAATTGATTGACCATCAAATCAGCAGCTTTGGCAGTGGCTTTCCAATTAATCGATCGCACATCGTCCCCCACCGTATACTCCTTAATTTGCTCAAACTCCAAGGTGTGGCCAATTCTCCTGATTTTTTTTTAGCTCTTGTGCCATCCTTCGAGTATTGGTTGCCAAAAAATCATACTGCTGCATTTGAATAAAGGAAGGATACACCTTGACCAATTGCCCCCGCTGGAAACTCAACCTTCGCTTGGCTAAACCAAGCTTACTTTGAACAAATACATGTAAATCCCCAAAATAATACTCCCCTCTCTCCAAGGGAGTCAGCTGATGCGCTTTGTAGATATTTCATTGACCAGTGGTGGGGTGGCCATTATCACTATTTTGATTACCGGAAAGGGACAGCGGGTAGGTGATGTAGCCGCAGGGACGACTGTAGTATCAGAAAAATTCAGGATTGGCCTGCATGAAACTTTATTACAAGAAATTCCCGAAGACTATGTTCCCAAATACCCACAGGTAATGAACCTCAGCGATCAACAAATCAAGCAGATCAAAAGTGAAGCCCTAAAATCAGGGGATTTCTTGCTCATCAAACAATTAGCCGAGAAAACTGCCTCCCTGCTGCAGCTAAACCCTGAGGAAAAAAACTTAGCTTTTATTGAGCATATCATCAAGGATTACAATTATTATGGGCAGAGGGGGTAGTTATTCCTTTGCAATCTTCATTTAGATTTTGCATACAATTATGCCCTTCAAAGCTAAATTTACTGCTTCTTCGAATTTCGATAATCCAAGACTTGTTTGATTCCTTCTAGACCTTCCACAAATAAATTCATCTGACCAATAATTTGAGACATTCGGTCATTGTCACCAAATCCTCTGACTCTATTGTTTCTTACAAATGTGGCTTTGATGGCATCCCAACGCTCTTTTTTGATTGGATCTAGCATGTTCATCATTTCTGCTAACTTCAACAAATTGGACTCAGCATCTGATGTCAAGGTTTGGGACTCGTTTTGATAATGATCAAGCAGTAGTTGTGTGACCTCTTTTTCATTCAAAATAGGCACAATTTGTCCCATCAATTTATTCATATCACGATAAGAACCTTGTAACTTAAATGGTGGTTCTTCCCGGTAATCATCAGCCATGGCAGCTGATGCTATGTAAGCAGCATTTACTTTTAAGACAACATCCCTTATCTTCATGGTCTTTTGCAATACTTGGATACAATCCTGAATTTCCATACTCGTAATATTCCCCTCCAAATCTGGCAATTGCTGCTCTCCATTTTCAATGAATTCCACTAGTTTGTATAAATTTTCCAAGCCATACTGGGTGATAGACTTTAGGTACATATTGGATGTAAGGCCATTTTCAATCAAACTTAACTTGAACAAATCTACTCTATTGGATGCCGTATCACCTAAATTGTAGATATCCGCTCGGTTGGATAACATATCTGGAATCTGGAATTTTTCTCCACTTTCAGTATAAGGATTACCTGCCATTACAATACAGAAGCGCTTCCCTCTGAAATCATAGGTTTTGGAAACCCCGTTATAAACTCCCTCAATCTTTCGTTGCCCATCTGCTAAGGAAATGAATTTCTGTAAGAACTCTGGATTGCAATGCTGAATGTCATCCAAATAAAGCATCACATTATCTCTCATCTCAAAAGCCAAATTGAGTTTTTGTAATTCTTGCCTAGTTGCAGCATTTTTGGCCTCGGCAGGATCCACAGATGTTATTTCATGACCTATGGATGGACCATTGATTTTCATAAAAATCAAACCTAAACGATCAGCGACATATTCCATCAAGGTAGTCTTTCCATACCCAGGAGGAGAAATCAATAACAGCATTCCAGAGCGATCGGTACGTTTATCTTGCCCAGAAACCCCTAATTGTTTGGAGAAATTTTGTCCAATCAATGGAAAATATACTTGGTTGATTAATTTATTTCGAACGAAACTCGTTAATACCTGTGTTTGGAACTCATGCAAACGGAGTGCTTTTTTCTTTTCCAAAATCAAGTGATGCTTCAACTCTTGTAACTGCTGAAATCTGGGACGAACTTGGTCAGAAAAATACCGTAAGCGTCTATGGAAATCATGATAATCAAAGTCGTAAACAACTGAATCTGTTTCTTGAGACCCGATAGCTGTCTTCAAGCCCTCAAGCCTAACTTTTCCAGAAACATGATGAATATCCTGACCATGATAAGCACCTGTAATAATAAAAGCAGTAGCCTCCTCCACAATAGACCTAGGAAATTCTACTTGAAGTGTGGAAATATATGTTTTGATCCAATGGTTAGAAAGGTGCCAAATTGCCGCAGGAAAGGCCTTCAATTCCTGTTGTGCTTCAGCAAAGCTTATATCAAGGTTTTTTTCCTTCAGTGATTTTTTGAATGCAATCAACAATTCATTGGCTTGAGCTTCCATAATGAAACTGTCATTGGCTTGCTGTTCCGAAAGGTAAATGGATGCCTGATAAGAGTTTACATCTGAAAATAATTGATAGGTATTTTTAAATTGTGAGATTTCAGTACTTAAGGTATGCAGGAGATGCTCAATTTCTTTTGTATGGGCAAAGGCCTGCTTGATTAGGTTAATGAAGATAAACTGTTTTTTAAAAAACACTTTTTGGTCTTCTGGAAGGAAATACCAAAAAAGTTGGGCTAGAGCCCGTGTGGTTGATTCAAATCTTAAAAGTCCCAGGTCTCGCTCTTTTTCCAGCAATGCCTGAAGAATCAACAGTGCATCTTGGTCATGAACTCCTTTCACATAACCTTCTCCATAATGTGTGGCCGTATATTGTGCAATTTGATTAGCTAAATCAGAATCAATCCATACTTTATTTTTATCCAAGCTCTGAAAAACCTGCCATGCCAGGTATTCTGTACGGTGCACCGTTCTATTTTCTGAAGGCAGTTCCTGATCCCAAACATCCTTTAACTCTTCCATTTCAGGAGCATGTACAGCCTCATAATAAGAAGTACCTGTCAGATGAAAATGATATGTATTATTTTTTACAAGCATGGTAAGATCTAACTTTTGCTGATTGACAGCAAATCGATATTCTCCCAATTTGATGACTTGATTGCCATCCTCAAATAGTTCATTTTTATCCTTTAGAGCCCGAATAGCTTCCTGCTGCAATACTTGCAATTGATTAAGCAAATCTTCCGATTTGGCTGAATCTCCCAAGGATTGTAATTGGGATGCAACATCCCTTACTTTATCGATCATAAGATCCGAAGCGAAATATCCGTTGATTTCCACCTCTGTTCCAAAAGTTGCTGCTCTGGATTTAATACTGTTCAAAATTCTCGTAGCTGATGCAAATAAAGAATTTGTCCGTTTGTTTCTGGCTTCTGTTAAGTTGCCTTTTTTTGATTCAAATGCAGCATATACAGACTCTCTTTTCTCACTAATTTTATCAATAAAATCATCGAAGTCGACAAATCTTCCCTCCAGTTCCTCCAGTTGAATTGAAAGTTTGGACAAGTATTCATCGCATTTGGCCGTGTCATTGGCCAATTCCAGAAAATTGACAATTGACTGCTCAAACAAGGTCATCTGAGCTTGAAAATCAGCCCTTGCTTCTCGCTCTCCGATCTGTTTCCGTCGGTTATTGAGCGCTACTCGTTGCTGGTTCAATTGGGCGAAAATCAGTGAAATACTCTCAATAATTTGAGTAGCATGCGCTGTATCTTCCACATTCAGATTATTAACGATCTCAATCAATAATTCCAATTCCTTGGACAATTGGTCAAAGGACTTTTCCAAAGATTTTGCATCAATGACCTTCTCTAATTTGCTGACATCATTCGTCAGAAAGTCCATTTTTACTTTGTAATAGTCTAAAGCATTATCCTGCAGCAAAAACTGCACGCAAGCCTGTGAAAGTTCTTCCGCTCTTTTAGCTACGCCAACTTCAAGCAGCTCCACTTGTTCCAAATCTATGTAGCGAAGGTTTTTAAGACCAATGATTTCACCACGAATGCCTCTCATCTGAGAAAGAAGAGAAACATATTGATCTAAGCTTTCAAAGTTGGAACTCCTCGTTTCAAAAAGTACTTTATCAACTTTCTCTTTTACATTTGTGTAAGTTGAAAGTGTATGCTGTTTGATCTGCAATACCTTTTCAAACTCACCGATAGCAGCAAGTGCAATTTCTTTAGTTTCCTGTAAAGCTTGGCTAAGCGCTTGAAGTTGGGAGCTCCTCAACCAAAAATACCCATCTAAAATGCTTTGACTCCTTTTTTCAATGTCCAGGTATAACCCGTTGTAACTATCTTCTTTGGCAAGAAGTACTATCAGCTCTTGAACTTCTGCCATCGCTTTTACAATAGAGCGATTACCTATTTTGTATAATTCATGATTTTTGAATGCTTCATTCGGTAGAATTTCTTTGGTGTATGGCGTTTGCCAAACTTGAATATTGTGATGTTTACCAGGCTCTTTTTCAGTATTGAAATAGCAAAGTTCACCTTCAGTAAACAATGTATACCCATTACAAAAAATCGGTGTTTTTACAGTTTGCTCAATGACATTGTAAGAAAGGATTACAAAATCGTGGTTCTTTTCCTCATAAAAAATGAAGAGATAATCCTCTCCATTGGGAGATTGAATTTTCCTCAGAAATTTCACCCCTTCAATTTTTCTGTCAAAAATTTTATTTTCTCCTGTCTGTAAGTAATAGCCGTTGGAAAGGAGGATTCCTTGATCATCAGGCAGCAGAATACCAGCATCCTTTAAGGTATCAACTCTCACAACATTCTTTACTCGATGATTAAAAATAAAGTATCGTTCGCTTTCCAGATAAGGTTTGATTTTTAACAAGACTAAATTTCCTAAATCACAAAAGTGTATTTCTCCATCATCCAAAGATTGATCTGAATGCAAGACATCTTCAGAATAAATGCCTAATCCATCATCTGTATTATCTTCAACTTTGATGGTCAGATTACCTTTGGTAGTTTCCACAAAGACCTTATCAACTATCGAGATATGTGGATTCTTACCGGTTCTTTGCATATCCCTAGTTGCTCTGATCCATTCAAATTCATACTGTAAAGGGAATTTGACCTCAGCTGCACTGCGTGAATCCACAAATTGAAGCTTATTTTCCTCAATCAACCATTTAAAGGCCTTGATATCAGTGGGACTGTCTGATAGTTGAAACACCATATAGAGGAAACTCCCTTGCACAAAAAATCTTGAAAATTGCGTATGTCTATAAAACTTATAAAGGTTTTGCAGTTCATCAGCAAAGCTTTTATCCTGAATCAACTCCAATGACATGGGATGAAATTCGTGGTCTGAAAAGCGATACACACTGAATACATCTCCGACTTCCAAGACGGTTTTCAGACCTAAGCGGACATTATAGCCAAAAAGACAAGCATCTCCAATGGACACGATATCCCTAGCGATGCAATTATGCTGGGTATTGATGCGGACATTGGAAAGTAATTTGAATTCGACTGCTCCAAAAATCTGCTGTCTTTCCTGATTGAGCTTCTGAAGGTTTTCAACCAAGGAAGACCGCTGTTGCTGAAGCCTCGCCTGAATGATGTCGTATGTACCTTTTTCTATGTTAGTTTCCATATATCAGAGGATCCTTGAGAATGCATTGGTTTAAAAATGAGGTTAAGAACCTGTTTACAGAAATGGGAATTGAAGAACTCATCAATACCAAGGTATACCATAGAGGCTCTGAAATTGGATGTCAGAACCTCAAGGATACACGGTTTGCAAGGCCGATTGACCCTTACAATATTCTCCTGTTTTCGACGCCCATAGTTTTGGCAATCGATAACATATTGGCTAAGAATCCTTTGTCTTCTTCGCTTGCTTTCAATTGTATTTGTGTAATCAGTGCTGCGATGGATATGTTTTTCAGATCTTCAGTAGTAACCCCGTATTTATTTGCTATACCCCTGATTTTTTCAATTAGGTCATTAGGAGTGTCTCCTGTTTCGGAAACCCCCATTAATGAATCTTTCACTTGGGAGATAGTTTGAGAATTTTCCACCAACTTATCTATTCCTCGGGCGGTAGAAATTTGCTTAATCAAATTATTGAAGAATGTATTATCTCCGCCAACGATATCAATTTTAGCTGTTTTAAAGGCCTCGGCAAGCACTTTTGCCTGTGCATCAGCGATGTCTTTCTGTATACTGATCTGTGCCAATTCCACTTCTTTCTCCTTTTGAAGCTTCAATCTGAACTCCTCATGCTCCTTGCCAGCATCATTCAATTGCTTCATAGCGCCTGCTTTCTCCTGAATACCTTTGGCCTCAGCAATAGCTTTTTCCTGAATGACTTCTGCCTCAGCCAATCCTTCTTTTCTTTTGGCTTCTGCTACTTTTTCAATGATGACCGCATCTACCATTCCTTGACGCTCAAGTGCATCTGCTTTTGCATGCATCACCTGTGCCTCTGACATACCGATGGTAGCTTCCTCTTTGGCTTTGGCCTCAGCAATAATTTTTCTGGCTTCAGCTTCCTTATCAGCAGCATCTTTGCGAGCGTTGGCTTCAATAATGATTTTTGCAGCTTCGTGTTTAGCGGACTTCTCCTTGGATTCAGCAGCTTTCACTTCTTCAATCAAATTGATTTCAGCTTCTTTGGCGGCAATGATCAAAGCAACCTCTTTTTGCCGATTAGCTCCCTTAAATGCTTCGACATCCTTGATTTTCTCCTGTTCCTCTACCACGGTTTTTTCCATGGCTACTCTTTCTCTGATCGCATCTTGGATATTTTTCTTCTCAATCTCTACTGCTTTTTCCTTTTCAATCTGAGCCAATGCCACGATTCGCTCACGCTCGGTGGCTTCAATATCTCTATCTTTTTTCACCCGTTCGGTTTCCACAGCCTCAGCCCGTTCCTTATTCTTGGCAGCAATGATGACTTGCCTTAGTTTGTTTTCCTCCTGGATTTCCAATTGTTCCTCCGTTCGGATACGAACTTCCTCTGATTTGAGTCTTTCTTGGGACGTTACTTTATCGATTTCAGCCTGTTCACGTGCTTTGATTGTTTCTATCTCTCTTCTTTGGGACTCTTCCTTTTCCTTGAGTTGCTTTTCAAGCTCCAAAATCGCCTCCCGTGCTTCTACATCTTGTTTTTTGATGATTTTTTCTTCATCCCTGCGGATTTGGTTAGCTTTAATATTTTGGGCGGCGGTCAGCTCCGTAATTTTTTTGATACCCTCAGCATCAAGAATATTATCTCTATCGAGATTATCCATTTTGGTCTGTTCCAGATAATCTATGGCACAGTCATCCAAAACATATCCGTTAAGATCGGTACCAATAATATCAATGATTTCATCTCTAAACTCCCTACGTGCCTCATACAACTCAATGAATTCAAACTTCTTTCCGACTGTTTTTAAGGCCTCAGAGAATTTCGCTTCAAACAAGCTTTCCAAGGTTTCATGATCAGAAGCACGGGCACAGCCAATGGTCTGAGCAACGTTGATAATATCTTGTACAGACTTGTTTACCCTCACGAAAAATGCTACTTTAATATCTGCACGCATATTATCCTTACAAATCAAACCATCTTTCGACATTCTTGAAATTTCCAATTTCTTAACAGAGATATCCATGACTTCTTCTTTGTGAAGGATTGGAACTACTAATCCCGCATTAAAGAAGATCTTTACACCGCCCTGACCGGTACGTACGAGTACCCGACCTTGACTTACTTTTTTGTACATTGAAATGAGCCACACAAAGAGCCCTAGTAGCACGACTATACTCATGCCCGCTACGACATAAAAAGATTCCATCATAAGTTTATTGGTTTTTTTAGAGTTGAAATTTTTGAGCTAAATAGTATTTTTTGTCTAGTGATTCTTCCAAAATGATTACTGTCTCATTGAACTTAATCAATTCATCATCTATTGATTTGGCATAAACCTTTATCACATCTCCTTCTAGTTGAATTTCGATTTGGCCGATTTTATCTTTTCCAATGGGGGCTATCACTTTACCGGTTTTTCCTATAAAATCTATAGCCTTTTCTCCTTTATGATTGAACTGAGCATAAATTTTTATAAATGGCCTAGCCACTACTTTTGTTATAAGCATACTGACTATCAAGCCAGGTATATAGATCAGCAATCCCAGTAGACTATCTGCAATCCCAAAAATTGCAGTGACATTCACATTGATTAACCACATGGAAAACACCACAATGGATATGATAAACATAACTGGCAACTCACCAATATAAAAGAATTCCAAAAAGGCATTCCAAAATCCTTGACTTCCAGCGTTGCCTACCTCTGGATTACTAACATCGGTATCTGCATCCATATCAGCGACGTCAATATCAAATCCTGTGAATATGACAATTAGCCAGTAGAGCAGCACCAAGAGACTCAGTACAGTCAGAATAAAATTGGCCGGAGCAAAAGAGATTTCCAGTAGTCTTTCCATAATGGGGATCTAAGAGATAAATCTATCGTGAAACTATTGCAAAAAGGTATTTCAGCGGAATTAAATTATCAAACTTTATCATCAGAGACATCTGTTCCTGAAAGTCCTAAATTCTTTTTCATCCGCGCTAATTCATCTTCCACAGATATATCTTCCAATGCTTTTTTGACTTTCTCATCATGGCTTATAGAACTTTCTGCCATTTCTCCGTAAGCCTGTGCCAATGCCTCATCCTGAACCACTCGGTCTTTCATGCGCTCAAGCATAGATACCACACTAGTACTGTCCATATTGGTCATCTGCTTATTTATCTTTTGCGTAGCACTGCTCACTTTAATTCTCGCTTTCAAGGTAGCGAGCTCATTTTCCCATTGCTTAATCCCCGCTTTGATCCGGTTAACATTTTGCTCTAAGGTCGCCACCTGCTTTTCCAAATTGTTGACATCCTCTGTTTGAATCTTAATATCCTGACTCAATTTTGATTTTCTCCTTAGGTTTTCTTTGACAAAGCCCTCTGCTTCAATTGTATCCATTTCTCCAGAATGGGCTTTTTTCAAAAGTAAAACAGATTTATTCTGTAAATCCTCTTCTTGACTGATGGAATCTTTTAACTCTCTCATCCGCTTAATATGCATGGCCTTTACTTCAGCTAAAGCTTTCAATGCACGATCCTGATCTTCTCGCATATCTCTCAGACCCTGTTCGATCATTTTGATTGGGTCCTCTAATTTGTCTATAGCCGAATGAGTTTCTGCTTGTCCAATTTTGAATAATCTTTTTAAAACGTTCATAACGATAAGGATTTATTTAGAGAATGATAGTATTTCATTTGAATATTCTGAGAGCAATAAGCCTAATGAATTGATGGTACTTTCCAATTCCTTTAAGTCCAAAGTCTCCGCCTGCAATGTATTTCTGAATATGACCTTCTCGCCAGTTTCATCCAATACAAAAGCACCATGCACAATATCTCTGTTTTTAATTAAAAGCTGCTTGAATATTTCCCCTTCATCTTTGACGTTAAAGAGATATTGCTCAATAATTATGATCGGTGTCGCAACACCAATCACCATGTTCTTGACACCAAAATCTTCATTTTCTATGACAAGCAAATTATCTAATTCGCTCTCATATTGAATTACAGAACCAAGTTCAAGAATATAATCTTTTACAATTTTAAAATACTTGTCCATCATCTGTTGTTTTAAGGTTTATTTTAAAAATGAATTTTTTAAACTGACTGTTCCACAATATTAAATAAAATTTCTAAGTTTGCAAATACTATTAGCTATTTTTTGCTAATATTATTTGACTTTTATCTAATTTAAATTGCACCTATGTCAAAATTTGGTAAAAACATAAAAAAAATAAGGAATGTACGTGGACTTACACAAGCACAACTTGCAGATATGCTTGATGTAAGCAGGGGCGTCATTAGTTCCTATGAAGAAGGAAGGGCGGAGCCCAAAATCGAAACAATCATGAAAACAGCAGAAGTATTCAACCTTACAATTGATGCACTTCTTACCAGCAATATCACTGTTAACCAACTCAGTGGCTTCACTTTACCTTCCCTAACTCAGTCACTTCCATCTGCTACTAGACAATTCACAGAAACAAAGGATTTTCCAAGTATATTCCCTAATAACACTGTATTTATTTCAGGAAATGAGCTCCCACCAAACGCTTATATCCAACAAGATGAAATTGTATGTGGTATCCCAAATGTACCGGTTTTAGGAAAAGTTTATTTGACTATATCAAAAGAGGGATTTCAAATAGGTAAATTAACAAAAGTATTAGAGGGACAAATTATTTTAAATAATCAAACTATTTCACTCTCAGAAAACGCGGGGATTTACGAAGTGATTGGTATATACTCCCCGTTTAAAGAATATTCTCCTTTGGAAGACCGAATAACCAATCTGGAAAAAAGAATTAAAAATTTAGAAGATTTGCAAAAAAGCTAATAATAATTGCAAAGCTAGCCTGCCACAAAAAAATCCGCAGAAAGCTGGCGTTTTCTGCGGATTCAAATTATTTTTTTTAACTATTCCTATTATTTATACAAATTATTAAACAACATCTTAAAGGTCCCATGAGACTGGGCTCTGTAAGTAATCTCAGGACCATAAGCCACTAAACTACCTTTCCCAACAGGAGCAGAAAAAGCTGTAATGCCATCTTCCAAGTAAGACTGTCCCCAAGCCCAACCTGACTTTAGGGGGGTCTTAGTGTCAAACCAGGATAAAATTTGGAACCCTTGCAGCTTAGCCTCTGGCTTCAGTTTGAATACAGGGCTGTTATTAAACAAAACATCCGCATGTGTTTTCAATCCCCAATTGAGCGGCAGAGAAGTGTCGACTCTAGTTACCAAAACCGAACCTGGTACAAAATATTTTCCACTTGGAAGCATCCGTTCGGAACCATCCGGTTGAATTTCAGCCAGAGCGTTTCTTACAGGTAAATCTAAATGATAGGCCAATGCAGTTGCCGAGCCAACAGTCAGCACCTTCCCACCTTGCTCCATAAACTTCTTCAATTGTGGAATTGATTTATCAACGGAAATGCTCCCAATCATGTGCTGATACTCCGCAGGAATCGATGCTACATCCATACCGAAACCTCCACCTCTACTCCCAGCAGGGGGAATCCCTCCTGATATAAAAAGAATTACATCATACTTTTTATTCAGATCTCCTGCATCAATTTCTTTCGGGAATATCAATTGAAAATCAAAATTATACTGCTCCAACATCCATCGAACCCATCCACTAGGCATGGAACCTCCATACTGGTCAAATAATGCAATGCGTGTAGGTTGAATTGTCGTCGCTTGGGTTGGCTGTCTGCGTGCTGGAGCAACCGTAATGCCGTATTGTTGGACCAAAGGAGTCAATCTACGTTCCGCACTAGATGGAATGTAAAATGATCCAGCAGGAATTGCTCCTTCGTCATTCTGTATACGAGAGACTTTTACGCCTTGCTTAAGCAATTGATTGACCACTGGAAAGGCATCATTTTGCGCAGCGCTGATCAAGTATCCATTACTTGAAGAAGCCAAAGACTTTGAAGGTGCTGCGACTAGTTCCCCGTAAGGCAAGGTTTCAAATGGTCCATCAAAAGCATCCAACACTCTGTCAAACTGAATACCCATTTGATACGCCAAAGTCCAGCCTGCTGCATCGTACGGACGGATCGGAGGACCTCCTGGATACTGAAAATCATTGGGATAATCTTGTGGCTCAAACATGTCTAGCACATGTGGTCTAAATGCCTGATCAGTTTTTACAACAAAAGAACCTATGGGATAAGATGTACCCTCTAAGGTAAAGGCTGCTGTCGTTCGCTCGATTCGTATACCTGTTTTTACCAACGCGTTGATAAATTTAACGACCGTGGCCATGTCTTCCTGATTAGCTGGAATGATAAATCCTCTAGGATCCCGTTGATCAGGGGCTTGATAAACTTCCTCATAGAATTCTGAAGGAATCGCACCTCCTCTTCTGGCAAAAGGATTGGAAGAAAGCTGGTATTTATCCTTGTTTTTTTCGTAGGCCTCTTTGATAGCATCAATCTTACGTGGATAAGGTGTCCAATAATCAGAAGAACCCCTTGCTATTGAGCCTTTACCCATGCTATACATATTGTACAGCAAGTGGTCGCTATTTCGTGCTGCATAATCTAATACAGCAAAGTTCATGGAAACTGAATAATCGATCGATTGCTGGAAATACCACGTTTTCTGAGGTGTGACTGGAAATGGTGTATTGCTATTCGGTAATAATCGATCCGGAACCAAAGGTATTTCTTCTGGATTAGGTCCACCGATAATCTCAGTCAAGATACCGATAATATTGTGGAAATGAGTCGTTGTGCGCAAGCCTCCATTGTACCAGGTAGAAAAAACAGAGCCATTCATACGGGTAAATCCTGGTTTGTTTTCCGCATTCAAGCGGTTGTACATGGCAGCACCCACTGCATCAATTCCTGTTACCATCATGGGGTCAAACACATGGTTGAAAGGGTCTCGGTATGGGGGGCCCGCCAAAACAGAACCTGCTGGTCCTCGCTGATGATGATTGTACATCACCTGAGGAATCCATTCCACAAACAGCTGATGTCCCATATTGGTAGACTCTTGCATATTTTGGATATAGAAATCCCGGTTATTATCATGCCCTATATATTTTTGATACAGAACAGGAAGTCCGGAAAGGCTACGCTTTTCTGGTTCCGACTCCCGCATGTACCAATCCCCGATTTTTTCATGACCATCTGGATTGGCATGAACAAATAGGATAACCACGTTTTCCAGGATACGCTTGGTTTCATCATCCTCCCTTGTAAGCACCTGATACAAGGTTTCCGTCAACTGGTGGATACCTACAGTTTCCGTGGAGTGAAGGCCTCCATCAATCCAGACCACTGCTTTGCCTTCTTTGGCAAAGGCCTTAGCCTGTTCATCAGAAATCCCTTCTGCTCGGGCCATCTTCACGGAAATTTCCCGTAATTGATCCAATCGGCTGTGATTTTCAGGGGAAGTGACAATCATCATGTATTGCTCTCTGCCTTCCTCTGTTTTCCCAATGGAGACCAGTTTAGCTTTATCGCTCGCATCTGCTAGCTTTTTGAAATAGGCCTCTGTCTGGGTATAATTACTCAACATGTAATTATCTCCCATCCCAAAACCGAAGTGGGACTGGGGTGTGGGTATTGTCTGTGCAAATGACATCAAAACCACTAAGCACAAAGCTATCGTGGCAGCGTATTTGATTTTGTTCATAAGTTGATTGGGTAAGAATTAACACTCGATGCTACTCAAAATTTATCAAAAAATCGGGGAGAATTACAGAAGCGGTTTATTTATTGCCACAAAAAAAGGGGTTTTTAACCCCTATGCTCAAATTTCCTGAAAATCAACTGCAAAAATTCATCCAAGGCCTCCGATTGTAAATTCCACTTCAGTTCATCTACGTAGCGTAAATTCAGCATGTTGATTGCTTCCGTAAAGTTTTGACATTGATCGATTGATTTCAATGCATATCTCAACAGATCCGAATTGCCCTCAAAAAGTTCTTTGGTAAACATGAAGCGTTGATTGATTCCTATACTTTCGCTCAATTCCTGAATACTGATCTTCATAACACTATACTCTTCTGATTCAAAACGAGCCCAAATAGCATGCGGGTCCAATTGGCCCTCTTTATTTTCAATCGTTACTGCCGCTGCACTTGGTGTTGCTGCTGCCACCTCTTTTACCTCTACCACTACACGTGTATCAGAGACATCTTCTTGCTTAGACTCAAAAATAGGAGTAAACAAAGCAGACCTTTTCACTTCCTCGACCGAAACATCGGATGGAAAAGGCTCTTCTTGAGCACTTTCAGTGTTTGGGGATAGAGACTGTTCCTCTAGGAGTGCACCAAAATCAATGGCCAAGACAGCAGACAGTGATTCCAAAAGCTCCTGACCGGACCGCAGCTCACTAGCTTGTTGTTCGTAATTCGCTTGCAAAGCAGCTACATAGGCTACATGGGATGCACCCAATGCCGCTCGATCAATCAAGTTCTCCATCAATGACCGATGCCACTTATAATAGCGCTTATTTTCTTTGAAATATGTATTCAACTGCCGCTCCGGTGTTTTTTCAATTTCTTCCATAAAAAATGTCAAAGGATCCACTGCTAAGGAAATGGCGTCTGTCAATGCGGAGATCAGTAAAGGTTCAAAGTTTTCCCGATCTATTTTGATGGTGCGTGACAATACATTCATAAATTGCTTCAATGCATCATGCACCGCTTTATCTCGGTAATCAAAATAAGGGTTGGATTTTAACTTTTCCAATTCCACCTGCCAGGCTTCAAAAAGGGCTTTAATCACAAAAAAATTTACCTGCTCAGCAGGTGTTAATTGAACAATTTGAGGACCAGTAATGTATTTATTCTCATGAAAGTGTTGCTTACTTACCTTTGCTGCAAAATCTTTCACATAACTTTCAATATATTTTTGGTTTATTTTCACGTGCATACTATTTGAAGACAATTTATTTAACGAGACCATACAATCTTTATGATGAAAATTATCATACAAAATATCGATAATCATTCAATCATTTCTACAGAATCTAACCGTAAAGTTATCGAATTAATTCATGAAAACTACATTGATTGGATGCATGCCTGTGGAAAAAAGGGAAGATGCACCACTTGTAAAATGATTGTAATCGAAGGAATGGAAAACTTAGAGGAACTCACCGACCGGGAAGAATTTTTCAAATCCAAAGGACGATTAAAAGCCAACGAACGCTTAACTTGCCAAGCTAAAATCAAACAAGGAACTTTGGTGATTCGGGTGGCCGATGAAAATAAGTTTCCACACGTATCATATTCTGAATAAGCTATGTTTATTGAGCCTTCCTTAGGTAAATTCCACTCAAAAGAAAAAAAAGGACAAATTGAGGTCATTTGCGGATCTATGTTTTCCGGAAAAACGGAAGAATTGATTCGTAGGCTCAACCGCGCACTGATCGCCAAGCAAAAAGTAGAGATTTTCAAGCCTTCCATCGATAAGAGATACCACGAGGTGGATGTAGTCTCACACAATGAAAATGCCATTCGGTCCACTCCTGTAAACTTTGCAGAGGATATCCTCCTATTGGCTGGAGACTGTGACGTAGTAGGCATTGATGAGGTGCAATTTTTCGATGCACGGATTGTCCATGTGGCCACCGTACTTGCCAATGCAGGCAAACGCGTGATTATGGCAGGGTTGGATATGGACTTTGAAGGAAAGCCTTTTGAGCCCATGCCTCATCTGATGGCGATCGCAGAATATGTTACCAAAGTACACGCCATCTGTATGAAATGTGGAGACCTTGCTTCCTACTCTTACAGACTGATTGAAAAGAAAGATAAAGTAGTGTTGGGAGAAAAGGAAAGCTACGAAGCACGTTGTAGAAAATGTTTCAATGAAGGTAAAAGCTAATGTTAGTCAAAACCTCAGGCTTGGTTCTATCCTACATCCGGTACAAGGATACATCGATCATCGTCAAGATTTTCACCAAGGAACTTGGCCTGAAAAGCTACATTATCAACGGAGTGAGAAGCTCCACTGCCAAAAGTAAAATGGGCTTTTATCAACCTATGATGTTACTCGATTTGGTAGTCTATCATAAAGAGACGAGTAATCTTAATCGCGTCAGCGAAGTAAAGTTGTTGCAAGCCTTTCAAAGAATCCCGTTTGAATTTAAGCGCTCCGGTATTGCCATGTTTATGGCAGAGGTTTTGTCTCGCTGTCTTTACGATGGATACCAAAATGAGTCTATGTTTGATTTCCTCGAAGAGGCTATTACCCTGTTGGACAGTCCGCATTGTAACCTGACCCATTTCCCAATCACGTTTTTGATGGAAACTTCCAAGTACCTAGGATTTGCTCCGGTGTCCGCTGAGGAATTCTTTGAAGAACTCAATCAAGCATGGGCATCCTCTAGGGATTTTCAAGTAGAAGCTACCTATCTGGATGGACTGTTACAGCATTCTTTTGCCTTTGATCAGAACGTACCAAGCATTGCTCGACGCAACCTGCTAGACCTCTGTCTGAGCTATTACTCAGCCCACTTAGAAGAGTCTAAAGAATGGAAATCCATTAAAATATTGCGACAAATCATGCAAGAAACCTAGTTTTTTTACACTTTAGCCTCAGATTTAGGTCAAATGTTTGCGATTTCAAAAGTCTTGGCTTATTATTGTGGCGTTACAGTATCCCAAAATCCTCTCCCCGTGGATTTTATACTAGCCTGAATACCTTTTTCATTCAGTTCAGTAATACTCAATACACATTCAATTATCATTTACATCATTATCTAATTTCGTAAGCTTTTTATGTATAACATAGAAGAACTAAGAATCAGACTTCTCTCTGAATTAAAGGAGATTGCTGAGGAGTTGGGTGTCAAAAATTTTAAGACACTCAAAAAAGACGATCTTGTCTACGCCATTTTGGACCAACAAGCGATCACCCCAGAAGCTGCTCTCCCTAAAAAGAAACCTTCCATCGTAGAAGTAGAAGAGAAAAAATCACCCGAACCAGCTGCTGAAAAAGCTCCCCAAAAAGAAGAAAAAACCGCTGAGACTCCTGCAAAACCAAAATTTAAACGAGAGAACGTCGGCGAAACTCCTAAAGAAGATGCTAAGGTAGAAAGCAAGGCGCCTCAAAAATCCCGAGAACCACGGAAGGAAGAGCGAAAGGAAGAGCGCAAAGAAGAAAAAAAAGAAGCCCCTGCTCCAAAACCAACTACTCCAACAGTAGCTACTCCTGAGGAAGAAAAACCTAAGTTTATCAGACCTCGAAAAAAAGTAGTCGAAATCGAGCCATCCCCCGAGCAATTTACCGCTTCAGATTTTGTAGAAGAAAAAGCCGCTCCTCAGGTCGAAAAGAAATCTGTTGAAAAAGCTGAACCAAAAGCAGAAGCTGAGGTAGAATTGCCAAGAAGAAAAAACTTCAGAGATATTGAAGAAGCACATATTCCAACAGCAGAAGTAATTTCTACTAAGAAAAAACCATATGTAAGTCCACGGGAATTCGAAGGAATCATCGAAAACGAAGGTGTTTTGGAAATTATGTCCGAAGGATATGGATTTCTACGCTCGTTGGATTACAATTACCTCGCTTCCCCGGATGACATCTATGTTTCCCCTTCTCAAATCAAACTTTTTGGACTAAAAACAGGTGACCATATCAAGGGCACCATCCGTCCTCCCAAAGAAGGAGAAAAATACTTTGCATTACTGAAAGTCATTTCTGTCAATGGCAAGACTACCGAAGAAATCAGAGATCGTATTCCCTTTGAATATTTGACGCCACTCTTCCCTGAGGAGCGGTTGAATCTTTCTACCAAACATGACAATTACTCTACTCGGATCTTGGATCTTTTTGCTCCGATCGGGAAAGGTCAGCGTGGGATGATTGTGGCACAGCCAAAGACCGGTAAGACTGTATTGTTGCAGCAGATAGCCAATGCTATTGCTGAAAATCACCCAGAAGTACACTTGATGGTCTTGTTGATCGATGAGCGTCCAGAAGAAGTGACAGATATGGCCCGTTCTGTAAAAGGTGAGGTGATCTCTTCTACCTTCGATGAGCAGGCAGAAAGACACGTAAAAGTTGCTACCATCGTATTGGAAAAAGCCAAGCGAATGGTAGAATGTGGTCATGATGTAGTCATCTTATTGGATTCCATTACCCGATTGGCAAGAGCTTACAATACGGTGGTCCCTTCCTCAGGAAAAATCCTTTCCGGTGGTGTGGATGCCAACGCACTTCACAAGCCGAAGCGATTCTTCGGAGCTGCTAGAAATGTGGAAAATGGAGGTTCCTTGACCATCATCGCTACCGCCTTAGTAGAAACAGGTTCCAAAATGGACGAGGTCATCTTTGAGGAATTCAAAGGTACCGGTAACATGGAATTGGCCTTGGACAGAAAACTATCCAACAGAAGAATCTATCCTGCGATCGATGTACCAAGTTCTGGTACACGAAGAGAGGATTTGTTGATGGACAAAGAAGAGATGCAACGTGTGTGGATTTTGCGCAAGTTGATGTCCGATATGACCTCTCAGGAAGCCATGGAATTCCTCTTGCAGCGTATGCGAGGCACGCGGGATAACATTGAATTCTTGATCAGCATGAACAGCTAAGAAAAAAGCTTCAAAATAGACAAACTCCAGTTGCAAACAGCTGGAGTTTTTTTGTAAACAGAAATTTGCATATGGTATGTAATTATCTGTTTTACAGAATTTTATTTGGTAAAATGCCTATTTTTTTGTAATATCACTCTCATTTAAGGGGTAAATAGGCATGAAAACTCAACTAAATAGCTCGGCTATTGCGCTCTCAACTAACTGGTTGAGAGGGTTGAGTTTTTTGTTTTTTTTGTTGATGATGATGCTTTCGCATCCACCCAAAGTGATGGCCGAAGGTTCCGGAACTTGGGGGACAGCCACTAATAGACAGAGTATGTTGTGGGTGCCAAGTGCAGGAAGACGAGTAACCAGTGAACCTATTGGAGAAGGTTGGTTTACATCAGGATATAATTATAGAGGATTCATGATGCTACCTTCGACGGCTAACGCTTCAAATTATCCAAATTATAACACTAACTATGACCCTCAACATAGGGTATTTGTTTATGTAAGAAATGGAGAAACCGTATTTTGGGGTTTCAGATTGACAGCTGCAACCAGAAGAAGGTCTAACACAAGTACTACCAGCAACAATATCCGAGTTAGATGGTATTATGATCTCAATGATACAGGTTTTTATCCATCAGCTAGGACATTTGATAATGGAAGAAGAGACGCTTCTGATAATCAATATGATGCTGTAAGCGCTGAAGGAGAAATTGGTCGGCCCGCTAATGCTTTAGCTGCAGCCAATGGTCCAAGTCAAGTAACCAACACAGGCTATACAGGATTTTCATTTACTAATAACACCGGCCAAGATCGGGCATTTTGGGTAGAAATAACGGATGTATGGAATGAGCCCATTTGGGACGGTGCAAATATTGATTTTTGGGATGTAACAGTCGCCTCAGGTACACCTGGTAATTATACTCGCATTAACGGTCGTTTATATTGTAAGTTTTGGAGTATTTCCAATTCTCGAAGTAATAAAGCAGCATACGCTAGTAATCCTACATTTAGTGTAGGAGAAAATTTCAGCTTTCATGAAAATTTTGGATTCTTTGTTCCAATTGATAATACCTACACAGCCACTTCCAATGATTATTTTGTAAAAAATATAACGTTTCCCGGCTCTTCAGGAGGATGGACAAATTTCTTTGCAAACGATGAAGGTCCAAGATCTGGTTTAGGATTTGTCGAAAACAGAAAGTCACTACCTAATGAATCTGGTTCTAACAGGCCGCCTCCACCAAATATACTTTATCCGCTATTTTTAAATGACCCTGACCCATCAATTTGGCAAACCACCATTGCTCCAACTGCTACTTTGGATATAGTATACAGGGAGAAATCGGCCCCATTAACAGGAGGCGAAGCTAATGTAAATATTTCAATTAGTTTACCTGCAATTGTAGATATTCTGATTGATATTAATGGTAATGGGCTTTACGATCCGGCAACAGATTTAATAATATCAGAAATATATGGCGAACCTGGAAACTATTCAATTTATTGGAATGGAGAGGATGCACAAGGTGTAGAATTGCCAAGCGGTGGTGAAGTAAATTTCATAGCTACTGTTGTCTTTTTCCCAGTTCATTTCCCAATTTATGATCTAGAACTTAGTAATGGAGTTTATGTAGACAATATTCGTCCAGGAGAAGTGGGGGCTGATTTCATTTTTTGGGATGATTCATTAGTTCCAAGAACAGGTACTGGAATTACAGGAAGCCCACAATCTACTTCCATTAATTTAACAGGGCTGTTGAGCCCTGAACATATTTGGACAGCAACTGGAGACAATGGTTTTGGAAATAATGTTACCATCAACACCTGGACTGCCTCCTCTTTCTCAATTGTACGACGTATTAGTGGATTTACGTTCCTCTCCATATCCGGAAATGTCTTTGAAGACGAGCTTAGGAATGGCGTTGTAGAAGGTGTTGGGGTAAATATTGCAGGCTTATATGCGGTGTTAGTGGATGAGTTTGGCAATGTGGTCAGTTTTGCTACGGTTCAATCAGACGGAACTTTCACGATTATCGATGTACCCAATGGAGAGTTCAGTATATTACTAACAACAACAATCCCGGTTAATGGTATGTTGGCACCACCAGTTATCTTGCCAAACTTTTATGAAAGTACAGAAGAGTTTTTGGGTACAGGCTCCGGCGATGACGGAACGCACAATAGCATACTTACAAATATTGTCGTCAACAATGCTTCCCTGACCGATGCCAACTTTGGTATTCGGCCAATAGAGTATGACCTAATTTCCCTCAAATCAGTAGATAACAATCGTCCTGAAGTAGGTGATGAAATTGAATTTTTGATTGTCGTCGAAAACCGTGGCAGAAGTCCTATAAACCAAGTTTTCCTAGATGAGGAAATGCCAAGTGGTTATCGATACATCAGCCATACAACAACTAAAGGGAGCTTTGATCCGACAGTTTGGCCTATGTTATGGAATATCGGCACCATGGCAAGTAATGAAATTGTGGAGTTAAGAATCATTGTGGAGGTGCTTGGAGCTGGGGAATTTAGAAACGTAGTAGAAGCTTACAGTAACAGTGGTATACCCGATAGCAATCCTCATAATAACGAGGCAGATGAAGAAACCATCATCCAATTACCAGTGACTTGGCTTTACTTCCATGGCAGAGCACAAGAAAAACGGGTAGCCTTGGAGTGGGCTACGGTACAGGAGAAGAACAATGAATTCTTTGGCATTATGCGCTCTTCTAATGGCCGGGACTGGCAAGAAATTTCCAGAATAAAAGCCGTTGGAAATAGTCAAGACATTTCTCTTTACCAAACATGGGATGAAAACCCACTTCGAGGAATAAACTTCTACCGCATCCGACAGCAGGATTATGATGGCAAGATCAGCTATACTCAAGTAATTCGCGTTGACTTTGCGGCAGAAGATAATTTATCTGTGTATCCCAATCCTCATGCATATAGCTTTACTGTGGAATTCTCTGATTTAGCCCAATATGATATCAGTTTACTCGATGCCATGGGCAAACCTGTGAACATTCAATTTATCGACCATCAGCAACATGCCGCCAAAATCGGTACCGAAAACTTACCCAAAGGCATTTACTTTCTTCGCATCAGTAGTGCAGGATTCTTGAAAGTTCGCAAGCTGGTAAAAGGTACCTAAGAAAGACACAACAAACCAACGTATACCTACCATAATAGGAAATATCAAATCTTATGCAGCCCCTTAGACTATTGGTATTCTAAGGGGCTTTTTTGTTAGCTTGATTTTCCTATCCTCTTTTCCCAGCATTTATTGATACCATTGAAGTATCTAAACTTCATCAAAAACTTAAGCACTATTCAGGTAACTATCTATTTTTCAAAACTTCATAAAGGTCAAAAACCACTTCAAAAAGTTCAAATTGAGCTGAGTTAAAAAGCAGCCTCAAAAATGAAAATACATACTCCCATCACTTCCATTATTGGTGTTTTATTGCATTTAATCGGTCAATGATTATTCTTATCTCAAAAATTTTCTACGATTTTTTTAGTTTTGTCGTTTTTTCAAACATTTTAAATTGCATTTTGTAAAGTCAAAAAAACTGAATACATCAATAAAGTTATTTTATCACCTAATTTTTTGTTTTGCATTATTTTTAGATTCAACTTCAATCAACATTAATAAATGCAAATAACACCAAAGATGCCGTCACCTATCGAAAAGCTGTTATTAAAAAAGTACAAAAAGAGTGCAAAAAAATTGGAGTTTAGTTATTTGATGATTTCCTTATTCTTGGCCCTAGTTCCAGGAATGTTCATCAATGCTGAGGCACAATCTTGCAACACCTGTGATTTTACGTTCAATTCCACAGGAGGACCTACTATACCCAATAATGCCAATGGGATACGGGTATGTATTGCTGCCAATAGAACAACAGCAATTAATTTCAATAATGCGCAAAATGTAATTATCTGTATCGAACAAGGAGTGACAGTAAATGCTGATTTCAATAGTCTAAGCAGCTTAGCTACCATCAATAATTTTGGAATATTTACGGCACGCAACGATTACAATGGTAACTGGACCATTAACAACTCGGGGACATTGACCGTCAATTTTGCTAACCTCAATTCCGGACGAACGATCAACAGTACAGGGACTTTTATCCGCAATGGAGACTTTACAATCAATGGCTCACTCAATCTTTCCGGTACCTCATCAGTTTCAGGAAACTTTACGGTCAATGGTGGGGCACAGGTTTCTAATTCAGGCACATTAGGCGTAGGCGGCAACTATCAAAGCAATGGGCAGACCAATTCATCCGCTGGCACCATCAACATAGGGGGCAACCTTACCAATAATGGTAGCGGATCATTCAGTGTGAGTGGTGGTAATATAGGTGGGAATGTTCAAAATGACGGAAACATCGCTATACATGGCTTTTTGGATATTGCTGGTAACCTTACCATGAATGGGGGCGCCAATGTTTCCGCAGGAGATAACAATCAGCCCAATTACCTAAACGTGGGTGGGGATATAACTGGAGCAGGGTGTTTAAATGGAAATAACGGTATACTCTTTACCAATAAGTTTCAAACTTCAGGTGGAATTTGCCGCAATGGGCAAGTTTTTATTGGGCAAAGAACTGGTTGCTTGGAAATTATTGAATTACCTGCCATTGCCTCAGGTTCCGAACAGGTGTTTGAAAGGATTTACATTTTCAGATGTAGCACAGGTTGGACAGTCCCTGCATTATCTGAAGATGAAGAACCCTTTGATGAAGCGGAGATCCTTGTAGTCGCGGGAGGCGGTGGTGGTGGTAGAGGAACAAGTGCTGGCGGTGGCGGTGCGGGAGGACTGATTTATAATTCTTCTGTCAATTTAAATCCTGGAGATGTACTACCCGTTATCGTTGGAACAGGTGGTCTTGGATCTACTTCTATTAATTCTCGCGGAGGAAATGGAACCAATTCTAGTTTTTTAAATTTTGTAGCTGTCGGAGGTGGTGGAGGTGGTTCAAACAGTAATGGGGTATTAAGTGGAAACCCTGGTGGGTCTGGGGGCGGAGGTGCAAACGCTGGAGGTAGCGGAGGAAATAATCAAGCAGGACAAGGAAACAGAGGGGGACAAGCAAATAATTCAGGGGGAGGAAATAGATCTGGAGCTGGAGGCGGAGGGGCTGGAGGGGCTGCTCCAAATGTTGCCAATGGCAATGGCAACCCTGGAGGACCCGGAGGAGATGGGTCTGCTCAGAGTATTAGTGGTGAACTTGTTATTTACTCGGGAGGTGGCGGTGGAACTGGGCAAAATACACCTGGGGATGGTGGCTCCGGAGTTGGAGGAAATGGGAATAATTCAGGAAATGGAGGAAATGGCAGAACTCCAGGATCAGGAGGCGGGGCTGGCTCATTAGGTGGTGGAAACGGTACCGATGGAATAGTCATTATTAGAAAGCGATTTGTAATCACACCTGTAGAATACCTTTACTTCAATGGCTCATTTAATTCCTCACAGCGAGCAGTGACTCTGCAATGGGCTACGGGCAAAGAATGGGAAAACTCACACTTTGAAATCGAACGAGCGATCAATCAGGTTCAGGATTTCCAAACAATCGGAGAAGTGGAAGGAGCTGGCTTCTCAGATGTTCCAGTTTCCTACACATTTGTAGACGACCGTCTGCCCATGGCGGGAGGAATGGCCTATTATCGCTTAAGACAAGTGGATTTTGATGGAACCTATGCATACAGCGATGTGGTGGGAGTTCGCACCTTCCCACAACAAACAGATGGAAAAGTATGGGTTACCTACCCTAACCCTACTACTGGCCATGCATTTACCTTGGATTTATTGAACACCGATTCCTATCAAGATGAATCTTTACAAATTCATTTGATTGCTACAACAGGAAAGAAATTTACCATTAGTGGGAGAAATCTAACTGAAATAAGCAGAGAAATAGGTCAAAACCTACAAATACTAGAGCGTGGAGTCTATATTTTAGAGGTAAGGTGGGGAAATAAGATCGAAATACACAAAATTTACAAAATGTGACACTTGTTACCAACTGCAAAATTTTTTGTTTAAAATTCGTTTTTTATTTTGTGAAATACATTTTTGTATATATTTTTGTGTCGTTGTCTTATACACCCGACACATCCCTAATAAATATGCTTCGTAAAATTAGTTTCTTCGCCTTTACATTAATTTTGGTTGCGCTTCAAGTTCAAGCGAACAGCTGTTCTGAAGTACCATTCACAAATCAAGTAACAAATTCTACTGGTACTGAGGCAAGGCCAAATCAAATTAGTTTTGCAAATAACGCTATATCTTCAAGCTCTGTTGTAAAGGTAAGCGGTAGTGGTTTTCACGTTTGGGAAACATCTAACTCCACAACAATTAGAGGAATAATCGTTGAGTCAGGTGCAAACGTAGCTCTTGGAACAGCAAACAATAATGCAAACAGAGCAGCATTTTCAATAGAAGGAACTGCTAGCCAAAAAGGACGTATAATTGTAAGAAATGGTGCAACCCTAAACTTGGCTTGGATTTCCGATCTCCGCAATACAATAATATGCGTTGAGGATGGAGGAACTGTCAACTTTAATTCTAGTGGCTCAAATACTAGAAATAGATTCATTTTTGACGGTGTAGATATCGTATTAAATGGACCGAATGCGAAACTAAATTTTGATAACGCAACTATCCAGATAAATGGCGAAGTAAACATTACAGGTGCAACTGGACCTATAGACTGTGTAAACAATAGCCCTGTAACTTCAAGCAGTACGACAAATATTTCATGGACTTCTAGTACCACAGGCATTTGTGCATTTGGATTGGGTATTGGTCTTCCAGTAGAGTTTGTATACGTTAAAGGAAATTTAAATCTTAAAAACCGTTCAGTATCGCTTACTTGGGCAACAGCCAAAGAATGGGAAAACTCTCACTTCGAAATCGAGCGTGCTATCGATCAGGTAAATTCTTTCGAAACCATGGGCGAAGTAGACGGTGTTGGTTTCTCAGATGAGGTCGTAACCTATTCATTTGAAGATGCTAAACTTCCACTTTCAGGTGGCATGGCTTACTACAGATTAAAGCAAGTGGATTTTGATGGAACATACGCATACAGCGAAGTAGTGGCCGTAAGAATCCCGGGTGCTGCCAATGTAAGTAATGTATGGAAAGCCTTCCCTAATCCTAACAAAGGAGGAGAGCGCTTCAACTTGGAATTGGCCAACCGTGCAGCTTATGCAGATGAATTGGTGATTGTAAAATTAGTATCCCCAGTAGGAAAGCAAGAAGTGTTCTCTGGAAAAGACGTTAGACAACTCTCGGATACCATCAGCCAAGCATTTCAAAAATCAACCAATGGCTTATACATCGTAGAAGTTGCTTGGGGCAATCAAAAAGAACAGATAAAAGTGATGAAACAATAAAAGGGACTAAATTCAATAAAGAAAGGACAGCTAAATGGCTGTCTTTTTTTTGCCAAAACACTATCATCTGCAAATTTTTAGCCATGAAATACAAAATTTTATAGACATTACTTTTTTTATCAACCGCGAAAAAGTACATTTGTAATGCAAATAATTGACTAGTTTTTAACAGATAGAAACCATGGCAACTTTTCGTACAAAACTCGGAACGCTTTTTCTTTTTTTTCTGCTTTTGGGCGTGGTAGTAGAGGGGTTTGGGGATGTTACAAGAGATTGTCTAATATGTGGAGGTAATAGAAATGCAGACCAGCTTTTATTACTCAATTTTAGAATTCAAGATGAATCGGGATCGCCTATAACTGTAGATAACTGTGATAACAATGAGGATTTCATAACTATTTCTTTTCAATACAATAGTGTGTCAGGTGGTGAAAAACATAACACATTTATAGGAGCTGCTCTTTTTCTAGTTTCTACAATTGATGGTTCGGAACAATTTGCACAAGACGTACTCTTTAACATGGGAACACTCCCTAATGGATCTGGACTTGTCTCTGTAACAAGAACAATCCCAAGACCAGCCAACTTCAATTGTTTAAATCAAAGACTTGAACTACGTGAAATAAACGCAGTTTGGTTAAACAGGAATAATTTAGCCCCTATTTGTGAAAACTATCAAGGTAATACTGGTATTTGTATTAGGTACCCTGATGTGAGGAGGGTTTCAATTGATGGCTTTTTTTATGATTTCGGGGCTGTTGCTGATTGTTTTGATGAAAATGGTGACACTGAAATCATTTTTAGTCTTACAGATTTAGCAGGAGGAAGCGGGAATTTTGACTTCATTTGGACAGTAAATGGTGAAAATAGATCTGAAAATCTAACTGATTTCGCAATTAGGGTGCCATTTCAACCAGGGGATGCTATCGATGTACAATTACGTGTAATAGACAGAAATAACCCAAGTTTAGTAATGCAGGTTCCACCTGAAAACCTAATTTGGAACACCGAAGCATTTAGCGCTAAAGTAACACCAATTCTGACAAGTCAAAATCCTTTTATCGGTGGTTTCGTCATCGAAGATTTACCGGGTGACGTTGAAGATTACAGAATAATTTTAATTAATTTATCCGATAACACAGCAACAACAATTACAGAACTAGATTTTTCAGGATTGGGTGAAGGAGATTATGAATTGATTATCATTGATGAAAATGGGATTTCTAGATGCTTTACGTTATTGATTGATTTTACAATTTTACCAGTAATATACGCTGACCTTACCCTTACATTTAATCCTGAGCAACGTGCGATAAATTTCCGTTGGTCTACAACTAAGGAATGGGAGGCTTCACATTTTGAAATAGAAAGAGCAGATAGGGGGAATAAATTCCACAAAATTGGTGAAGTGGATGCTAGAGGATGGTCTGATGAGTTAACTCACTACAACTTCGAGGATAAAAATCTACCACTCACAGGTGGGAATCTGCTTTACCGTTTGAAACAAGTGGATTTCAATGGGAAATCCGAGTATTCTGAAGTGTTATCAGTTCGTCAGGTTCCAAGAATGGAAACCACCCAAGGCGTCTGGAGAGCATTCCCTAATCCTACAAATGGATCGACATTCAAAGTGGGTTTATTGGATCGTTCAAATTATGGGGATGAACCAATTACCTTTAGATTGGTACATCCACTCTTTCAAACAGCCCCCATCACGGTGAATACAGAAATAGAAATGAACAATCAACTAGCACTTCAGATTTCCCGCGTTCCAAAAGGTATTTTCGTCGTTGAAATCCAATGGGAACGAAAAATAGAACATATAAAAGTATTGAAAAACTAAAAAAAAGGGGCTTAAAAGGCCCCTTTTATCGTTTTTCCTCAATCCAAGACTTATGCACAATCTTCCATTGCCCATCGATTTTGAGTAAGGTCAGATAATCGTAGTAATACACCCCCGGCCAAAAGAGTTCGGTAGTGGCTGAGGCCATGTAGCCTTTGAATTCAATGTTGATCAAGCGATTATCGAAATCAGCAGGATTGCGAGGCGTTCCTTGGGCAGTACCGGAGGCCCATTGTTCATAAGGAGTAACAGTAAAGTTTTCTCCCCGGAAACCTATCAATCGAGCATTGGCATCAAAAGCCTGATCCAGTTTATTTCTATCCCGCTGCACCATTCCATCAAAATACAACTGCACTGTCGCCGCAATCGCCTCTCGCTCCTCCGCTTCCGTTTGCCCAACTACAGCCGAAGCAAACAAGAACATCACCAAAACCAAGCTTCCAATTTTTTTCATAAATTTCTATTTTTCTTGTCCGAAAAGGGTTCACGCAACGGCCGCAACGACTTTCGCCACGAGCGCAAAGGTTTTTTTTGATACGCCACCAATATCCAAGTATCAATCAATATCCTTTTTTAGCAAGTGATGATCACAGATACTTTGCTGACGCAAATTGGTCTTGAAGAACACCATCCAATATTTCAATTTATTTCTACTTTATTTCCACTTTATTTCAAAATACTAGTTCACGCCACGTCCGCTACGAGTATCGCCACGAGCGCAAAGGTTTTTTTTCCCCCCAATATCTAAGTATCCAATATCAATCAATATCCTTACCCTCCTTATTTCAAATTATTTCTACATTATTTCACCCTTATTTCAGTCAAAGGACTAACCAATATCAATCAATATCCACAAATATCCATCAGTATCACCTAATATCCCACCCCCATATTATACAAGCCAAACGCAAAAATATCTGCTATCTCCGCTATTTGCATGGCCGTTGGTTTACCAGCACCATGGCCTGCGTTGGTTTCGATACGGATCAAAACTGGATTTTTGCCTTGGTGGGCAGCTTGTAGGGTGGCTGCAAATTTGAAGGAATGGGCCGGAACTACCCGATCGTCATGGTCAGCAGTAGTGACCAAGGTGGCAGGATAAGCCGCCGGTCTCAAATTATGCAAGGGAGAATAGCCTTTCAAATACTGGTACATTTCTTCACTATCATCAGCCGTCCCATAATCATACGCCCAACCTGCACCAGCAGTAAACTGATGGTACCGCAACATATCCAACACACCCACCGCAGGAAAAGCAACTTTCGCCAAATCCGGTCGTTGCGTCATCACCGCACCCACCAATAAGCCTCCATTGCTTCCTCCACGCAGAGCCAGGTAATCGGATGAGGTATAGCCTTTTTCGATCAAATACTCCGCTGCTGCAATGAAATCATCAAAGACATTCTGCTTGTTCATTTTAGTACCAGCCAAATGCCAGTTTTCTCCATACTCTCCTCCCCCACGAAGATTAGGCACAGCATACACACCCCCATTTTCCAACCACACAGTATTGGCAATGCTAAAATACGGAGTCAAACTCACTCCAAAACCTCCATAGCCATACAAAATCGTTGGGTTTTTTCCATTCAATTCCAACCCCTTTTTGTGCGTGACAATCATCGGAACACGGGTGCCATCTTTGGACGTGTAAAATACCTGATTGCTTTCGTATTGCGTAGGATCAAACTGAATTTTTGGGGCATTGTACAACATGGAAGCACCGGAAGCAATGTCGTAACGGTAAGACGAACTCGGATTGATGTATGAAGTGAAGGAATAATAGATGTAAGATGCATCATTTTTTCCTGAAAATCCACCAGCTGAACCTACTCCTGGTAATTCAATCAAGCGCTCCTCATTCCCTTGATAATCAAATTGACGCACTTCAGAGATGGCATCTTTTAGATAAGAAGCAAAAAACTTTCCTCCAGCTTTTGAAATATCTAAGACATTCTCCGTCTCCGGAATGACATCCACCCAACTGGATGGATCAAATTGGCTAACCGAAGCCTTTACAAGTTTATTGTTAGGAGCTCCCAAATTGGTAAAAATATACAAATTACCATCCGCATGGTCTACCACATAATGGGTATTGTCCATAGTACGAACGATGGGGACAATAGGAGCGTTTACCTTCTGCAAATCCTGAAAATAAAGCTCATTACCCGTGGTGCTATTTGCTGCTGTGATGATCAGGTACTTGCCATCCTCTGTCACGCTCGCACCCACATACCTTCGAGGATTGTTATCATCACCAAATACCAATACATCCTGACTTTGGTCTGTACCGAGTTTGTGATAATAAAGCTTATGGTTGTTGATGAACGCTGATAATTTAGAGCCTCCTGGTTTATCATAGGTCGAATAGAAAAATCCTTCATTTTCCTTCCAAGCAATCCCCGTAAACTTGGCATCCAAAACCTTGTCTTCCAAAGGCTCCTTGGTCTTCGCATCCATCACATAGATATCTCTCCAATCCGAACCCGCAACAGAAACCGCATAGGCAAATAAGGAACCATCAGCAGTAAATGCAGCACCTCCCAAAGAGCTTGTACCATCTTCGGATAGGTTATTTGGATCTAAAAAGAGTTCTTCCCCTCCACCTCCATACGGTCTTCGGAAAAGGATAGACTGATTTTGTAACCCATCATTTTTGTAGAAATATTCAAAATCTCCATTTTTAGAAGGGGCAGAAATACGCTCATAATTCCAGACTTCTTCCAAGCGTTGCCGAATGGCTTCTCTGAATGGGATTTGTGAGAGGTAGCCAAAAGTCACCTCGTTTTGGGCTTGCACCCAAGCTTTGGTTTCTTCGGCATAATCGTCTTCCATCCATCGGTAAGGATCCGCTACGGATGCTCCCCAATAGATGTCTACTTGGTCGGATTTATGGGATTCTGGATAAGTCACGTCGATTGTAAGGAATTTTTCTTGAGATTGGCAGGCCATCGTAATTAGGCCCATCACTGCAACATACAGGATACTTTTGTTGTTCATAGGTGTAAGTTTTTGGGTTAATATGCAAAAGCGCTTGGAATTTAAGAATCTTTAGCGATGTATTCCTTAAATTTGCAAAATTGATTATCACGTAGGTAGCTAAACAATGGCAAAAAAGAGAGGCACAGCCCTTGAAGAACACGAAAAACGACAGCTCAACAAACAGAATCTGAGTAAGCTAGGGGGGATATTTAAGTTTGTATGGCCATATCGGTTCTCTTTTTTTATGGGAATGGTCTTCTTACTCTTTTCAAGTTTGACCCTATTGACATTCCCATTTGTCGCTGGTAAACTTATCGACACTGCTTCTGGAGAATCCTGGATTGTGGAAGACGTCAATTGGATTGCTTTAATGCTTGTAGGCATCTTACTTATCCAAAGTGTATTTTCTTTTTTCCGCGTCTGGCTTTTTGCTAAAGTCAATGAGCGCAGCATGCGAGACATCCGCAAAGCCTTGTATTCCAAATTGGTGCAGCTACCGATGACCTTCTTTGACAAGCGAAGAACAGGAGAATTGATCAGTCGTATCACATCTGATGTGAGTATGTTGCAAGAAGCCTTTTCTACTACCTTGGCAGAACTCTTCCGTCAGCTCATTACGCTCTTGGCGGGTGTTGCATTTCTATTTTTTACCACACCCAAGCTAACCATCTTTATGGTGGCTACTTTTCCGATACTAGTGATTTTTGCAATGGTATTTGGAAAATTTATCCGCAAACTCTCCAAGCAAACTCAAGATGAATTGGCTGCCGCCAATGTAATCGTGGAAGAAACCATGCAGTCGATCATGACAGTTAAGTCCTTTGTTGGGGAAGACTTTGAATCAAGACGTTACGAAAATAGCCTCAATAAGGTAGTCAAAGTGGCCTTGAAAGCTGCTGGTTTCCGAGGAGCCTTTATTTCCTTTATCATCTTTGCTTTATTTGGTGGCATTGTAGCTGTCATGTGGTACGGAGCAACCTTGGTAGCTTCTGGAGAGATGAGTGTAGGGGATTTGGTGTCATTCGTACTCTATACTACCTTTATTGGTGGTTCCATAGCTGGATTGGGAGATATTTATGGTCAAATCCAAAAAGCAATTGGTTCGTCCGAGCGTGTATTGGAAATCTTAGACGAAGAAGCAGAAGTATCTACAGCCGATTTTCAGCAAGTGCCCGTTTATGGCAACATCGTTTTTGATCAGGTATCTTTTGCATATCCCACCCGATCTGAAGTAGATGTCTTACAACAACTCAACTTTGAAGTGGATGCAGGCCAGAAAATCGCTTTGGCAGGACACAGCGGAGCTGGTAAATCGACCATTATTCAGCTATTGCTAAAGTTTTACGAAGTCAGCAAAGGAGAAATACGAGTGGATGGCAAGCCTATACAAGATTGGAATTTGAAGCAATTGCGCTCCAATATCGGGATTGTGCCTCAAGAAGTCTTATTATTTGGAGGAAGTATCCGGGAAAACATTGCCTATGCCAAACCCGATGCTACAGAGGAGGAAATCATCGAAGCTGCCCGAAAAGCCAATGCCTGGCAGTTCATCACCAAACTTCCAGAAGGCCTAGACACCCTAGTTGGTGAGCGGGGAATCAAACTCTCAGGAGGTCAGCGTCAGCGGGTCGCTATTGCACGGGCAATTTTGAAAGATCCAGCAATCTTAATTTTAGATGAGGCTACATCTTCATTAGATGCGGAATCAGAGTCTTTAGTACAGGAAGCTTTAGATGAGTTGATGAAAAACAGAACCACCATCATCATCGCCCATCGACTAGCGACCATCCGTAAGGTGGATAAAATCTATGTGCTATCAGAGGGCAAAATTGTGGAACAAGGTTCTCATGAATCATTGGCCTCCCAAGAAGAAGGGTTCTATGCCAATCTTGTGCGATTGCAATTTGCTGAGTAATTTTTGACCCAGATAAAATAACAGATGTCACAGACTGACCCAGCTTAGATCTGAAAATTTGTTGGTGTTTAACCGTGGAGAAATCTAACCATGTACAAACTTTTTTTGCTGGATTTGCATTCTTAAAACGAATCAAACTCACAAAACGATCATGGAAAGACCTGATTTCAATATAGCTGAAGTAAATAAAATTATTCGTGGACGGAGATCCATGTTTGTGGCACAGTTTAAGGAAAATGATCCTGTGGACGATGCCATCATTGAGGAAATGCTCACCAATGCCACTTGGGCACCAACACATAAATTGACTGAACCTTGGGAATTTACCGTGTTTTCAGGAGAAGGATTGAAGCGCTTTTCGGAATTTCAATCGGGCCTATACAAAGAGCGGGCTGAAAAAGCCGGTAATTTCATAGAAGCTACCTACCAAAAGCTCAAAGAAAACCCACTCAAAGCCTCTCACATCATTGCCATTCAACTCAAGCGTGACCTTCGTGCAAACTTACCTGTCATGGAAGAAATCGCTGCTGTTGCCATGGCTGTTCAGAACATGTACTTAACGGCATCTGCACATGGACTTGCAGCCTATTGGGGAACAGGCGGACCAACTTTCTGGCCGGAAGCCAAAGAATGGTTTGGTTTGGGTGAAGAAGATATGCTGATGGGCTTTTTCTACGTAGCCAAACCCGCTACCGACAGATGGCCGACGGGGAGAAGAAAGCCAATTGAGGAGAAGGTGAATTGGGTTAGGTAATGATATATGCTAGCGCGATATAAGTTGAAATAAGCCTCCTACCTTTGGTAGACAGGATCGGCGATATATTGGTGGCGTGTAAATAAGGAAATTATTCTTTAAAAAAGCGTCAAGCAATTTCAGAACGAGACTAGTGCCACGGTGGTTGAGCGGAGTCGAAGCCAGTGGAGAGGGGACAGTGAGCAGCGGGAAGTGAGCAGTGAACAGTGAACAGTGACAAAAAAAGATACCCTTAAAATCTAACTATTACATTTTTAGTGAAAGACCCGGCAGGTTTTTAAAACCTGCCGGGTCTGGATTTTCGATGTAGAAGTAACGTCCACATAGCAAAAATCCTTCAAGCACTCCATCAATCCCTTGGCGACCGTGGCGGAGAAACGCTGCGCTCGTGGCGTGAAAAAAAACTGCCTCTTTTCGCAATTCTGAAGACTTGAACCAAACCGTGGACAGTGGACCGTCCAACCGTTGACCGATATTACATTCCACTGAATCTCGGAGGCTCGATGCCGTTTGCACGGATATAGGAAATAGCAGCACCTCTGTGGTGGGTAGTATGGTCATCGATCAAGGCCAATACCTGTCTGCGACTAGCTGTACTTCCGAAAATTTCTACATTCTCCGCGAACTGAGCGGCAGTCAGTCCACTGGCAGTAAGCTTCACATAATCGTAGCTAGCAGATACCAACGCCTTCAATTCTGCTTTTGTAGTAGGCTTCACGCTAGGGTCAAATGAAGGATCCGACCCATTTAGAAAGTTCTTAGCAATCATCACCATCGCACCCGATAGGTGTGTCACCTGCTCATTGAAGCTCATCGCAGAAGCATGAGGCTTATAATCCAAGAGATTATCCGGCATCTTGTCTACAACATCGAGTGTAAACTGCTTGCCATTATCCCACTTGGCAACAAATTCTTCAATGGTTGTTTGTGCTGATGCAGAAAATGCAGAAAAAAGCATCATTGCACCCAGAAGACTTGCAAAAATTATTGGGGTCTTTTTCATTGTTTGTATTGTTTTGTACGTTTAAATGATAAATCTATTCTGTCAAAACCAATAGATACTACTACCTTTGACTTATGCATAACAGAATATTTTGCACGCTTGTTTCCATTTGCTTCCTTTTCTCCTGCGGACAGGATTATTTACCCAAACCCAATGGTTACAACCGCATCGATCTACCCGAGCGGGCATTTGAAATGCTTTCCATGTCCCAACCCTATGTTTTTCAACATTCTACCCACGCGTTTATTGAGTCAGATTCCTTCAATTTAGCTCAAAAAACTTGGATCAATCTGAATTATAAAACACTTGGAGCCAAAGTTCATTTAACCTACTTGCCCCTGGATACCAAAGGAAAAGACCTCAAAGCAGTGCTCAACGATGCTATCAACCTCACGGCCAAACATCAGATTAAAGCCTATGGCATAGAAGAATCTGTCCTGCTCACGCCCAAAGGGTACACAGGAGTAGTTGCGGAGTTAACTGGCGAAGTGCCTACCCAATTTCAGTTTTTTGTCACCGACTCAACAGAAAACTTTCTCCGCGGAGCATTGTATTTCAACACCGCTATGAAAAATGACTCTCTTTCTCCAGTCATAGAGTACATCAAGGTAGATTTGGTCCACTTAATCAACACGTTGGAATTTAAAAAGTTGTAAAGGTGAATACAGGGCTACCTATTCACGGAAAATTGGTTAAGTGGATGGTATTCACAGGTGATTTGCCTATGCAATGTGTGGATAGACAAAATAATTGCTATCTTGGTACATAGACATAAACCCTACCCCTATGACCTTAGAAGCTGTATTTGGAATGGCGAGCACCTTAGCGTTTTTTGCTTGGATAGGCTTGTTTATCTTTTATTCCCAACCGTGGATATATACCACCCTGTTTTCTGGAGTATTGATGTTGTTGGGCGGAACCTACGTGTTTTACCTCATCTATGGCATTAGCACAGGGGATATGGAAGGCGCCGGATTTGGGAGTTTGAGCGAGGTAAAGGCTCTGATGAGTTCAGATGAGGCATTACTCGCTGGTTGGATTCATTACTTGGCATTTGACCTCTTCGTAGGCATGTGGATTGCCAACGATGCTTGGAAAAAAGATATCAGCAGGTGGCTGTTGTTGCCTGCACTACTCGGGACATTCATGGCCGGTCCTTTTGGGCTGATGCTATATTTCATTATCCGAGCTACAAAAACTGGGACGCTTTCACAATCTACCATAGCCTAAGCGATCCCTGAAACCAAATTTTATTTTAATTCTTTCCTGTTTTTTTAGCTAAACTTTAAATTATTTTGAATTGGCCTTGAGCCACAATGGAAAATGTTTGTATCTTTGACGGGCAAATAGGGTTACCTAACCACATTTGCCATGAACAGAAATTCAGATAAATTCCTCTACGAAGCACTTACTTACGATGATGTGCTTCTGGTGCCCGGTTACTCAGAAGTATTGCCGAGAGACACCCACACTTCCACCCAACTCACCAAAAACATTCGGTTAAACATACCACTGGTATCCGCTGCTATGGACACCGTTACGGAATCCGAATTGGCCATTGCCATCGCATTGGAAGGAGGACTTGGATTCATCCACAAAAACATGTCTATTGAGAAACAGGCCGCGCAAGTGCGAAAGGTAAAGCGTTCTCAGGCTGGAATGATTTTGGATCCCATCACCTTAGATATTGATGCAAAAGTAAAGCATGCAGAAGCCATCATGCGTGAATACTCCATAGGGGGTATCCCTGTTGTAGATGAAAACAGAACACTGAAAGGAATCATCACCAATCGTGATCTCCGATTCATCAAAGATCCAAACGTAAACATCAAGGACATCATGACAATAGATGGCCTGATTACTGCCAAAGCAGGGGTTTCGTTAGAGCAAGCAGAGGAAATCCTCCAAGAATACAAAATCGAAAAACTGCCGATTGTTGATGAAGAAAACCGATTGACAGGATTGATCACCTACAAGGATATTCTAAAGAGAAAAGATAAACCACATGCCTGCAAAGATGAATATGGCCGCTTACGGGTAGGCGCAGCAGTAGGTGTGACAGCTGATATTGTCGAGCGTGTAGAAGCTTTGAAAAATGCAGGTGTAGATGTAGTATCCATCGATACTGCACACGGACATTCCAAAGGTGTCATTGAAACCTGCAAAAAAATCAAAGATGCTTTCCCTGACCTAGATGTCATTGTGGGCAATATTGCAACGCCTGAAGCAGCGACTGCTTTAGCAGATGCAGGAGCTGATGGGGTGAAAGTGGGTGTTGGACCTGGCTCTATCTGTACCACCCGTGTGATCGCAGGTGTAGGTGTACCACAACTTTCAGCTGTGTTTGAATGTGCAGAAGTATTAAAAGGCAGAAATGTACCGGTAATTGCTGACGGTGGCATCCGTTATTCAGGTGACTTGGTAAAGGCCATTGCAGCAGGTGCTGGTTCGATCATGATAGGTTCCCTCCTAGCAGGTACAGAAGAAGCTCCCGGCGAAATGATTATTTACGAAGGAAGAAAATTCAAAACCTATCGCGGAATGGGATCCTTGGAAGCCATGGAATCAGGTTCCAAAGACCGCTACTTCCAAGATGCGGAAGATAATATCAAAAAACTAGTACCGGAAGGTATTGTTGGTAGAGTTGCCTACAAAGGTCAGGTAGCTGAAGTATTGTACCAATTGGTAGGTGGACTGCAAGCAGGCATGGGCTATTGTGGTACCAAAACCATTGAAGATCTACAACGCGATGGAAAATTTGTCAAGATCACCGCAGCGGGTGTAAAAGAATCGCATCCTCACGATGTAAGCATTACCAGAGAAGCTCCAAATTACTCAGCGAAACTATAAAAAAAGGGGGTCATTTTGACCCCCTTTTTTTATTCCTTTTTAATTCAATCTTCTCAGATAACGGAAGAACTCACTATCCGTGGATAAGACCAAGCTGGTATTTTCATCCATTGCTTTTTCAAAGCTTTCCATAGAACGGACAAATTTATATAGATCAATTGATTGTCTATTGCGATTGTAAGCCGAAGCATAAATATTAGTCGCCTCTGCATCAGCTCTACCTTTGATTTCCTCAGCCAATTTAAACGCTTCAGATTGGATTTGTGCAAGATCCCTCTCCTTATTTCCCTCAATTTTTCTGGCTTCTCCTTGACCCTCTGATTTAAACTGATCCGCAATTCGAACCCTCTCGGAAATCATTCGATCATATACTCGATCCCTAACCTCATCTACGTAATTCATACGTTTGAATCGAAAATCAAGAATCCGAACACCTAAATCTACGGTACGCTCATTTGCTTTTTCCAATACAATCTTTTCAATCTCAGCTTTACCCACAGAAATGTCTTCTAAAACTTCTATTTCCTCCATAAAATCTTCTGTGATTTCTGGATTTCTGTTAGAGGAACGCACCAAATCTAGTAGGTCATGACTGGCTACTGCATTCCGCGTTTCACCATCCAAAATATCATCCAATCGGGATTGTGCCGAACGCTCATCGCGCAATCGGATGAAAAACTGTAAAGGATTGGTTATCTCCCAACGGGCATAAGAATCCACAAATATAAATTTCTTATCTTTTGTAGGAACTTGATTTCTGTCTCCATCCCATTCTAAATATCGCTTATCAAAGAATTGAACCTTGTGAAGAAATGGAATTTTAAAATTAACCCCTGGCTCTGTTCTTGGTTCCCCAACAGGCTTTCCAAATTGTGTTACAATGGCCTGCTTGGTTTCATCCAGTATATACACACTGCTCCACAATAAAATAGCAGCCAACACTCCAATAGTAATTAAAACTGTGCTTTTTGTTTTCATGGTGTATTGGATTTTACTTTGTCAATATTTAATAATGGCAACACGTTGTTACCCTTTTCATCCACTATAATTTTGTTACCGATTTTTGGCAATACACGTTCCATGGTCTCTAAATAAATCCGTTGCTTGGTGACCTCTGGAGATTTGATATACGCATCAAATAAAGCATTGAAACGTTCCGCCTCCCCTTTGGCTCTATTTACACGATTCAATGCATACGCTTCGGCTAACTGAACAGTTTCTTCTGCTTCACCTCTTGCGCGCGGAATGACTCTGTTATATTCGGCCTCTGCTTGGTTGATCAAGGTCTCTCGCTCTTGTTGTGCTTGGTTTACTGCATTGAAAGATGGTTTTACTGGCTCTGGAGGATTGACATCTTGCAATACAACTTGATCAATCCGGATACCATTTTCATATTCATCACACATTTTCTGCAGCAGTGCCTCAACCGAACTCGCCACTTCTTGTCTCCCAACAGTTAACACCTCATTCACTGTGCGGTCACCAACGATTTTACGCATAGCCGCTTCAGACATATCTCTCAGTGTTTTTTCCGCATTCCGTACACGGAAAAGATATCGGTAAGAATCTACAATTCTATATTGAACTACCCATTCTACATCAGACAGGTTCAAATCTCCCGTGAGCATCATGCTTTCATCCCCAAAAGAACTCTTAGAATATTGAGTCTGTGCCCCTGCATTGGTTGTACGGAAACCAAACTCTTGCTTCAATTGTCGCTGTACAGGGATCTTGTACATAGTTTCCACTCCAAAAGGAATAATGAAACTCAATCCAGGATCAACTGTTCTGTTGTACTTACCTAATTGAATGACTACTCCTTCCTCTTCAGGGCCCACAGTTTTGATACCTGTTACAATTGCTGCCAACAAAATGAAGCCAACAATGATTTTTGGTGCAAATTTTTTGATCCAATCTGGATCAATATTAATCTCGTAATTTTTATCTTCCATTAGTACATCTTGTTTCGACTCCTAATTTACGGCTTTAACTTGAGAAAGTTGGGATTTGGGGATATTAATCGATATTGAGATACTGGTGAGATCTGGTATTGAAATATGGTGGAAATAAAGTAGAAATAAATTGAAATATTGGATGCTGTTCTTCAAGACCAATTTGCGTCAGCAAAAGATCTGTGATCATCTGTGAAAATCAGTGGCTGAAAAAGGATATTGATTGATACTTGGATAACTTGTCCCGAGACCTTGGGATTGAATGGATATTAGGGGTGCGTATCAAAAAAAAACCTTTGCGCTCGTGGCGATAATCGTAGCGGACGTGGCGTGAACTAGTATTTTGAAATAAGGTGGTAATAAAGTAGAAATAAACTGAAATATTGGATGCTGTTGTTCAAAGCCAATTTGCGTCAGCAAAAGATCTGTGATCATCTGTGAAAATCAGTGGCTGAAAAAGGATATTGATTGATACTTGGATAACTTGTCCCGAGACCTCGGGATTGAATGGATATTAGGGGGGCGTATCAAAAAAAACCTTTGCGCTCGTTGCGATACTCGTAGCGGGCGTGGCGTGAACTTATTTTTTGAAATAAGGTGGAAATAATGTTGAAATAAATGGAAATATTAGATAGTGACTTCAACCACCAATTTGCGTCAGCAAAAGATCTGTGATTATCTGTGAAAATCAGTGGCTGAAAAAGGATATTGATTGATACTTGGATAACTTGTCCCGAGACCTCGGGATTGAATGGATATTAGGGGGGCGTATCAAAAAAAACCTTTGCGCTCGTGGCAATACTCGTAGCGGGCGTGGCGTGAACTAGCATTTTGAAATAAGGTGGTAATAAAGTAGAAATAAATTGAAATATTGGATGCTGTTGTTCAAAGCCAATTTGCGTCAGCAAAAGATCTGTGATCATCTGTGAAAATCAGTGGCTGAAAAAGGATATTGATTGATACTTGGATAACTTGTCCCGAGACCTCGGGATTGAATGGATATTAGCGGGGCGTATCAAAAAAAACCTTTGCGCTCGTTGCGATAATCGTAGCGGACGTGGCGTGAACTAGCATTTTGAAATAAGGTGGAAATAAAGTAGAAATAAATTGAAATATTGGTTGGTGTTGTTCAAGTCCAATTTGCGTCAGCAAAAGATCTGTGATCATCTGTGAAAATCAGTGGCTGAAAAAGGATATTGATTGATACTTGGATAACTTGTCCCGAGACCTCGGGATTGAATGGATATTAGGGGAGCGTATCAAAAAAAACCTTTGCGCTCGTTGCGATAATCGTAGCGTCCGTGGCGTGAAATAAAAATGGGGGATGTAAAAACTATGGATCCTTTGCGTGGCCTTTGAATCTTAGCTGTTAAAAAAGCCTATCTTTGAAGTACATGGATCAGCTACAAACGTTAATCGAAAATTATGTAAAGGCCTACAATTCGATGGATATTACAAGCATGCTCATGAGTTTACACCATGACATTGTATTTGAAAATTATTCCAAGGGCGTATTGATGCTTCGCTTGGAAGGAATCCAAGCATTTGAAATCCAATCGGAAAAAGCTTGTACCTTCTTCACTTGGAGGAAACAAACCATCAAAGATTGGCAGATCTCCGATGATAAAATCATGATTACGATTGATTACCAAGCGGAATTGGCAATGGATTTTTCAAACAGCATGAAAGCAGGAGATCTATTGAAATTGTCTGGTACCTCCACCTTTCAGTTCAAAGATGGTCTCATCAGCTACATCAAGGATGAAAGCTGAAGTCTTCCAAGGCCTGTAATAAAAGCATTTGATTTTTAGCGCGATGCAGATTTTGATTTTCATAATGAATGGAATAATAAATATTCCCATGGAGATAATCCGCCAAAAACCGGAAGCCCATGATGCAGGTCATCATTTTACCTCCAAACGCTAATGAGGCAATTTCATCTGTAGTCAAAAAGTTTTTCCCTCCTTCTACAAAACCCTCCCACAAAGCAGCATATTTTTGTGGGTCTAGGCTTATTTTATCCCAAGCAATGGATGATTCAGGCTGCGTACAGGCAACCGTCCTCACCAAATCCCCAAAATCATACATAGCATACCCCCCCATGATGGTATCCAAATCGATTACAGCTGATACCTCCTTTTTATCCAAGGAAAAAATTAGATTATTGACCTTGGTGTCGTTGTGCGTAACCCTGAGAGGTAGTTTTTGGATCCAAGAATTATATTCTTCCACTAATTTCTCCTGACCCAAATAAAATGTAAGCAAAGCCTGTAATTCATCCGTTATCTCTCGTTGGGTTTGTGCATACGCTTCTTTCAACTGCTGAAAACGCAGGTCCAAATCATGAAAAGCGGGGATTGTTTCCTGAAATTGAAGCGCATCTACGTCTGTACAAGCCTCTATAAATCTAGCAAAGGCTTCTGCTGCAAGTCTTGCCTCAGCCAATCCTTCTACTTCGTCCAAACACAGCCCCTCCACAAAAGGACTGATTCTGAAAAGTGCTTGGCCCTCTTGTGTAAATAGCTGTCCTGAAAGATTGGGAATTGGTAGTGGTAATTGAAATGGAAGCTGTTGGCTTTTTAACTTAACAATTAGCAAAGCATGGTTGGAAGAAATTCTATCAGGCTGAGTAAAAACCTTTGCGTTGAATTGCTGCAAAACATACGCAGACTCATTCCAAAAAAACTTGAACGTTTGATGAATATGGCCTGTACCTAATCTTTCAATGGAACCTAAGGTCATACCATACGCTTCTTGAAGTGCCGTAATCCACGGATATGCTTGCATAGAGTGTATTTTAATCTCAAAATTATGGATTGTCCAATAAAAACCCTCACTTTTGAATTTGCTAAAAAATTATTTTTGTCAAGTGAGCTCTTTTGATTTGCTTGAACTCGTAAATTCCTTACATTAGTAGAATTTATTACAAAAGTTTGGTTGTGAATTATAAAATTTTCAACAAACTTTGATATCATACCAACAGCACTTATGAACATTTCATTGATTGATTGGACGATTATCGGCGTCTTTTTTGTGATATCCATGCTGATTGGGGTCTTCACCTCCAAACAAGCGGGAAAGTCTGCCAAAGAGTTTTTTCTATCTGGACGAAATATGCCTTGGTGGCTCTTGGGTGTATCCATGGTGGCTACTACATTTTCTGCTGACACTCCCAACTTGGTAACCGACATTGTGCGCAAAAATGGCGTTTCCGGCAACTGGGTTTGGTGGGCATTTTTGTTAACGGGAATGCTGACGGTCTTCGTTTATGCAAAATTGTGGAGACGATCAGAAGTGACGACCGACTTGGAATTTTACGAAATGCGCTATGGCGGTAAAGCTGCGGCATTTTTGAGAGCCTTCCGGGCCATCTACCTGGGAGTTTTCTTCAATGTTGCCATTATGGCTACTGTATCTTTGGCAGCAATAAAAATCGGTGGCGTCATGCTGGGACTGGAAGCTTGGGAAACCTTATTACTTGCTTCTATAGTAACTGTCATTTACAGCTCTTTAGGAGGACTCAAAGGAGTATTGCTGACTGATTTTTTCCAATTTTTCATTGCCATGGCAGGTGCCATTGGAGCTGCCTACTACATCATCGACTTGCCTGAGATCGGAAGCCTCGATGCATTACTCAGCCATCCCAACGTTTCGGACAAACTGAATATTTTACCGGATTTCAGTGATATGAACCTGGTTATTCCGCTGCTTATCATGCCTTTAGCCATCCAATGGTGGGCTACTTGGTATCCCGGTGCAGAACCCGGAGGTGGTGGGTACATTGCGCAACGAATGCTTTCCGCTAAGGATGAAAAAAATGCCATTGGAGCAACCCTCTTTTTCAACATTGCCCATTATGCCTTGAGACCTTGGCCTTGGATCATCATAGCCTTGGCTTCTTTAATTATTTTTCCACAAATTTCAGATTTGAAAGCTGCTTTTCCTGCAATAGCCGATGATAAGTTAGGCGATGATTTGGCGTACTCAGCCATGTTGACATTCTTACCTACTGGCTTGATTGGTGTAGTCTTGGCATCTCTGATTGCTGCAGTGATGTCTACCTTATCCACACATCTCAACTGGGGTTCCTCTTACATTGTGAATGACTTCTACCTACGTTTTTGGAAGCCCGAAGCCACAGACAAAGAATTGGTATTGGTAGGGAGGATATCTACTGTTTTATTGATGGTAATGGCAGCAATTTTTGCATTGGCTCTTTCCAATGCGTTGCAAGCATTTCAGGTACTTCTTCAAATTGGGGCAGGTACCGGCTTGATTTTTATTCTTCGTTGGTTTTGGTGGAGAATCAATGCCTATACAGAAATTTCAGCCATGGTGATTTCTTTTGCCATCGCCCTGTTTTTCGAATTTGTCAACCCCAAAGTCGGCTGGATAGATATTCCAGCCGACCAAGAGTATTTAAAGATTCTATTCGGAGTCGGCATTACGACGGTGGTATGGGTATCCGTTACACTACTCACCAAACCAGAAGATGATACCATTCTACTTGCCTTTTATAGAAAAGTGAAGCCCGCTGCATTTGGCTGGAAAACGTTATTGAATAAATATCCTCAAGAAGAACAAGGGGCGGGCAGGTTGCCAACCGAGATTGGCTTGATGCTCGTAGGCTCCATCATGGTCTATGCTGCGTTATTTGGAGTAGGCTTTTGGATTTATGGGATGACCACTTACGCAACTTTGGCTACAATGGTAGCAATGACAGGAGGCTTTATTGTCATCAAAAGTTGGAAGAACCTACGCTAATTTTCTTCGCAACTTGGCGATATAAAATCCATCAAAACCAGATTCTTGCGCAAGGACTTTTTGGTCTACTACCAATTCGAAGTCCTTGCCCTTTTCCGATGCCAAGAATTTTTCCACTTGCACTTGATTTTCGAGAGGCAGGATACTGCAAGTAGCATAAACCATCAGGCCTCCTGGCTTGAGCATATCCGCATAACTTTGAAGAATATCCTGTTGCACCACTTGAACATCGGCCACAGACTCGGGGCTTAACTTCCACTTAGTATCAGGGTTTCGCTTCAAGACTCCCAAACCAGTGCAAGGCACATCCAAAAGTACGCGATCCGCAGATGCCTTTAAGCGCTTAATGGTTTTGCTTCCTTCGATTACCCGTGGCTCAATGATGGAAATGCCATTCCTTCTTGCCCTCAGTTTGGTGTTTTGCAGCTTCCATCCATGAATATCCATGGAAAGGATACGCCCTTTATTTTCCATTAATGCGGCTAGATGAAGGGATTTCCCTCCTGCTCCAGCACAGGCATCGATGACCCGCATTCCCGGTTCTACTTCCAATGCCGTGGCAACGAGTTGAGAGGACGCATCCTGAACTTCAAACAACCCTTCTTTGAAGGCGGGATTTTTAAAAATATTTTGTCGCTTGGCCAATACCAAAGCATCTTTATAACCCTTAGGCGCATAGGTTTCTATACCTTCTTCGCGCAAACGCTTCATCAGTTGCTCTCGCGTAATTTTCAAGGTATTTACCCGTAAAACAACCTCTGCCTGCTGATTGAGGGTATCTATTTCCTCGTCCCATTTATCTCCCAACAAAGAAGCTCCCAACTCATCCAACCAATCCGGAATGGATTGCTTCACAGCTCTAGATTCTATGCTGGCAAATGCTTCCTTAATTTTAGACGGATTAATTCCCTCAAACTCTTCCCAATCAGGTAATTGGTTTCCTTGGAGCAACCAATAGGTCCCAAACATATGATTCAAGTCCTTGGATGGGGATAAGGTTTCTATCAAACGCTTCCAACGCACCATTTCATAGACGGTCTCCGCAATAAAACCACGGTCTCTCGCCCCCCACTTTGGATTGGATTTTAATACACGCTCGATTACTTTATCTGCATATCGCTGTTGATAGTAAATTTCGTCTAAGGCAGCTACCACCGCCCTCAATAGATTTGGGAATAATTTCATGGTACAAAGATAGGTAAATGTACATGCTTGTTGGAATAATGTCATCCATTTGTTAAATCTTCCGTATTTTTGACTATGGGACAGAAAAAATGCCCGCATTGCGGAGAATGGTCTTCGTGGACCGTCAATATGAACGATGCCTGCGAACATTGTGGAAAACCTTTGGGAGGTAGAGATTTGGAATACCATGAAAGAAGAGAAGCAGATACCAAAGCCAATCAGGAACAATGGATTTTTCATATCAAAGAGTCTGACAGTGAAGCTGTAGTCATCCTTAAAAAAGTCGGAAATTTCTTTTATACCATATACATGGCCATCATCACCTTTTTAGCGTGGTTGGTGGCAGTATTGCCAGGATAATGACAGTAGTTAAAAATCCATTTTTCTGGATACCAGTCTTGCTATTCGTTGGCAATCAACTCATCGAACGGGTCTTAGGTGTATTTATCCCCTATGTACATGCCTACTTGGATGATTTGCTAGCCATGCCAGTTATCTTAGGCATAACTCTTCAGGTGTATCGGTGGATTCATCCACAAAAAGATGCTTTTGTATTGACACCCATGCAAACTTTTGTAGGCTTTGCTTACATAGCATTTATCTTTGAGTGGTTTTTACCTCGGTTTTCCAACACCTACACGGCTGACCTTTTGGATGTGTTGTGTTATGGTATTGGAACGCTTGCATTTTATCATTTCATCAACAAAGCAGCCAACACATGAGTATTCGTGAACTTTATCAACGGTACACAAATCAATTGTCCACTATTTATTCATCCCATGAAGCAGGAGAATTAAGCCTGTGGTTGATGGAGCATTTTTTGGGTATCAGGCGTATAGACCTGCTCCAAAATAAGAAAATAGGGGAAATTCCTCTTGGGATGAAACAAGCACTAGAAGCACTGATGAGACAAGAACCTATTCAGTACATTTTGGGAAAAGCACCCTTTTACGGGCGAGAGTTTCGTGTCAGCCCTGCTGTGTTAATCCCTCGCAATGAAACAGAGGAACTCGTTCATTTGATTATCAAAGAGAATACCATTCCAAATCCAAGCATATTAGACATAGGAACCGGTTCAGGTTGTATTCCCATTTCTTTAGCCTTGGAAATTCCGGAAGCAAGAGTAGCTGCTTTGGATATTTCAGAAGAAGCACTTGAGGTAGCTAAGGAAAATGCAAAAGACCTTCGAGCAAACATAGATTTCTATCAAACTGATATTTTAAAGGATGCAATCCCTGTGGATAATTTAGATATCATCGTCAGCAATCCACCGTATGTCAAGTACTCAGAAAAAGAGTTGATGCAGCCCAATGTCTTGGAACATGAACCTCATTTAGCTCTATTCGTATACGATGAAGACCCACTCATTTTTTACCGAGAGATTGCCATCAAAGCAAAAATTTCCTTAAAAACTGGAGGAAAACTTTACCTTGAGATCAATGAAGGATTAGGAAAAGAAACAGCGAACTTACTTGCTACTATAGGTTATCAACAGGTACAAATCCATCAAGATTTGAATGGTAAAGATAGAATGATATCGGCCACATCCAACAGAAATGAATAAAAACAATACGTTATGTTAGCCCAATTTGCATCCTGTTAAAATTAACTTATCCACACCCCTCAATCGAAGAAAAAACAGTGTTTCAAACAAACTCACCAACCCAAAACAAGCCATTAGATTTAAATGCTGTACTGCCTTCAGGTAATTCCATTATGGTGGCATGCTTGATAGAAATTAATTCGTTCGAGTCGGGACTTTTCACTTCAATAAATGTTCCTTCGGGTGCATGTAATTGTATTTGAGTACCTTCTGAAAACCATTTTTTGAATTGGCCAGATTTGATAGGGAAATAACGCAAGGGTGCATCCCAAATCACGATATCCAAAAACTCCATGAATGGTAGTAAATACTCCACCTCCGAATGTGGATAACCAATGATATTCACAGCCCCGTGTTTGGTTGCTATCAGATATTGTAGACCTTCCTGAAGAAAATCCTGCTGACTGACTCCAACAAATTTTACTGGATATTGCTCTTCCAACAAGTGGAAATTGGCTTGTTGATAACTCATCTCTGCAAGAATTAAATCAATTTTTATCCCCCAGGAAATGACTTGGTCAACTTCTGATTGGGCAACCAATACCGTAGGTACCCATTCCAACAAAGGAGCTACTTGTTCAAAGCTCAGACCTTCCGTGGAAAGGATGAGCAAAGCAGGCTCTTGTTGTTCTTTGACAAAATGATGAGAGGACATAGCGTATCAATTATTTCCACAAATTACTAAAAAATCGCTGAGCATTCCCATAAGCAAGTTTCTCCAACTGTTCTGTGGATAAGTCAGCTTTCAGTCGCTCCAAAATAGCTGGATATTTACTTGCGTTCTCCACATTCGGGAAATAAAAAGGTAATCGCATCTGATACGGCCAATCCTTGGTGTAGAAAAAATCTGCACCAAAAGCCATTTGCTCCTCTGCACCATTTTGAAAACCATAAACCAAATGTTCATAAACTCTATCAGGATTGTCAGTATCCAAGAAGGCTCTCAAAAAGTTAATCCCAATCAAGCCTTTTCTGTGGATAATTTCCTTTATGAATTCATCTGTTAAATTCCGTTTATGATTCCATATTGATCGAATGTTGGAATGAGAAGCAATCACAGGAATGTCTAATCCTTGCGCATCGATGTAGGTTAAAATTCCCTCTGCTAATAAGTCAGATGTATGGGATAAATCGATCGCAATTGTTTTGCCCGCAATATAATCGAGTAATCGCTTTCCATCTTCTTTCAAGCCAACCCCCTCTGTATAATTTCCTCCACCAAAGCGATTTTCTGTATGGTGTGTCAAACTAATATAGGCTATTCTTCCTGTTAACTTCAAGATATAGTCCAAGGTCTCAAAGGCCTTAGAAAGTGGTACAAACTCATCTGCCAAGCCTGCGGCATTTTCAATGGCAACTACTGTCCCAATTTTTTCTTGACTGGTAAAGTTTTGAATAAAATCCACATCAGCCCGCTGCAAGTCTTTGGCAAAGAACATCTGCATCTCTCGGTATTTGAAAGCCTGTTTGATTCCCAAATCCATGCTGCCTTTTCGAACATCGGTATAGATAGCACATACTTGCATCCGAACATTTCCTTCCTTCAATAAAGGAATGGCACAGGCAATATCCGAGGAGTTGGCCGGGTTTGCATGCGGCACATTGGCCAAGTAGGACAACATATCACAATGCAAGTCAATAATGGGATGGTTCATAGGGTGATTATTTGACTTCAAAGTTCCGTCATTTTACACAGATAAAAAATTGGTTTAAACAAATTCGGGGCTTTTCTTTGTTTAACGGAAAAACGAATTCACTATGCCAATCGCTAAACCTATCAACTTTCATCAATGGATTGAAGACAACCGCCATTTATTGAAGCCACCTATTGGGAATCAGGTCATGTATAAAGGCAACGATGATTTCATTGTGATGGTCGTAGGAGGCCCCAATTCAAGGAAAGACTTCCATTACAATGAAGGGGAAGAGTTTTTTTACCAAGTGGAAGGGAATATTACCCTCAAAATCGTGGAAGACGAACAGGTCCGTGATATTGAAATCAAGGCAGGAGAGATGTTTTTGTTACCTGCACGAACTCCTCATTCTCCACGCCGTCCAGCGAATACCATCGGGTTGGTCATGGAGCGCTACCGAAAACCCGGTGAAAAAGATGGTTTTATTTGGCATTGTGAAAACTGCGGAAATAAACTCTACGAAGAATACCAGGAAATCACGGATATCGTATCTCAACTTCCCCCCATCATGGAGCGCTTCTGGTCCAATCCAGCAAATACGAGGTGTGGAAAATGCGGGACGGTGATGAAGAGATGAGAGGAGAGTTTAGACTTGCCTGCTGCAAGCAGGAGCGAGAGACGAGAAGCTAGCTGGAAACAAGAGCCAAGAATCAAGAACCAAGACAGTTCGCAGAATACACGGAAAGCGCAGAAAAATCAGTATTGAAAAATTTGTGCCTAAGGAGAGAAATTACGATTCAACTAGTTAACTCCATCAATTACCCCGGTTTTAATCCGTGAAATATGAGAAGGGCACAATTCATTTCCGCAGGTTTGAACCCGCTTCTATGGAACGTCAACCCAAAATCCCAGGAACATATACTTTCGTGTCATTCGTGGACTTTTCAATTTTAGATTTTAGAGGGTAGAGTTTAGATTTTAGGGATTCGTGTAATCGTAAGCTCTGCGCAAAAATTTAAAAATCTGTTCAAACGCATAAATTCCATTGAAATCTTAAAAGTCTAGCAAATGTCCTTTTGTGTCATTCGTGGACCTTTTTTATTTAAAATTTAAGAAGGTAGATTTTAGATTTGGTTTAGGCGTAAATTCCTATGTTGCGAGCGTTGCGATAAGTCTTGGCGATCGTTGCGTGAAAAAATCCATCTGTGCTATTCTGAGAAATCTGTGGACCTTTTCAATTTTAAATTTTAGAGGGTAGATTTTAGATTTTAGGGATTCGTGTAATCGTAAGCCATGCGCAAAAATTTAAAAACTTGATTAAACGAATAAATTCAATTTAAATCCCAAAAGTCTAGCGAATATTCTTTCGTGTCATTCGTGCCATTCGTGGACTTTTCAAATTTAGATTTTATGACAAACTCAAACACTGCGGCTTAGCTTCCCCTTTGCGTGAACACTTCCGAAGTTGGATTTAGAAACTAAGTGTCCCCCGTTCTTTCCCTTTTTGCAAAATCAAGCTTTTTGGTTTGTTGCCAACAAAGAAGTTGATGATATTCTGCTGTCCAGGAAATTGCTCGATCAAAATATCGGATTGAATTTCTACTCTTTTTGGGGAATTGATCCGTGGAGCCTCTAGGTAAAACCAAGCCGCATCTTCCTCCACTTCATAACCCAAATACGCCAACTTTACTTTTTGATTGTTGACAATGATTTGATTATGCTTCAGCAAATAAGCCTCGATCATTTGGTCCAAATGCTCCTGATTTTCAGGCTTCAAGAAGTTAATCTTCGTTTGATTCAATTCGCCAAGAGCTACTTCCAAATCATCCCAAAAAATCTTTTGAGCGATTTCCAAGGACTTAGTTTGTTCATTGTACCGTATTTCAGTCAAGCTGATATAGAAGGGATGCAATGCAATCTTGAAGGAAATAAAGAGAACGAAAATCAAATTTAGTGGCATTGGAATGGCTTTATTTATTTTCTTTGCAAGTTAATTAATAATCGGAAGCTTCGACTTAGAAACCCTACATTTCAGCAAATGAATCAATTTCAGTTATATTTTCAATTAGGAATCCAACATATTTTGGACTTGGATGGCTTTGACCATATCCTATTTGTAATCGCTCTCTGTGCAATTTACCTTGGAAGAGATTGGAAAAAAATCATCATTTTAGTGACTGCATTTACCGTTGGTCACTCCATTACCTTAGCTTTGGCTACTTTGAATGTACTAAAGGTAAATGCTGATCTGATCGAATTTTTGATCCCAGTAACCATCGCAATTACAGCTCTCAGCAACATATTCAAACCCAAGCCCAGCAATGGCAGAGGTGTACAATTGAATTACTTCTTTGCGCTGATTTTTGGCTTAATTCATGGATTAGGATTTAGTAATTATTTACGCTCTTTGCTAGGAAAAGAAGCCTCCATTTTCCAACCGCTATTGGCATTTAACCTTGGTTTGGAAGTGGGCCAATTAGTCATAGTTGGGCTTTTTTTATTGAGCTCCATGATTTTGGTGGGAGTGATTGGTATTAATCGCAAGGATTGGACTTTGGTAATTTCTTCCGTTGTGTTGGGGATGGCCATCATGATGATTCTGGAAACAAAATTCTGGTAATCAAAAAAATCCGCCTTTACTGTAAAATTCTACATGAATTAAAATTCATGTAGTATCTTGCTGTTTCCATCAACGAAGCAATCACTAACCTATATGAAGAAACATTTACTTCTAGCGGCTATGGCATCGGCTATTTTTGCAATGCCTTCTCAAGCCCAAAGAACTGAACAAAACCATGCAGAACGATTCGAACAGTTAGGGACTGTTCTTCGCTCTCCCAATGTCTACCGCACCGCATCCGGTGCTCCGGGGCATATGTACTGGCAGCAACAGGCTAATCATGAGATTGAGGTTGAACTCAATGACGATAATCAATCCATCAAAGGCTGGCAAAAAATCACCTACATCAACAATTCACCCGACGAATTGAAATACCTCTGGATTCAGTTGGACCAAAATGAGCGGGACAAAGATTCCAATACCCCTAAAATTGCTGAAAGCCGCATCAATCCACGCATGAACTTGCGTCAATTGGAAAGCATTCTGTGGCATGATATGGATTTAGGGCTTAAAATCAGCAACGTCAAAAACCTTGCAGGTCAAGATATCCCAGTTACCATTGTCAAAACGATGATGCGTGTGGATTTACCGGAGCCTCTAAAGCCAGGTGAAACTACAGAATTTACCATGGATTGGAGTTTTAATATCCATGATAGAATGAGCTTCATCGGTGGACGTCCAGGTTACGAGTTTTTCCCTAAAGATGGTAACTACCTCTACACCATGGCAGAATGGTTCCCAAGAATGGCTGTTTACTCCGATTTTGAAGGTTGGCAGCATAAGGAATTTGTTGGCAGAGGAGAATTTGCCTTGGTTTTTGGAGATTATAAAGTAAAAATCACCGTTCCTGCGGACCACATGGTAGGTGCCACGGGTGTTCTCCAAAATGCATCAGAGGTTTTGTCCTCCACAGAAATGCAGCGTTGGAATCAGGCACAAAAAACCTACGACAAACCCGTCGTCATCCGTACCCAAGCGGAGGCAGAACGTTTGGAAAAGCAAAAAGCAAAAGACAAAAAAACATGGGTTTTCCACGCTGAAAATGTCCGTGATTTTGCTTGGACTTCCTCTAGAAAATTCATCTGGGATGCCATGGCTGTGAAACAAGGCGGAAAAGACGTAATGGCCATGTCTTACTATGGTAAAGAAGGCAATCCATTATGGGAGCAATATTCTACTCGTGTAGTCGCACATACACTCCAATCTTACTCTGCTCGTACCTTTGATTATCCCTATCCAGTGGCCATCTCTGTAGAAGGGTCCAATGGTATGGAGTACCCGATGATTTGCTTCAACTATGGAAGACCGGACGAAGATGGCACCTACTCAGATGCGGTAAAGTATGGGATGATATCAGTTATTATTCACGAAGTAGGGCACAATTATTTCCCGATGATTGTCAACTCTGACGAAAGACAGTGGTCTTGGATGGATGAGGGTTTAAATACCTTTTTGCAATATTTAGCAGAGCAGGAGTGGGACAGAAACTATCCTTCCCGAAGAGGACCAGCACACAAAATTGCCCCTTACATGGCTTCGGAAAAAAGATTGTTGGAACCTATCATGACCAACTCTGAAAACATCATCCAATTTGGACCCAATGCTTATGCAAAACCTGCTACTGCGTTGAATATTCTACGAGAAACTGTTATGGGCAGAGAGTTATTTGACTTTGCTTTCAAAGAGTACTCACAGCGTTGGATGTTTAAGCACCCTACTCCAGATGATTTCTTCCGAACCATGGAAGACGCCTCTGGTATTGACTTGGATTGGTTTTGGAGAGGTTGGTTCTTTGGAACAGAAGCTGTCGATATTTCCATTGACCAAGTTCGTTGGTTTAAATTGGATAACCGCACACCTGCTCAAAAGAAAGCGGACCAGCAAAAAGATGCCGAACGTGAGGCGTATCATGTGGGTGTGGAGCGAAATATGAAAGATATTCCGCAAACAGTGTTAGAAAGAGACCCTGCTACGCGGGATTTCTATAACAGTTATAACCCGTTCACAGTAACACCAGATGATGAGAAAGCATACAAAGACTTTATGGATCGCCTCAGCACGAAAGAAAAAGAATTGCTCAATTCTGGGATGAACTTCTATGAGATGACATTCCGAAATGAAGGAGGCTTGGTGATGCCATTGATTATTCAATTCAACTACACCGATGGTACTTCAGAAATTGAGCACATTCCTGCACAAATCTGGAGATTGAATGAAACGCAGGTAACTAAGGTTTTTGCAAAGAAAAAAGAAGTCAGCCATATCGTGTTAGATCCTTTGCGTGAAACTGCCGATATCGATGAAAGTAACAATTATTGGCCAAGACAATTTGTACCAAGCAGATTTGAAATGTTCAAAGGTGCAGGTGGTGCAAGAGGTGTGTCCTCCGGAGACAACCCCATGAAACGCGCACGTAATAGAAGATAATTGCTGAAATTTTGTGAATAAAAAAGGCCTTGGTACTCAATTTCCAAGGCCTTTTTCTGTGCTATTGTTCTCCCGTTGCATGGATGCTGTATAGCCGTATGGCATTAAATCAGCAACCCGCTCCCAAGCCATGTATCCTTCCGTATAAATTCCAGAAGCAGGGAAATATCTTCCATCCGACTCCAATCGAATCCTGTGCACCAACAAGATAAACTTGCTGGTTTGTATGGGAGCCCTATCCTGATTGTAGCGCATACTGAAAGCGATCTCTTCTGTTTCATGATTGTATCGCACAAAAATGGGTTTTCTGTAATGGAAGAATGTGTTTCCTTCTTCATCTCGGAGTACCATATCCATGGGATTTACTTGTACATCTGACACCACTTCTTGATAGAGCTGATCTTCTCCTTTTATCCGATTGACCAAGTACACTTCGAAGCCTTCCTTCTCAAGGCTATCCTGGTAGACCGCTTGCAAAAAATGAGTCAAACTGCCATAGTATGCCCTGTCTCGATTTTTGGAAATACGGCTCTTTCTCCGGACGGGAACTTCCAATTCTTCAAAATAAGGATAGCCGTAGTAGCTCCAACGCTCCTCTTTTGGATTGCACTCAAAGGATTTTAGTACAAAGCTAATCTGATATCCGAGGTTTGGATTTTCAATCATGATCGGTTCTTTTGCAGAGACCAACAGGTAGCCTGGTTTTTGCTGATCATCCATAATCAGTACGTTGGGATTAAGAATCACACTCTTTTTTGCATTCATACTCGTGCCCAAAAAATACTGTTCAAAAATCTTCAAATTCTTGTACCAGGATTTGTCTCTTTTCTCCTCAACTAGCTTTTCCTGCAGATCCACCACCGTGGGTTTTACACGAAGTTCGAGCTGCAAGGGTATGTCATTTTTTATCTCAATCAATTGCTGGAAGGTTTGATAACCCATGAAACTTACAATGATCTCGTATTCGCCAGCAGGCACAGAGGCAATACTGAATTTCCCATCCTTGTCGGTAACTTGTCCAAAGGTGGTATTGGATAAAAAGACAGTAGCAAATGGTAATGGTTCTTGCGTATCATGGTCCAAAACAAGTCCTCTTACCAAACCTTGTGCACAAGTTGCCGAATAGCCCAATGTAATCCAAAAAAGAAAAATGATCAGTCGTTTCATTCCTTTACTTGAATAGTATAACTCCCAAAAATTGGTTGACCCGTTTTACTCATTCCTTCAACGATGATCTTCAATTCAGACTGTAAATCATTTAATACAAATTCGAAGTTTCCTATCCCTTCGAAATCCGTTTCTAAATAGGGATTCCAAAAAACTGTTGCATTCCAATTGGCCTTGAAAATATCTTTTTCAAGGCTCCCTTCTTGATTGATTGGGAATCTGACTGATTCTTGATAACCCCTGGCAAGTGCCACATTTTCTTTGCTGAAGCTATTCATTGGACTAGCTCTCCTGGTCAAAATATTGATCACCCCTGCACCTTTTGTTTGAATGCCCACCGCTGTTTGACTGGCGACAGAATTTAAAATATCTACTTGCTCAATATCTCTCATCATTAAGGGAGCAACCATAAATCTATTCGCCACAACTCCATCAATTAAAAAAAGGGCCCCCGGATTATTTCCTGGGTTTCTATTGGTAAACTGTGAGTTTCTAAAAAATAAGAGCGGAGGGTTCCCTATATCATTCACATCTCCGACCATGTTCAATCCAGGAACTCTTCCTCTGATATATTGGAAGAAATTAAGATTTTCAAATCCTTTCTCAGGTATTTCTAACCGAATATCGGGTTGATTTAGATAAAGTGATGTGCGATCTGTAAACCCAAAGGTCATAGATTGTCTTTCAATGGTCAGCGTATCCAAATCAATCACGCGCTCCTCCATCCGGGAATTCCGAATAACCGAATACCGACGGATATCATCCAAACTATTCACCTCTTTCACCGCTTTGTAGTGAGTAAGTAAGTTGGGAGCAGGTAAAGATATAGGTTCGAAAGTGACCTGCGTTGCTTCTAAAAATTCAGAAAAATTCTTCTTACCCTCTTTTCCTGACCGACTAGTTAGCACCGCTGCATTTCCTTGAAACATGACATCCTCTACCAAAAACCTTCCGTCATCACCTACCATTGATGAGGCCATAATAGGACTGCCCTGATTGGGAAAAATAAGAAAATCCAAATTTGTCCCTTTTTCAAAAAATTTCCCATCTTTTTCTTTGACTACACCGCTGAGCTTGATACCGGAATATTCTACAAATGTTCCCCCTTCTTGAGCTGTATACCTCGACAAGGCTGTCAAACTTTGACTAGAAGCAATTAGATTATTTATTTCTTTGGTAGCATTATCTAGATCTTTTTCAAATACGTGTGGAGAAAAAATGTACGGTACATTGAGGGTTGATCCAAGCTCCATCTCTGTAACGATTGTGCTCATATCATCTGGCCAACTCACTTGTTTGGAATCCACCACAGTAACTGAAAAATCAGCCTCCAATCCTTCACCGAATTCATCTAGTATGTGTAACAATACCTGCACACGTTCACGTGGACGATAGTTTTCCCTATCTGTGGAAATCTTCAAGGTTGGAATCGCTTGGGGATGAAAATAAACTGGTCTTTCCGCAACAATGTCTCCCTGTTCATTGACTAATGCAAAATCTGCTAATCCGGGTAAGAACATTTCTGAGTCCAAGCTATGGACGTTTTTTCCCTCCTGTAAGGATAAAATTTGCTCGTACATAGGTTTCCCATGCTGCAAGCCTATCAACTGAAAGACGCTTTCCGCTTGTTCTTTGGTCCGATCAATGATTAGCTGATAATTTCCCTCAGAAGAAGTCAGACCGATCCTCAAACCATTTTGATAAGGTAAGGGAATAGTCTGTTTGGAGGCAGTGGATCCCCGGACTAGGCTGACAGCTCCCACTTCTGATACTCGAATGGGACGTTGAAACGTATAGTCCGATTCCCATGCACGCATGGACTCACTTTGCGCCAGCAAAACATAATCCCCCACCGGAACGTCCGCCAAGGCTATCTGGGCAGAACCCATACCCTCATCCAATAATACAGCCGTTTGAACTAAGGACTCGCCAGTCTGTTGATTCTTAAGCGCTAGGTACAATGTTTGACTAGTTGAAGGTCGCAATCCTTCACCAGCAACCGCCGACCAAGCATAAGCCTTAATCCAAATAGTATCTTTTAAAAAGTAGTGGGGCCTGTCGGTATGAAGATAAACTTTATCAAAAGCAATCGCTGATGTTCCTGATGCTTCCGTAATTTCTTGTCCTATTACCCTCCATGGAAAAAGGAATGAAATAAAAAAAAGCATTACCAATTGTCTCATAATCTTAAAATTAGGAATAAATATTTGTTTGCCGAAGAAATTAAGAGGATATCTAGCCCCTAAAATCTAGCTTTATTCTACAATTATTCTTTGTACACCCATTACTGGGCGGCCTGATTTGCTCATCCCTTCCACGATAATTGTAAGCTCAGATGTCAGATCATTTAAAACAAACTCGAACTCACCTTTCCCCTTGGAGTTTGTACTCAAATAAGGATTCCAATAAACTGTGGCATCCAAATTCGTTTTGAACATGTCTATTTGCCGGTCACCCGGCTCTCTTTGTGGAAAATTAATGGATTCATTATACCCTTTTGCCAAGGCAACATTATTTCTATCAAACATGGCTTGGTGAGGGTTAACTAGTCTAGATACTACATTGATAGCTCCCATACTTCCTCTTGGACCCAGAATCGCACTAGTAGAGGCAACGGAACTAAAAATTTCAACCCGTTTTACAAGCGACATGGGAATTGTAGCAATCAAACCTGCATCAACAAGAATTCCATCCAATAAGATAACAGCACCACCTGCTGAATTCCCTCCTCCATCAATGCTATTCAGCTGAGCGAAGCTGGCAGTTTGAAGATGACTCGACCTCAAAAAAATTCCTGGAGGACTGTCCGAGATAATGATTCCAGGAACTCTACCCCTCAAATATTGAAGGATATTAAAATGATCAAATCCTTTTTCTGGAGTTTCCAGTACGTAATTTGCCCAAACGGTAAATTCATTAGTATCTTTCGGCCGACCAAGTGTCCAAGCCGGTAATGTTACTGTAACGGGATCCAAATCAATTATACGTTCACTCAATCTGCTATTTCGGATAACCGAATAACGGCGAATATCATCCAAATCGAATCCTTCGTGGATATCCTCAAATCGGGTTTGTAGTGTAGGCTGTGGTAAATCCGGCTGTTCAAATTGCAGTTGATGCCCCTCCAAAACTTCTGAAAAGGTACGCTTCCTTTTGTTCTCTATTCTTCTTGCCACAATGGAAGCAGTGCCTTGAAAATACAGATTATCCAGCTCAAAAGTACCCTTTTCTCCAATTTCGACTGATGCCATCATGGGAATACCTTTTTCGGGAAATACTAAAAGCTCCAGTTCAACCCCAGGAGCTAACGATTCCCCTTCTTTATCTGTAGCTCTTCCTTTGATTTTGATACCATAACTTTGTTTTGGTTGTTTTTCTGATAAGCTAGTGAAATTTGAAAGTGCAGTACGGCTTTTTTCGTGGGCTATCAGATCATTGAGTTCCTTTATTGCATTAGCATGTTTCAAGTGCTGTGGACTTAGCTCAAAACCCTTCCCCAAGACAGCACCCAATTTCATTTCTGTGACAATGTTACTTATATCCGGCGGCCAACTTACTTGTTTGGAATCCACTACTGAAACTGAAAAATCAGCTTCCAGACCCTCCCCAAATTCATCCAACACCTGCAACAATACCTCCACACGCTCCCGTGGTCGGTAATTTTGTCGGTCTGTGGTTATCTTGAGCGTGGGAATAGATTGGGGATGAAAATAAATTGGTCTTTCCGCGACGATATCCCCTTGACTGTTGACGAAAGCAAAATCTGCCAAACCGGGCAAAAAAGCTTTTGAATCCAACATGTATACGTTTCTCCCCTGCTGCAATGCCAATATTCGCTCATAAGCGAGTTTTCCGTGCTGCAAGCCAATCAACTGAAACACGCTATCGGCCTGATCCTTGCTCCGCTCGATGATCAGCTGATAATTTCCCTCGGATGGATTCAGGCCTACTCGTATCCCATTTTGATAAGCTAGAGGGGCAGTCTCTTTGGAAGCAGTGCTTGGCTGGACCAGACGTACAGCCCCCACTTCTGACACCCGGATGGGACGTTGGAATGTATAGTCGGGATCCCAGTCACTCATGTCCTTGCTTTGGGCGAGCAATACATAATCCCCAACAGGGATGTCCCCCAATGCGGTTTGAGCAGAACCCATCCCTGCATCCAATAAAATTGGCGATTGAAATACGGACTCACCGGTCTGTTGATTTTTCAATGCCAAGTACAAGGTCTGACTCCTCGAAGGCCTTAAGCCTTCAGCAGCTACAGCAGACCAAGCGTATGCTTTGATCCAAATGGTATCTTTTAAAAAGTAATGCGGCCTGTCCGTATGCAAATAGACTTTATCAAATGCTATCTCATCGGTACCCCTTGAAAATTCCTCTTCTTGCCCTAGTGTGAGCAATGGGAGAAAAAAGGGAATGAACATAAGAAAAACCAATCGCCTCATAATCTAGAAATTAATGGTGTATTGGTAATTCACGAAAAAATTGGGTGGGGGGTTTTTAGTACGCAGTATAGGCAACTTCCTTAAGGAAAAAAATTGTTAGGTTATTCATGTTTGTACCTCCAATTTCTCGTAAAATTTTATCCCGACTCTTTGAATATGGTCAATTAATGCTTCACTATTTAGCTTGCTGAATAAAGAAAGATCGATTTTATAGGGTAGCAACAAGTCATCTAACGCAACTTCTATTTTCAACAACAATGAAAAGTCAAGCTTCTCCCCAATCAATGTTAAATCGATATCAGAATTGGGACGGTAATTGCCTTTAGCCCTACTTCCGTACATAATAGCTTCTTCTACTTCTGGAAACTGTTTCAGAATAGATTTAATTTGCTTGATAGTATTTGGTGATAAACCAAAATCCATAATGGCTAGGTGTATAAATTATCTAAGTAGTAGAATCAATGATTCTTTTCTATCATTTGTCTCATTTTTTCCCTAAGGGATATGAATGCTGGAAAAAAATCTCTTATTATTCTAGTGAAAATTTCCTCAGCTGTATTTGCGTCGTATGTATGAGAAGTCTTATTTCTGCTTATAATCATTTCCATCCATACCTCAGGGTTTTCAATAAGGTTCATATTAAAACCAACCCGAATGGCATCCCTCGATCCTCTAATCTCTGGATTTCCTTGGTATGCAGCATAATCTTTGATTACATTCCACCCAAGTTCATGGGTAAATTCAAAACTTTGGATTAACCCTTGTTTAATTAAGTCATCCAAAATATCCGACTGATCAGTCGCCAACTTACTTGGAGTATGAACATTTTTTGAATTAGCAGCATTCTTGATATACTCAATACTCATCTCAAGCTTGCCCAAAGCTTTAAGGTAATTTTCAAATCGCTGCTGCCAACGGATATCCTGTGAACTCATACTGATCTAGTTTAACTCCCACACCCAATACAATCAATAGAGCTATCCATAGGTTTGATGCCTTTGACTACCATCTCCAAGTTGTGGATTTTGTCTCGGATATCCATATCTGCAAACATGTCACCTGTAAGACTTGCTTTCAATTGCTCAATTTCTTGTTCTAGGCTGATTTTTTGTTCTTCTGTCATTTTTATTGCTATTTTAACCTATCAAGGACATTCGAATTTAAAAAGTTCTCGCAACTTTCAATACCCTTGAGCCAGAAGATTTTAATTTTATCCCAAGCAAATCATGAACACCCCAACGATACAATCGCTCATTCAGCTCCGTAGATACCTGCATCAATACCCAGAAATCTCCGGCAATGAATCCAAAACTGCTCAAAAAATCCACGAGTTATTTCAAGAATTAGAGATAGACCGGTATTACACTGCCTTGGGAAAAACAGGTTTAGCGTATGTGTTTGAAGGGCCTCAACTTGGTCCGACCAGCCTTTTTCGTTGTGAATTGGATGGCTTGCCAATCCAAGAAAATAATCCAAACATTTCCCACAGCAGTAAAATTTCAGGCACATCCCATGTTTGTGGTCATGATGGACATATGGCAATAATTACAGGACTTGGGATGCATTTGTCAGCAAACAAACCCAGCAAAGGCCGGGTGGTACTTTTATTTCAACCTGCTGAAGAAACAGGAGAAGGTGCAGAAGCTGTCATTGCTGACCCCCGGTTTGCCGAAGTCTATCCAGATTATGCGTTTGCATTGCACAACCTCCCAGGCTACGAATTGCATCAAATTGTATTAAAAGAGGGGGCTTTTGCAGCTGCCTCTGTAGGAATCAGTATTCATTTGAAAGGGTGGAATTCCCATTCCGCACATCCGGAAGCTGGCAAATCACCTGCAAAAGCGATGGCAGAACTAGTCTTGGGATTAGAAAAGTTGCCAGCATCCATAGAAGATTTTAGCCTGGTCACGGTCATTCATGCCAAATTGGGCGAGGTGGCTTTTGGTACCACACCCGGAGAAGCTGTAGTCATGGCTACTCTGCGGGGATTTACAAATGAAGTAAGGGATCTCTTGGTAGAACAAGCTCGAAGATTAGCGGAAGAACTCGCCGCTCAATCCGGTCTCGGCTTAGAAATTACGCTGACCGAAAGTTTTGCTGCAACGCATAATGATCCCGAGGCTACAGCTATCGGAATAAAAGCTGCCCATGAATTAGCCTTGGATATCCTCGAAGCCAAGCAACCTTTCCGCTGGTCTGAAGACTTTGGCCTGTTCTCCTCCCATACCAAAACCTTGTTATTTGGATTGGGTTCGGGACTTCAACAGCCCCAACTCCACGAACCAACCTTTGATTTTCCCGATGAAATCATCGAAACAGGAATTTCCATGTTTAAAAAAATCATTGATTTGATTCATGAATAAAACTTTGGGTAATTTTTTACCAGACTTTTCTTAACTTTCTCGTGTGAAAATACTTAGTCAACTCTTTTTACTATACCTGATTACCATCATGGCTTTTCCTCCCCATGGGATGGACCATTGTGAACATGAGGAGACAAGTATTGAATTGACTCACCATGAGCATGATTCCCACGATCACCCGGATGGAAACTGCTGTCCGCCTTTTTCTAATTGTAAGCATTGCTCAACATTTGCTCCCCTATCTATTCACCCAAGTTGGACCATTGCCACAAGCGCATTCTTAATAGAAAACCACCCAATCATCCCATCTTTTACTATCACCGATAGGATTCATCATTTTTGGCACCCCCCGAAGTTTGCTTGATTTTTTAACCAAACAGGTGCATGCCCATTTTCTCCCACTGAGTAAATGATCAGTAGGATGTTGTGTGCCTGTATATAAGCTCAAAAATTTTCCAGTATAACGTCAAACAAGCATGAAAAAACTAGTATTCAGCTTGTGGCTTGCCATGCTTTGCTCTCTTGTATCGGCACAAACAGCAAGCCTTAAGCTTCAAATAATTGATGAACACGACGAAACTCCCATTCCAGGAGTCATTGTCAAAATTACAGGAACCAACAGCGGAGGGGTGACAGATGCCGATGGGATGGTTTCTTTCGAAAACTTAACCATGGGTACCTATCAACTTCAACTATCATTGATAGGCTATGAACGAAAACGGGTAACGTTGACATTGCCGACCGAGACAGCAATGACCATTATCCACATGCATGAAGAACATGGGGATATGGATGAGGTAGTGGTGCAATCTACCCGCTCCTCTCGAACAATCGCTGATATTCCAACGAGAATCGAACTGATAGCCGGGGAAGAATTGGAGGAAAAAGCCAACATGAAGCCTGGTGATATCCGCTTACTCTTGAGTGAAAGCACAGGCATTATGGTTCAAGTGACTTCCCCTACTTCTGCCAATGCCGCTATCCGAATCCAAGGGTTAGATGGTCGCTACACTCAATTACTAAAAGATGGCTTTCCCTTGTACTCTGGAGCAGCTTCTGGACTTTCCTTGCTCCAAATACCCCCGCTGGATTTGCAGCAGGTGGAAGTATTGAAGGGTTCTGCTTCCACCCTCTATGGAGGAGGAGCCATCGCTGGTTTGGTCAATTTAATCTCCAAACGGCCTACGGAGGAAGGAGAAACTTCCTTCTTACTAAATGGCACCAATGCAGGAGGATTTGATATTTCGGGATTTCATGGAAAGCGAAATGGCAAATGGGGCAGCACCATCTTCGCTGCGTACAATGCCAATAGTCCTTTTGACCCAGCGGATATTGGGCTTTCAGCTATCCCAAAGTTTCAACGCTACACCTTTAATCCTCGCCTATTTTACTACCCAAGCAATCAAACAAGCGTTGAATTTGGAATCAACATGAACCAGGAGGATAGAAAAGGTGGCAACATGGCCCTTTTGCGTAATCAAGATGCTCCTGCGAATGCATTCTTTGAGGAGAATAGGAGCTTTCGGATTAATTCCCAATTTCAATTGAATCATGAACTAGATGAAAATAAACGCTTGCAAGTAAAAAATGCCGTGAATTTCTTTGATAGAAGCCTGACCACCAACAATTATCTCTTTCAGGGACAACAATGGTCAAGCTTTAGTGAAGTAAATTACCAAGTTGATAAAACCAAAAGTGATTGGGTGATGGGTGCCAACGTGTACACCGAACAATTTATCGATCAGGACCAAGTGCTGGATAGAAGCTATCATTTACAAACCTATGGGCTTTTCGCACAAAACACTTGGACCATACAGCCACAGTGGATTTTGGAAAGTGGGTTACGTACGGATTATGTACCGGATTATGGTTGGGCCGTATTGCCTAGAGTAGCCATGCTATGGAAAGCCAATGCTAATTTCAGTAGTCGATTTGGTGGGGGCTTGGGGTACAAAGCACCAACTATTTTCACGGAGGAAACCGAACGGTTGCAGTACCAAAACGTCCTTCCAATTCAACCTGCTAGCAATGTCCTGGAACGCTCCTATGGACTTAATTGGGATGTAAATTACAAAACGGGACTATTGGATGATGCGCTTTTTGTAAGCATCAACCATCTGTTTTTCTACACCTATTTGGACCGTCCTTTATTTTTGGAAACAGTAGGGGGGAGTGTCAATACATTTCAGTTACAAAATATTGACGGATATGTGGACACCAGAGGAATGGAGACCAATGTGAAATGGGAATGGAGAGATTTCAAATGGTTGATGGGTTATTCGTATACAGATGCACGGATCATCCGCCAAGGAACAAGCAATACATACCCATTGACCCCCAAGCATAGACTCAACTCCGTTCTATTTTATGAAGTCCACGATGAAATACGCGTGGGTTGGGAGTCTTATTACTTTAGCCCACAACAGCTTTCCGATGGTTCGGTAGGACAGTCCTATTGGATTATGGGATTCATGGCAGAAAAAATGTGGGAACGCTTTTCAGTGTATATCAACTTTGAAAACTTCCTCGATGCGAGACAAACACGATTTGACAGCATCTTTACTGGCAGTATCAATAACCCTATGTTTAGGGAAATTTATGCTCCTTTGGATGGATTTGTAATCAATGGAGGGATAAAAATCAGACTGTAACTTAGCAAAGTATGCAGATTTGGATAAGCCTTATCTGCATACTTCCTTAATTAAAGCACTCTCATTTTGTACAAACCATCAACAGAAGTTTCTAGATCAATCAAGTATCCATTGACAATTGCATATCGAAGCTTTCCGGATTGCTCCAGGTAAAAATTGGAATTAGCCCCGGTTTTAAACGCATTGCTAAGACTTCCATTTTTCAACACTTGTATCGGTAATTGGTGCAACTCCCTATCCAGTGCATTTTGTACACGTACCGCTAGATAACCTTCTTTTAAAAGTTCAAATGCCTTCTCTTTGGAAATTTCCGAAAGTTCTTTGAAAGGGGTCTCAAAAGTTTTCCCTTCCACAACATGCATACCTGTAGCATCCAATTCATCGTATCCATAAAATATGGACAGGTCTCCTAAATCATCGACAACAGCGTTGACATAATAATCCCCATGTGCATCGGCTTCTCTTCTGCGAATACCCAAATCCACTGTGTACGATTGCTCATCTAAGGTTAAGGGTAGATTTCGAATCACCAAATCCATGAGGCGAAGTGTATTATCAGGTATGGCATAATAGTCATCCAAGGAGTACGCTTCATAGGTTTTGTCTGCAATTTGCTCCAGCGCATGCAGCATAATCATAAAATTGTATTTGCGGATTATTTGTTTTTCGGGATCGTTGGGATAGCCACCGGATTCGATTAGAATTGTACTCGTACCCCATTTTTGGATATTATCCCCAAAAGCTCGTGGTTCAAATGCATCATCATATTTACCCACATGTCCCGGCTCAATTTGCTCCATTAAGGAATTCATCCCCACAATGACCTGCATGGCTCTTTTGCGAACATCATTTACTTCCGTGGCATAATTGTAAGCAGGAGCTAATACTGAAATTGTAGCAGGTTTGCCCGTCTCTCCAACTGTGTAATAGGTCTGCTGATCATGCAGGTTGAAGCCAAACATCGGTTCGAAGCTATCACGCGCGTGTTTCAAAATTACCGCTTCCGGAGAAGTCAGCGCTAGAGCATCTCTATTCAGATCAATATCGTAGGCATTTCTTCGGATCCATAGATCCATCCCATCAGGATTGAGCATAGGGATAAAGCGTAGGGTCAGTTGGGACTTGAGTTTGGACCTTAAGTCATCAAAACCATCATCAGAACCCTCTAAAAAATTGAATAAATCAAATAGGGCCATGGTTGCCGTCGCTTCATTTCCATGCATCTGAGACCATAGGAGAACTTTGGTTGGTCCATTACCCATGCTCATTTGGTAAATAGACTTGCCTAAAATAGACTTACCTACCTCCTCCACTTCAAATGAATCGCTTCTTCCAGTGACTAAGTGAATGACATCCGCATATTTGAATCGTCGATAGTCCACGCTTGGTTCTTTGTATTGCTCAAAGGCCTGTTCGTATATGGAAGCGTCTATTACTGGTTGAGACGATTTAGGGTTACAGGCAAGTAAAGTCAAGCATGCAACAAGGAAAAGGAAGAAGGATTGAACATTGATTTTCATAGCAGCCATAATATTTTGTACCAAGGTAGAAACTTTCATAAAAAAATAAATTTACTTTTGTCTAAAACCCAAAAAATTCTCCATGAAACTCGAATTCTTTGTACGCGACCTTCCCTTGAAACATACCTTTACCATTGCCCATCAAAGCAGGGATGTGCAAGACACCATCATTGTCAAAATTAGCGATGGTGATTGTTATGGGCTGGGAGAAACGACCACCAATCCTTTTTACGGGATGACCTCAGCCAATATATGTGAGCGATTAGAATCGGCACGTCAGTTAGTAGAACAGGGAAATTGGAGCAGCCCGGAGCATCTGTGGGAATTGGGGAAAGACATTTTCAAAGATAATCCATTTGCACAATGTGCTTTGGACTTAGCTGCTTGGGATATTTTTACCAAGAAAGAAGGAAAAAAACTGTACGAGTACTTGGGATTAAATCCCGGGAATATCCCCTTGACAAATTTTACCATCGGGATAGATACCCTAGACAAGATGGTTTCCAAAATGAAGGAGGTGGATTGGCCTTTGTATAAAATCAAGTTGGGAACCGATCAAGATTTGGAAATTATCCGTGAGTTGCGCAAGCATACAAATTCAACATTCCGTATCGACGCCAATTGTGCTTGGACGGCTGATCAGGCTATTCGCTATTCGAAGGAATTGGCTGCGTTGGGTGTGGAATTTATGGAGCAACCCCTTGGGAAGGATGACTTAGAAGGTATGGCTGAGGTATTCAAATACTCAAAGTTACCTGTCATGGCTGATGAAAGTTGCATCGTAGAGGCGGATGTGAAAAAATGCCATGGCCTGTTTCACGGGATCAACGTCAAACTGGTGAAAGCGGGAGGAATTACCCCGGGGTTACGTATGATCCATGAGGCAAAAAGTTTGGGAATGAAGACGATGGTCGGCTGCATGACAGAATCTTCGGTAGGGATAACTGCTATTGCTCACATAGCTCCACTATTGGATTATGTAGATATGGATGGGGCCATGTTGCTAGCGCAGGACATCGCCCAAGGAGTTCAGATCACCCCTACTTCCATCACCTTCCCTGATGGGCCTGGGATAGGTGCGGAGTTATTGGTTTGAAAATGATACTCCATTCGTAGCACTTACCATTGAATTAGATGCAAAATAATGGACAGATGATAAAAAACTCACAAATGGACTAAAAGCGAAAAAGTTCAACCAATTAGTAAACATGAATGAGTTGTTCAATGAAATTTTCGAAAATAGCCCAGAGTAAGATTTATTATAACCCCAGCTTCAACCTCACAAACCCCAGCTCATCATCCATATTTTGGTAAATCCAGATTTTACCATCCTTGACAAATACCTTACTGAACCTATCCATGGAAATTGGCACTTGCGATTCTCCTAATAGGTCTAAATTCTTATCAAAAACACTCAGGTAAAGCTTTATCCCCGTGGCTTTATAAAATCCCCATTCTTCCTTTTCTTCTCCAAAGGTCTTTTGGTATGAAAAACGATAATATCGTTCGTGTTGCGCGTCCCAAAGGAAACTTGTAAACGTAAAATCCTCTTCTACTTTTTTCATCTCTTCATATTGTTGCGGGCTTTCACCCTCTACGCTTTTGGGACCCATGTAGGTACGCTGCTTGCCCACCAAAGGTCCATCCCATGATTTTTCGGCTAGCGTACGAGTAGCTGGATCGTAGGTATACAATTCATTAAAAACTGAATTGCTAATGAGCAATTTATCACCATGCACTGAAGAACTCACCCCGGACCCAAAACTTCCTGCCCATTGTCCATCATAGAGAATATCTGTAGAAGCCTCTTTCAATTTTTCGAAAGCTGGTAACTCGATTACCTCTGCTTCTTCTCCTTCTACATCCACCAAAAAGTACCGTCGAGTACTCCATTCTATAAACAAAGCAACCACTCTATCCTCTGTACCGCTTACTTTAAGCAACCTAGATGGATACACAGAACTATCATCTTTGGGAATACCTATGGACTGAAGTACAGGAAAATCTTTCAACTTGATGGCATCACTCGAAAACTCTGCTGTCAGTCCATAGCTCCACATCAATAAATTATTATTTTCTGAAGCAGAAAAACCACTTAAAAAAGTACCGATACTATTGGGACCCTCCTTTTCAAAGGTGGTTTTACCAATAAGTTGAAGATTATCCAAATCAATGGTTTCCATGATATTTTCCCGCCGGTTGAAATTGTACAAAAGCTTTCCATCAGCTGTGGCATCTGACATGAACAGATTATCATTCAAATAAATCACATCTTCCCCAGCATCGATCATGACCGTATCCATGCTAAATGTCAATTCAGCATACCCATACCCACTTTGTTGATCACTTTTATTACAGGCAAAAGCTAGGATAGCTATCACTAAAAGTGAGGAAAAGGTTTTGAAAGAAATTTTCATACATTTTTTAGTTTTGGTGCAGAAACAACTGAAATACTTGATGATCATCCACAAGCACGGCTAGAATCAAACTGAAAAACACAAGCGGTTTCTGTTGATTATCCAACGCATAGCATATCATTGGTTTATGTAATTAATCATTAATAGATACCCGTATATAAGCCAATTCATCTTCTAGGTTTAGATATAAATATAGCTTTCCATCTTTTACAAACTTGGGTGATGGGGTCTTATCAAAAGACAGCATGGTCAATTCCTTTTCCCCTAGTAATTCGAAGTTGGGACTCAAAACACTTAAAAAGACCCGCTTTTTCACTGGATCTTCCCCTACTTTTGGTAGGTCTAGGTAGCTAATTCTATAGAATACCTGCTTTTGTTCGTCCCATAAGGGCAGTGTAAAGGTCACCTCTTGGTAGATTTTAGCTGTTTCAGCCCTCATTTCTTCCATGCTTGAGGTTTCATTTTTGTAAGTTCCAGTTTTGCTGCTGGCTGTTAGCTGGTTTTCATAAGTCCATAAACTTAACGAGTCAGTTGCCATTGAGTACTTGTAGATGCTATTCAAGGCGTTAGTAAAAAATAATAGCTCGCTTTTCCAAGGAAGCATGTCATGAGAGGGATGCCACATAGACATACTTCGGCCATCATCAGAAGTCCACTTCACTTTATATTTATCCATCAATTGAAAGACTGGCATTGGGATGATGCGGCTGCTTTCATTGACCAAATCCAACGCAAGCACGTCTGGGTTTAATGTTTCAAAGTTTAAAAACTTGCAAAAAATGGTATTTCCATCCTCGGAAAAACCTAAAAATGATAGCGATTCTTTTTCCCCTTTTTGTTCCAACATCCAAGGCTTATCCAAGCTTAACCTATCAACGACTTTTCCATCCGAATCTGTGATCACAATTTTATCATCCCAACCGATAAATGCATACCGGTCATTGGACAAAAGCTGAAACTGATACGCATTTGGTCCCACCCCATCAGGTCCTTCTTTTTCAATACGAACTTTTTTTACGAGTTCAAACTTCTCCAAATCCACCATTTCCAATTCAGATGCATCAAAAGACCAATTGATTAAGGTCTTGGAATCCAATGTGTAGCTATGAGAAAATGAATTGACGGCTGCCATCAGAATTTCATCTTTGGAATCCACCATGACGGTGTCTATCGTGAGTTCAAAAGATGCAAAGCTATCTATAGTATCTTTTTCAGATGATTGACAAGCAAATAGGTAGCCACTAAGCAGAATACAAATTATTTTTTTCATGAAATAAACACGTGCCTATAGGATAGCTAAAGATATTAAGTAATCAACTAAAATAAACTATTCAGGAAAAAAAGTTAAATCAAGATTCATGTTCATGCTACTTTTAATTTTTGTTTTAACGCACACGAATCCTCCTGAAAACAAATATTTGCGAATCAAAGGCCCATTATTTCCAGTTTGATTTAGAAATATTACAAACTAACATCAACTTTTTAAAATATGAATATTTTGACACCGATGAGGCAATGATATTAAAAATGTTATATTTTATCAATTTCAACCCAACTTTTTAGTCTAAAAAAGGCAAAAAATACCCATAATCGGGTATTTTTTGAAAATCTTCTTTTCAATAATTTTACTATTGAAAAGTCACCCAGTATTCTCCCACCCAATTATGTTAAATGTATTAATAGTCGATGATGAATTTCATGCGCAAGAAAATACAGAAATATTTATTCAAAAATATTTTTCAGGGCTATTAAAGGTGATTGGAAAATGTAGCGATGTAAAGGATGCGTTAGTAGCTATTCACAATCAAGAACCCGACTTGGTGTTATTAGATATTCAAATGCCAAATCAGAGTGGCTTAGATTTGTTGGATATTGTGGAGCCAAGAAACTTTGATGTGATTTTTTTGACAGCACATGAAGAACATGTACTTCAAGCTATCAAAAAAGATGCTTTCGATTATTTACTCAAACCTTTGGACGCTCAAGAATTTCAAAAAACCATCTTTCGATACCTTTCCAAGCAATCCTCTGAAAAGAAAAAAACTAAAAAATCAGAAGTTCTTAATATCAGTGCTTTTAGTACCATTTATGGACTGGAATTTATCAAGCATGATGAGATTAGCTACTGCGAAGCTCAAAAAAACTACACAATCATTTACAAGACTAACGGAGAGTACATCACCCTAACGAAAACTCTAGGAGCTATTGAAGAACTGCTTCCGAATGAACAATTTGTCAGGGTTCACCAATCCTATTTGGTCAATATGAAGGAAATCCAACGATTTATTCGCTCCGAAAGTAAGATTGTGATGCGTTCAGGTAAAGAGATTAGTGTATCTATCCGTAGAAAAACCCTACTATTTAACTTTGAATAAGCATATTAGAATCTGGCTGACACAAGCAAAAACTATTTGGGTGATTGGACTTATCTGGGGACTACTTCCTCAAGTTGAGGCTCAGCAGCAGATTACCAAAAATTTTTCTATAGCAGAGGGCTTACCAAACAATGCTATCCGCTCACTCTTCCTTGATTCACGCGAAATGCTTTGGATAGGTACAGAAAACGGTGTTTCTGTCAAACAAAACAATGAATTTCTTTCCTTCTTCATGGAGGATGGGCTTGCATTCAATAGCTGTTGGGACATCACAGAAGACCATCATGGACAGGTGTGGTTTGGTAGTTATGGTGGTGGGGTTAGCATGTTTGACGGAAATACATTTCATCAAATAAAAGAAGGCCTCTATACCCCTTTCATACGAAGCATGCATGTATTTGGTGACCATGTATGGGTTGGCACAACCAACGGACTTAATCTTATCCATACAAAAACCTTAGAAGTAATTCGTGTATCCGATAGTCAAGGAGATGAAGCGCTCAACTTCATTTCAGGTTTTTTTGAATACGAAAATCGCTTTTTTTACACTACCTATCGCAATGGCGTATATGAAGTAGTACCATCATCAGCTGGTGCATATCGCGCTGAATTAATTAACTCATTAGAATATATTTACAGCATCCATCACGATGATTCACTACTATATATTGCGGGTAGAGAACAAATCAGCCAATATCCCCTCACGTCTTTTCTATCTACCAATCCAACTCCGAACTATACTCAGAGTAGCACCAATTTTTATAAATTTCACCAAACCGAGAACTTTGGACTCCTAGCGGCTGGAATGGGACTCTATAGTCCAAATGGTGGAGTCTTTGGTATAGGCAGTGAAAATTTAAACCCCTTAAATCAACCATTGAATATTAAGAGTTCCAATCTTTGGTCTATGGCTTATAATCCACGTTCAGATATTTTATATGTAGGAAGCTTGGATAAGGGGTTGTATGAAATCAATTTATCTAAACGGTTACTTTTATTTGAATCCAATAACCATGAGATTTTGGGATTTGCCGGGATCGATACACTGGACGTGATACTTCAAAGTAATGGTCTTTTTATTCAGGCAAACAAGATGCTAGTATCTAAAAATGAGTTCAAACGTGCTCAAGCTAGGTATTTCAAGAATGCTAGATCTTGGATCCCTTCCATTGAGGATGATTTTTATGAATTGAATGAACAGCTAACGTCGAGAGAAATTATTTTTTATGGACTAAAAGTCAATCAAGAATCTTACTGGATTAATAGCAATATTGGTCTATACGAAGTGTCAAAAAAAGGCAGTATTGTCCGTTACCTTCCCCTACACACCTTTGTGTTTGGATTTACGCCGGAGGGTTATCTCATAGAAAGCAACCCCTTTGGAGGTATGCGCATCTACCCTGACCTCAATTCACCTGACAGGTATACCCATTATTCGACCAGTGATCCCAACACTCCCAATATGCTTTCTCAAATCATTGGAAAAGAAGATCGAACTTATTTTGCATCGGTGTTTGCAGGATTGTTCAGACTGGACAAAAATGGATTGTTCTCATTAAAAGAAAACGGCGTATGGGATGTAGAAAAAATCAAAAGCATTTACGCTACTACGGCTAATCAGCTGATTGTTGGGGCGGAATTTGGAGATATTTTTGTAATCGAGGATGGAAAAGAGTTTAAAGAGCTGCTTCACATTCCAAAATCAAAAATTTACGGAAATTCGATTGTAGGAGTAAAAACCTATGCTGATGCACTCTTTATTCTAACTGAAAAGGGAGTAAATGTCTACCAAAATGGAGTGGTCAAACTCATTGATGAAGAACAGGGATTGAGAAAAACACTTATCAAGAGTTTTAAAATTATCCATGAAACTTTGTACTTGGGCTATGAAGACGCCTATGTTAGCATTCATCTACCCTCTTTGTTAAAAGACACGTACCAATCTTACGAACTTAAAGTCACCAAACTATTGGTGAATTATGAGAAAATAAAATCAGTAGAAAACCGATGGTTTAATTATCATCCTGGTAATATCAGCTTAAAAAATCCACCAGTTTCTATTAGTATACAAGTACAGCCACATACATTACTCTATCCAGAAAAGCTCCAATACCGATACAGAATAACTAGCGAACAGGAGTGGACTCCCTTCAGCAGGAGTAATGAAATTTTCCTTACAAACCTGAACCATGGAAATTACTCCATTGAAATCGAGGTTTTCGATCTTCATTCGGGAAAAAGTGAATACTTCTCCTTGTTTACAATTCGAATTATGCCTCCAATATACTTAGAGGCCTGGTTTATTTTACTGGTGATCCTCCTACTAAGCCTGTTGATTCTTGGGATTTTCCAAATCAGAGTCGCTCAAATCAGGGAAGCTGAGGCTATACAAAGGAAGATTGCAGAAACAAAAATAGAGGCACTTCGAAGTCAGATGAATCCTCATTTTATTTTCAATGCAATTAACTCCATTCAATATTTCATTTTGAAAAATGATACCGAAAAAGCGATGGACTTTTTGAGTAAATTTTCTCTGCTGATTCGTAAGACCCTCGATAACACTAAAAACAATCAAATCAGGTTGAGCTCCGAAATTGATTATTTAAGAAGCTACATGTCAGTAGAAAATGAGCGGATGGGCAACAGAATACAGTGGGAAGTGTCGCTTGACGAAAGTTTGGACCCTGAATTTATCGATATCCCGCCAATGTTGATTCAACCATTTATTGAAAATGCTTTTGTTCATGCATTTCCTCCGGCAATTGAGCAGCCCATTATTCGCGTGTCATTTGAAAAAGTGAGTATGGGAAATATCACATGTATCATTTGGGATAACGGAATAGGGATCGCTCCTAAATCTCAAAAGTCTCATAGAAGCCGGGGATTAGAGCTAGTTTCAGAAAGAATCGGCTTACTTCCCAAGGCGCTTCCCGAAGCAATTTCAATCGTCAGTAAAGAACAGTTTGGTACAGAAATTAGGGTGAAAATTCCGGTGAATACTCATGGACCGATGGAGAAAATAGGGTAATATCAGGTCATACCTTCAACGAATATTTACAAAAATCGACACTTTTGCTCTAATTTTCGACACTTACTCAATTTGCCATTTTCGTATTTTTTTTGTTTTTATATTTGGAAAGAAATAAGGTTATTCTTTATTTCTTTTATTTTTTAAAACCGGCTGGGTTCAGGGTGAAGACGAAGCCGGTTTTTTTATTTTTTTGTTTTAAATAAGCAAACACATTTTTTAGTAACTTTTGATCTATGAATATAACAACCGTGGATATTGCCGTCATCGGTCTTGGAGCTGTTGGAGCAGCTACTTTATATCAATTAAGCAAACATGGAAAAAAGATACTAGGGGTTGATCAATTTGCTCCTCCCCATGAACTTGGATCCACCCATGGGGAAACCAGAATCAGTAGACTTGCTGTAGGAGAAGGTTTTGATTTTATTCCTTTGGTACAACGCTCTCATGAAATTTGGCAGGAGATACAGCAAGCAACTGATGAAAAACTATTCTATCAAATTGGAGGTATCTTAATGGATTCAGGAAACCAAGCATGGGCGAAACATGGATCCGAAGGTTTTTTTGAACGTACGGTAAATTTTGCACGTCGAGCAGATATCCCCTATGAGGTTTTTGATAATAAAGAGCTTAAAAAAAGATTTAGGGAATTTAACTTAGAAGATACAGGTCAAGTTTACTTTGAACCCAGTGCGGGCTATGTTGTCCCAGAGTTAGCTGTAGCCAGTCAACTGTCTTTGGCTACTAAGCAAGGAGCTGCCATCAAAACTCATACAAAAGTTCTTGGACTCAAGCCAATATCAGGAGGAGGAGTAATCATCGAAACTAACCAGGGAGTCATTGAAGCGGGACAAGTCAGCATTAGTGTAGGAGCATGGGTCAAAGATTTTGTGCCGGCGTTTTACAGAAGCCACTTTAAAATTTGTAGACAAGTACTCCACTGGTTGCCCATTAAGCCGGGATATTTCAAAAATACCACTTGTCCTGTATACATGTGGGGATTTGGGCCAAATGCAGAAGACTTTATCTATGGTTTCCCCTCGTTAGATGGAGTATCGGTAAAAATGGCCTCGGAATCTTTTATTGCGAGCCATCACGCAGATACCATACAAAGGAGCGTTAGTGAGGAGGAAAAAGAAAATTTCTTAAGTAAAAAGTTAACAGGAAAATTTAATGGAATCGACCCTAGCATATTGCGATCCAAGACATGTCTCTATACAGTAACCCCTGATTCCAATTTTGTTGTAGACCGATTACCTGACTTTCCAGAGGTATTAGTGAGTTCTGCGTGCAGTGGGCATGGTTTCAAGCACTCGGCAGGACTAGGGGAAGCCATTGCGAACAACTTGCTTGGAATAGACTCAATGCTATCAATAAAAGCGTTTCATTGGCCATCTATAGATTTTTAACAACCTTTTTCCAAAAATCCTATGAGAATAATCATCTTTTGATCAAATTTATATCATCAAGCCTAAACCTATTTTCTTATATTAAAGAGTTAATTTTGATGATGAAGAGCATGTAAACCATTGGATTACCTGCTGATGAACTCGCTAAAATAAACTACAAAATAAATTTTTGTTTCATTATTAAAAACTGATAGCCATGATCGCTGAAGTAAAAACTGAATTAAAGGCCTGGGTTGACTCAATGGCCGCTCACTTCCAACCAACCAATGTACACTGGTGTGATGGCACTCAAGAAGAGTACGATCGCTTATGTCAAATGCTTGTAGACAAAGGCACCTTTATCAAATTAAACCCCGCAAAAAGACCCAATAGCTTTGCTTGCTTTTCTGATCCGTCGGATGTAGCAAGGGTAGAAGATAAGACATTCATTTGCAGTAGAAGAAAGGAAGATGCGGGGCCTACCAATAATTGGATGGCACCCACTGAAATGAAAGAAATCCTGGATGGACTTACCGCCGGTAGTATGAAAGGACGTACAATGTACGTAATCCCTTTCTGCATGGGTCCTGTAGGCTCTCCTTTATCTCGATATGGAATAGAAATTACTGATTCTGAATATGTGGTGGTAAACATGAAAATCATGACCCGCATAGGAAATCAAGTGCTTCCATATTTGGATGATGAAACCGTCAAGTGTATTCATACGCTTGGTGCTCCACTGGAAGAAGGGCAAGAAGATGTCAAATGGCCATGTAACCCTACTGTCAAGTACATTTCACACTTCCCGGAAGATAAATTGATAATTTCTTATGGTTCTGGATACGGTGGCAATGCCTTGTTAGGTAAAAAATGTTTCGCCCTGAGAATCGCATCCTCTATGGCACGTGAAGAAGGCTGGCTGGCAGAACACATGCTTATCATGGGAGTAGAAAGCCCAGAAGGGGATAAAAATTATGTAGCTGCGGCATTCCCAAGTGCTTGTGGAAAAACCAACTTTGCCATGATGCTTCCACCAAAAGAAATGGAAGGATGGAAAATAACCACTATTGGAGATGACATTGCTTGGATCCATAAAGGAAAAGATGGCAAGCTACATGCTATCAATCCTGAAGCAGGCTACTTTGGGGTAGCACCTGGTACGAACTACCACACCAATCCATCTGCGATGGAAAGTGTGAAAGAAAACACCATCTTTACCAATGTGGCTATCACACCTGATGGAGATGTATGGTGGGAAGGAATGACTAAGGAAGTTCCCGAAGGCTTGATCGATTGGCATGGAAAAACCTACGATAAGAACTCTGGAAAACCCGCTGCTCATCCAAACTCAAGATTTACGGCTCCGGCGGAACAAAACCCGGTGATTGACTCCGAATGGCAAAACCCAGAAGGCGTTCCTATTTTAGCATTTATATTTGGCGGAAGAAGAAGTACTGCTGTACCACTTGTATACCAGGCTTTCAACTGGAACTTTGGCGTCTATATGGCGGCAACGATGGGTTCAGAAATGACAGCTGCTGCCTTCGGAGAGGTTGGTAAAGTTAGAAGAGATCCATTTGCTATGCTTCCATTCATGGGATACCACATGGGCGATTACTTCAATCATTGGTTACAATTTGGTAGAGACCTTCAAAATGCTCCAAGAATCTTTGGCGTCAACTGGTTTAGAAAAGATAAGGATGGTAACTTTATTTGGCCAGGATTTGGAGATAATATGAGAGTCTTGAAGTGGATCATCGGACGATGCAAAGGTAAAATATCAGCCGTTGAGTGTCCTGTAGGCTGGAGACCACGTTATAAAGATATGGATTGGTCTGGATTGGATTTCTCCAAAGAAGATTTCGACAGCATCATGGTCATCGAGCGTGAACCTTGGAAAAAGGAATTGCTCGGGCACAGTGAACTATTTGAACAGTCCTATGATAAAATTCCAAAAGAATTCTTATTCATGAGAGAACTGATTCTTTCTGCACTTTGGAGATCTCCAGAGACGGTAGGATTAGCTCCAGAAGTAGGATAAAGTGTTAAGTTTGTCTTTGGAAACAATCTTTACTTGAATCTTAATCGGTTCTTGGGAAAAGTGTTTCCAAAGACATTTTTTTATGCTGTCAAGAATACTGAAAAAACAGAGTCTATTGCTCCTAAAAAGCATTTACTCTCCATAGAAGACTTATTCAAGAGAATTTTACAAACCTTTTCCCTCAGGAATTAGTCTCAATAGCTCTTCCAAATGTTCCCTTGTATTTGACAATCTAGGAACTTTGTTTTGTCCCCCTAATTTACCTTTAGATTTCAACCATTTTTCAAATAGTCCTTCACCAACAAAATGAACTTTCGGGCTTACAAGTGCCAAGTCTTTATGTCTTTTAGCATCGTAATCTGAATTAATTTCCCGAAGTGTCTGATCTAAAATTTGGGTAAAACGCTCGTGGGAATCAGGCATTTTTTCAAACTCGACAATCCACTCATGCGCTGCACGGTCTTGAGATTCTCCAAAATAGACTGGGGCTGCCGAGAAGTTTTTGATGATAGCATCTGTCAAATCCGCTGCTTTGGCAATGGCCTGTTCGGCATTTTCCACAATTACTTCTTCCCCAAAAGCATTGATAAAATGCTTGGTTCGTCCGGATATTTTTAACCGATAGGGGCTAGCACTCGTAAACTTAACTGTATCACCGATTTTATATCGCCATAAACCCGCATTGGTACTGATTACCACGGCATAATTTTTACCAACCTCGACTCCTGCTAACGGAACTACGATCGGATCTTCTTTTTCCCACTCTTCCATCGGGATAAACTCATAGAAGATTCCATAATCCAACATAAGTAAAAGCTCATCTGAATTCTTTTGATCTTGAATAGCAAAAAAACCTTCAGAAGCATTGTACGTTTCCATATACCGCATCTTGGGAGAAGGAATAAGGGACTCAAAAAGCTTTCTATAAGGGCCGAAAGCGACAGCCCCATGAAAAAAGACTTCAAGATTTGGCCAGACTTGAAGGATATTATCCTTACCAGAAAGCTCCAAAATCTTTTTAATCAAGACAATCGTCCAAGTAGGCACCCCAGCGATACTAGTCACATTTTCCTCCATACATTCTCGGGCCATGGCTTCAATCTTTGACTCCCATTCCGGCATCAAGGCTACTTCCAGTCCAGGGGTCCGGGCAAATTGAACCCACAATGGCAAGTTTTCCATGATAACTGCAGAAATGTCCCCTACCTGAATAGGACTCGTTGGATCGATGGGGTTATTGCTTAGACTACCGCCTATACTTAGACTTTTTCCCGTAAAAAGTTTGGTGTCGGGGTACTTATTAATGTACAAAGAAAGCATGTCCTTTCCAGCCTTGAAATGGCATTCTTCCAATGCCTCTTGAGAAACGGGAATAAATTTGCTTCTACTCGAAGTGGTGCCGGAGGACTTGGAAAACCACTCTATTTCGGTTGGCCACAAAAGGTCCTGTTCTCCTTTTAAAATTCTTTCAAATGTTGGTTGGTATTTTTCATAATCAGCAACGGGTACACGCTGAGCAAATTCCTGATAGGTGGAGATTTCCGCAAATCCATATTTTTTGCCAAATACCGTCCGCTTCGCTGTATCTAAAAGCTCTTCCAAAAGAGCTTCTTGAACAGCAATGGGGTTTTTCTTAAAATTTTCGATCTGACCAATCCGGTTTTTTAAAACCCAAGTCATAAATGAGTTGATGACTTCCATTAGCTAAAAATTTTACGTTTGAGCTCAAAATGTTGTCCTAGATAGACCCTTCGCACTTGCTCATCCGCTGCTAACTCCTCTGCTGTACCTGCCTTCAATAATTTCCCCTCAAACATCAAGTATGCTCTATCTGTAATTGATAACGTCTCATTGACATTGTGATCCGTAATCAAAATTCCAATATTCTTATTTTTCAATTTGGCAACGATGGTCTGTATTTCTTCTACGGCGATTGGATCTACACCTGCAAATGGCTCATCCAATAAGACAAACTTCGGATCCACAGCGAGGGCTCTCGCTATTTCTGTCCTCCTGCGTTCTCCTCCAGAAAGTACCATGCCAAGATTCTTTCGAACATGCGTTAAGCTAAACTCCTCCAAAAGGCTTTCTACCTTTTCCTTCCGTTGAGCTTTGTTTTGGTTGGTCATTTCCAATACGGCCATGATGTTTTCCTCCACGGAAAGTTTCCTAAATACAGAAGCTTCCTGTGCCAAATAGCCCAAACCCAACTTGGCACGCTTGTACATGGGAAGCTTGGTGATTTGTTGATCTTCTAGGTAAATCTCTCCCTCGTTAGGCTGGATCAACCCGACGATCATATAAAAAGAAGTAGTCTTACCTGCCCCATTAGGGCCTAACAATCCGACGATTTCTCCTTGCTCCACTTCAACAGAGATATCATTGACCACTTTTCTTCCTTTGTATATTTTTACCAAATGTTCCGCTCGTAATTTCATGCTAATCAAATTTGATGTCTTTGACATACAGCTGTAAGCTGCTGTTGTTTCTAAAAGTGTTTTCCCGTATTTCAAAAGCCAGATCAAACCTCATTTTCCTGTTGAGCATTTTATAAATAATCTCATCAGGATAAACCTTTTTATCAGCCATACCAAAAGCAATGCAAACAGGCTTGGTCTCTTGTCCATCTTGGACAACGTTAAACCGCAAGTGTTTATCTTTCAAAATTCGCACATCTTCCGCATAAACCTGAGAAACGCTAAAGATGGGTTCCGGGTTACCCGGTCCAAAAGGCGTCATTTGCTTTAAGATGTTATAAAATTTATAATTGATTTGATCTAAGAGAATTTCATCATCGATTTCTAACACAGGTTTTAAATGTATGTCGGTGATTCTTCTCGATACCACTTCTTCAAAACGTGCTTGGAATGCAATCACATTGTCTACTGACAAAGTCAGCCCTGCTGCATACTTGTGCCCTCCAAACTGCTCCAACAGATCGCTACACTCGGAAATGGCCTCGTATATATCGAAATCATACACCGACCGAGCCGAGCCCGTTGCTTTACTATTGGACTCAGTTAAAATGATGGTTGGACGATAATACTTTTCAATGCACCTAGAAGCAACGATTCCGATGACACCTTTGTGCCAATCTTCCTTAAAGAGCACCGTGGATTTCATTTCTCTCACAGTCTCCATTTCTTCTATCATGGAAATCGCCTCTTTTGTAATATTTTCGTCGAAATTCTTACGGGCTGCGTTCACCGTATCTACCAATTCAGCCCGTTGCATGGCATCGTCAAGACTTCTAGACAGCAGCAATTCAACGGAAGCTTTGGCATGTTCCAGTCTTCCGGAGGCATTGATTCTCGGGCCTATTTTGAAGACAATGTCCCCAATACCCATTTCTTTCTCAATATTACTCTTGATCATCAAAGCCCTAATACCTGGCCTAGGGTTATTATTGAGTCGTTCGAGTCCGTAATATGCCAAAATTCTATTCTCACCCGTAATCGGAACGATATCTGCTGCAATACTAATCGCTAACAAATCCAAATAACTCATGACATCTGACATTTCAAGGTCATTGGCTATGCTGAATGCCTGAATTAATTTGAATCCAACACCACAGCCACTCAGCTCTTTGTAAGGATAAGGGCAATCTTTTCTTTTGGGGTCAAGAATGGCTACTGCATCAGGAAGCTCATCTCCTGGAGTATGGTGGTCACAGATAATGAAATCAACACCTAGCTCTTTGCCCAACGCTACTTTTTGAATGGCCTTAATCCCACAATCTAAGGAAACAATCAAAGTAAAACCATTTTCAGCAGCATAACGAACGCCACGCTCACTGATACCATATCCTTCTTTGTACCTGTCGGGTATATAAAACTCCAATCTTGAATAAAACCGATTGAGAAATCCATACATCAACGCCACTGAAGTAGTCCCATCTACATCATAATCTCCGTACACCAAAATCTTTTCCTTACGGTTGATGGCTAGTTTCAATCGCTCCACCGCACGGTCCATATCCTTCATCAAAAAAGGATCATGGAGTTTATCCAAATCAGGTCTAAAAAATTCCTTCGCTATCTGAAAATTATGTACACCTCTATTGACCAACATATTAGCCAATGTGGGATTAACATTGATTTCCCTGCTCAATGATTGAACGGCCGACTCATCGGCCTTTTCGCGAATCATCCATTTATACTCCATAAGGCTAAATTACTAAACAATGAGTCTTTTTCGTGTATAGTTAACAATATTTTAAAAAAAGAGTCCCCTTCGTTCCTATTTTAACGAAGGGGACTCAAATAAATGATTTTTGAACTCGAAAAAGATTTTATGCTTTTTAAGAAGCCGTAGCAACTAACCTTACTTCTAATTCAACATCATCGTAAATCAATCGGTCTGCCAAATTCTCAAAATAATTTCCAGACCTATATTTGATGTCATACTTTGTACGGTCAAATACAATTTTTGAAGTGGCGATCATTTTATTGCCTTGCGTTTCTGCTTTTGCAGTAAAGGTAACAGGTTGTGTGATTCCTTTAATTGTCAAGTCTGCTGTCATTTGATAATCTTTACCATTACTGGTTTTGGCATCTTTGATGACCATACTTGCCTTATTAAACGTATCCACTGAAAAGAAATCATCTGATTTCAAATGGTCTGTTAGGCGCTTGTTGGAATTAGCATCCTTAATATCTTCTACCGTGATGCTCGTCATATCCATTTCAAATGAACCACCAATAATGCGGTTATTCACTACCTGTAGGTCAGCTTTGGAAATGGTTACCTTTCCAAAATGTTCACCGGTTACTTTTTTACCCTTCCAAGTTACAGTACTTTCAGATTTAGAAACGATCATTGTTTCGGCTGCATCCTCGATCGAAAACAAAGCAGCAAAAAGCATGAGAATAGTTGTCAATAAAGTTTTCATATGTAGTAGAGGTTTATGATACCATTAGACCAACAAAGCTCTCCAAACGTTTAAATTTAGAGGCTAAATTTTTAAAATGGCGATCACAGGTTATGGGCGGTTAGAGACTTATTCAAACCGGAAAATTTTTCCAGATAAATGACACTTCCCGGAAAGAGATCTTTCATTTCGGATAAAGAAAGTAGTCGTATTTCATCCAAGTATTGCTGTGCATCTCTTGTAGTCCAGCGCATACCTCTACTCAATTTTGTTTTAGTCAAAACGGTAAAGGTCCAGGATTTTGGCAAAAATTGCACGAATGGTAGTACATAGTGAGCTTCTACAGGAAAGTACTTATTGGGTGTTTGAATAAAGAAAAATTTACCTACCCGCATGCATTCATGAGCCATTTTTACCTGATTTTCCCAGGTATATAAATGTTCAATCACAGAATTAGAAAATACCAAATCAAAACTATCTTCGTCAAATTCTGGCATGTGAGTAGCATCTCCGGATACACTCTTCATCCCCTTTGGAAGATTTTCTTCTATGGTCAGATTCAAAAGGGTAATCGATAGACGACCTGACTTGAACAGTTCCTTATCTTCCCAAAAATACGCCGTTCCACCCACGTCTAGAATAGTGATTTTTTCATTTTTGGCAAAGTGTTTGTTCAATAGATTTTCGAAGTCTACAAAACGCTTATTGCGAAGACGATATCCCAAAGAATGTGGTTGATCAGAGGAGGCTAATAAGGCCTTAAAGTAATTTATCATGTAGATTTACTGATGTAAACGCAGCGTTGGTTTAAACTCAAATAATTTAGAACAAAATTAATAGAGCAATGGGATTCTTTCTTAATTTTACCAATAAATTAAAAATAAGCTGTTTTATCGAAAAAAAATATACCATTAAGCATCTCAAACAGATAGTTTTTGCGTATATCAGTTGAATTTTATTTTTATGGAAAAACGATTTGATAAATACTTCCCTTGGTTCTTTATAGTTGGTGATGTCATAGCCGTCATTCTTTCTTTCTTTTTGACTGGCTTACTCATTCAAGGTTGGGGATCAATAGCACAACCGGAGGTTTCTACTTTTTCTATTTTTATTATGGTTTGGCTTGTAATTACCATTTTAAGAAAAGATTACAGGTTCGGAAGAACTAGTGAAGCTCAGTCATCACTCAGTAAGCTTTTAGGTTCCTTGGCTTGGTTCCTCGCGATAGTTGCCATTGTTTGGATGCCAGTATATTCAGAGAAGTTGCGGTTAATGTACTTCGTAATTCTGGCAAGCGCTCTATTTTTATTGGTAGGTTCATACCGTATAGGAATACATTTAATTTTAAGAAAAACCCGTGCCTTTGGATTTAATCGACGGAGAGCGATAATTCTAGGAAAAGGTGGCAGTAGCTCCAAATTAGAGCATGTTTTCAATCGTCGACGAGATTTCGGAATACAGTTTTTAGGCTATTATGACGATGAATCCCCTTGTGATCTAACGAAAGGTACTATTGAAAAATTTTTCGAAGATGCTCCCAATTTACAAGTAGATGTCATTTACATCAATGAAAACTTGAAAGATAAGTTGGTGAGGAAAATCATCAATTATGCTGATGAGCATTATATCAAAGTAAAAATTATTCCTGGTGGAAGCCTACAGTTGGAGAAGAACCTATCCTTTTCAAAGTATGGGGATTTTTTTGTTATCAATGTCAACGAAATCCCGCTGGATAGCATAGTGAATAGGTTTTTTAAGCGTTCATTTGACTTAGCGTTTTCGTTATTAGTTACCGTTTTTATATTGAGTTGGCTAATTCCTTTGGTAGGCTTATTAATTAAATTAGAATCAAAAGGCCCGATTTTCTTTATTCAAGAAAGGAATGGTGTCAATAATAACGTGTTTAGATGCTTAAAATTTAGGTCTATGACCCCCAATGACTATGCAGACACACACCAAGCCACTAAAAATGATCCTAGGGTAACAAAAATAGGTTCATTCTTGCGAAACACATCACTGGATGAAATGCCTCAATTCTTAAATGTATTGATGGGTGACATGTCGATTGTGGGTCCTAGACCACATACCATTCCTATGAACAAAATTTTTAAATCCCAAATAGAAAAATATAATTCTAGGCACAAAATCAAACCAGGCATCACTGGTTTGGCACAAGTAAAAGGATTTAGAGGTGAAATTGAAAATCCCTATCAAATACGATCTAGAGTTAAACTTGATTACTTTTACATCCAAAACTGGTCGATATGGATGGACTTTGGAATTTGTGTGCGCACCATGTATGAGTTAGTACTAAACCGGGAAAATGCCTACTGATCATCATCCCCCGCTTGTCCTTATTGTTTGCATACATCCAATACTTCTGATTAACAGGTGAAACAGTTGATGTTTGGTAGCAAAGAATCATTTACTTATACCTCTTGTGATACCTGCGGAAATTTATACATCAACGAAGCTCCACATAACCTAGGGAATACTATCAAGGAAATTACTACAGTTATCTGCCTTTGGTCAAGAGTTTTTTAAACTGCCCGAGTCCTCAAGCAGGTCCTGGAATGCCTTATTGAAACACTCCTTACTGACCTCCTGTATATGCACCTTGGTGGAAGGTTTTAAAACCCAAAAATCAGATCGATTTGGGGTACAATTGGATGCCCCGAGACATCTTGATATTTCTAGCAGAGTAGGTTTAGAAAACCTTACCGCTTCCATAGGCTTATAATTTTTGCATATGGAATTTGACAGTACCTCATTTCAATTCTGGGGTACAGAGCTATACAAACGAAACTTACCCCTCCACAAAACAGAAACTACCCTCGTTTTTGATAAAGAAACATTAGAAAATGAAAAAGCCCTCCAATGGAATATGGAGGGCAAAGGTGATCAGGCATGCTTCTCTATTTTATGAAATCCTTTTAAATTTTTGAAAAAGCCTCTAAGAAACCCATTGTTTCTCCCTTCTTTTTTACAATCAGCATGGGAATTTCATTGTTTTTATGGACCAAACTTTCCGCTACACTTCCTAATAAAACCGCGGCAGAACCTGTTCTACCTCTACTTCCCATGATAATCATTTCTGCTCCATGCTTACGGCCCAAGTCGATGATCATCTCAGCCCGAGGATCTGTCTTCTTTAATTCAAAAATACAATCAATAGCATCATGATTGTTTTTCTTTAAAAAATTTTGATAATCCTTCTCTGCATGCTTTTTCATGATTTCTGCAAATTCTCCATAGGATTTTCCAGTTTTGTAATACCCAATCGGTACCTCATAAATGTGTAGGCCAACAACTTCAGCACCCAAATCCTCGGAAACTCTTTCCGCAAATTGTAAAGTCAAGATGGAGTGGTCTGAAAAATCCATGGGAATAAGGATTTTATGCGGAACCTTTACATCGGTATTTTCAGTCAAAAACAAAACAGAGCATGGCGCCTTTTGTGCCATTTTCTTAGCCAGTGAACCAGAACCTTCTAATTTTTTCTTTCTGCCCATGATCAAGAGGTCAACATCTTTAAGTTTGGCCCATCGCAAAACATTTTCCATGGCCTTTCCCTCTTCCACTATGATTTCATATTCCAGATCAGCGGGGATTTCCAAATCTTTTAAACTCTCACGAATTTCCTTGTCAAGCGTCTCATCCACAGGTACTGCTAAATCAGGATAATTCTTTCGGATTTCGTCAGGAATACTTAAATCCTTGGTGATATGTATGAAATATAATTTTTTGAGTCCCAATAAACTTGACAATGCAAATACCTTCGGTAAAATCAAGTTATCCATTTCTGATAAATCCAGGCCTATCATGGCCCTTTCAAAATTCTTCATAGCTGTTTGATCTGAATGCTGTTTCAATTTACAAATTAAAAATTAACGGTAAAAGCAACCGCCAATTTGTTTATCTAAGGACCAAGAAAAGCATTTCAACAATGAAAAACCAATATATTTGTGTCAAATGGCAAAATCAATCGCTAAGTATTTTATTGCACTTGTACCGGAAGGGAAAATCCAAGAAGAGGCAACCCGATTGAAGGAATTATTAAAGCAAAACTTTCATTTAAAATATGCTTTAAAATCTCCTGCACATGTCACAATCAAAATGCCTTTTCATTGGAATGAAGCTAAAGAAGATAAACTCATTGCTCAGTTAGGTGGTTTTTTCAAAAATTGGAAGTCATTTGACTTAGCCTTCAATGGTTTCGATCGATTTGGAAAACGAGTGATATTTATTGCTCTAAAACCATCTCAAGACCTGAAAGCACTGCAGGAAGCGTTGGGTTATTTTACAAAGACTGTACTCAAGCAACCAATTGAACTCAGTGATAAAGCTTTTCATCCACATATGACGATAGCATTTAAGGATATTAAGCCTGCAAAATTTGATGAATACTGGCAATTTATCAAGCAACAAACATTTGATCAGCAATATCAAGTAACTCATGTGGCTTTGCTAAAACGCTTAGATGGTAGATGGAGTGTGATTCAAACATTTCCTTTAGATTTTGATAAAACCTCTATGCCATGAGTAAGTCCCAATTGAAAGTTGGTTTTTTGACAGCCTTAGATCCTCTTGATAAACGCTCTTGGTCTGGAATCTACTTTCGAATGTTGCAGACCTTGCAAGAGAAATTCCAAACAGTTATTGTATTAGGCCCTGTTAAGCTTAGCTTTCATCAGCGCAAACTCTTGGATCTTCGGTTTTTCTTTTCAAAAGTCAAACACCGACTATTTTATGGAAAAAAGTATAATGTGGCCCACAACCATACCCTCAGTAAAATGCATGGAGCATACTTTTCTGACATACTCCAGCAATATGAATTGGATGTAATTTTTGCTCCAACAGGTTCTGTCGAAATTGCCCATCTCCAAACTTCTGTACCCATCTGCTACTTCTCAGATGCTACATTCGAATTGGTATGCCAGTATTACGATGCATTTAAAAATTTATCTTCTAAATCCATACAAGAAAGCAACGAGATAGAAGCGATGGCAATTCAACAATCCACCACTCAGGTTTTTTCTTCTCAATGGGCAATTAACTCCGCTATCCAAGTATATCAGGCAAAAAACACCTATTTGGTAAAAATGGGAGCTAACTTGGATCGAAGCTCTAGCTACCAAGTGAAAGAACGAAATAGCTCAAAAATCTTTTCCCTGCTATTTATAGGTGTGGATTGGAAAAGAAAAGGTGGGCCTATTGTGCTAGAAAGCTTAGATATTCTAGAACAAAGGGGATTCTCTTTTCAGTTGACTATCATCGGTTGTATTCCAGACGTTCAACGCTCCTATATGCATGTCATTCCTTTTTTGGACAAAAACAATGCAGCAGATGCCGAGAGACTAGAGATGCACTTGAAAGAAGCAGACGTTTTGTTTATGCCTACGCGAGCGGATTGTACACCAATAGCGTTTGGTGAGGCCAATGCCTATGGTGTGCCTGTAATCAGCACGCATACTGGCGGTGTATCTGATATGATAGAAAATCACGTAAACGGAATACTGTTGGACTACCATGCTCCACATGTTGCTTATGCTGATGTCCTAGAATCATTGATCGAAAATCCTGAACATCTCGAAAAATTATCCAAGCAAGCACGCAAAAAATACGAAGAGGAGCTCAATTGGAATACATGGGCCGAACGTCTAAAAGAAATACTTATCCACACTGCAAACCATTGATATTCATGCCATTTTTAAAAGATTTGATTGATAAATTTGTCTTCACTTTAGGCTCTCCACAGCAGATTTTTATGCGAAGGATAAAAACTTCAGCATTGATAAAATCTTTTCAGGAAAAAGAGGGGGTTTACCAAATGCAATCCTCTATAAGTCAGCATCCTGTTTTTCTGAGAGGCGGTTCATCAAGTGATGTTGAGGTCTTTGAACAGATCTTCAACTTCCAAGAATATGCTGCTATTTGTACACTTCTATCAGCAAACAATATTGCTGGGCCTATTTTGGACTTAGGCGCCAATATCGGCCTTTCTTCGATTTACTACAGTACTCATGTGGATAACTCCCCAATTTTTGCTGTAGAGCCTGATCCTGAAAATTTCAACATTCTAACCAAAAACATCCAAAGTTATCCACATATTCACGGAATCAATTGTTCAATTTCCCATGAAGAAAACATGCGATTTGCTATCAGCGATGATTTTAGGGACGGAAAAGATTGGTCTAAAACAGTCAAAGCAAGTGCTGAAGGAAGCATCTTAGGAATCACCATTCCACAATTGATTCAACAATATGGACTGACAGAGATCGCTTTACTCAAAATGGATATCGAGGGATATGAAAAGTTTATATTCGAACAAGGAGACCTGAGCTTTTTATCGATCGTGAAGTTGATTGCAGTAGAAGTACACGAAGAGTTTATCAGCAAATCTGTGGTCTACGAACAGTTAAAAGCCTTTGGATTTATTGTGTGGGAATCAGGTGAGTTGGTTATTGGCTTAAAAGCTACGATGGACTAACGCTTCCGCTCCTTCAATTCCAAAAATACCTGCAAATACTGCTCTGTCACGTAATCCCAATTATAGCGCTGAGTAAGGCCCGAAGGTGCTGTCTGTCTCAAATGCTCCATTTCTTCAACGCTTCTCTCAGCTTTGTCCACAAGACTTGCGACAGATGCAGCGTTTTTGCCAAAATACCAGCCATGCTTTCCTTGTTGCAGCATTTCTTGATTAAATGGCGTATCCAAAGCCAAAATCGCACACCCATATCCCAAAGCCTTTAACATGGCAGGATTGGTTCCTCCATATTCATGCCCATGGAAGTATGCATAGCAGTGATGATATAAAGACTTGAGCTCCTCAGAGTTGGTCACATACCCTGTAAATAAGAGACGAGGGTCTTTTAGATTTTTCAATCTTTCTGCATAGGCATCCTGAAATGGTACATCACCAACAACCACTAATCTTCTTTGTGAATTAGACTTCAAAAAACCTGAAATGATCAAATCAGCATTGTTGTCGGGGACTAACCTTCCTACAATCAAAAAATAAGACCTTGGAGCCAACATCCATCGATCCAAAAGTTGCTCATCCGCACCATCAGAGGGATTTGCCCCGTAGGCTATCACGGTGGAGTCCGTAGCAAACTCCTCCAAATATACCCGCCGCATTTCATCGGAATCATTGATAATCCGATCATACCAACGAGTCGCCATGCGAGAGGACCACTTGAAGTACTTGGAGCCAAACCCTTTCCACTTAGGACGCAACCATTCCAAACCATCCACATTGATCACGGTTGGCTTGCGCAAAAGAGTAGAAATAATACCGAAAGGCCCATTGCCACTATTGACCACAAAAATGACATCCACATCCGAAAAACAGGCATGAATCATGGAAAGAAAAGAATGTGTCAGTTGGGTAAGGCTCTTCTTTTCAATGGCAGGCATGTACACCAATCGGATACCATTGACTACGGGTGGCTTTTCCTCAAACAGTGCACGATGGCAATACACCGTCACCTCCACTCCACGCTTTTGAAGTCGCTCACCTAGTTCTTTGATCATGGTGTCATAGCCACCATAAACATAGGGATATCCTTTTGCTCCAAGTATCGCAACTTTCAGTTGATTTGTTGCCATAAAAACTGCTCTATCTTTGTGGAAAACTTTTGAAAGGAAAATAACTCTTGAACACGTTGCTGCCCTGCTAGTCCCATCGTTTTGGCAGCTTTCCTATCCTTCAATAAGCTAGCAATACGGGACACACCCAACTTCACATCTCCCATAGGAATCAAATATCCGGTAACTTCGTCTTCAATCATTTCCGAAGCACCACCTGAATCTGTAGCAACTACCGGTAAGCCACTAGCCATCGCTTCCAAAATTACCGTTGGAAAAGAATCAGGTAAAATAGATGGTAAGACAAAAATATCAGAAGATGCCAAAACCTCTGGTACATCCATCCTAAAGCCTAAATCCATGACGGAAGCCTCCAAGTGGTGCGTTCGGATGTACTCCTTGAGCTGCCCATGAATAGGTTCATACCCAGGGTAAGGATCCCCTACCATCCAAAAAACAGCATTTGGATACAGTTGAATCAGCTCCTTGGCCATTTGAAGAAAGAATTGCTGCCCTTTCCCCGGGTTGATACGACCAATCATGGTGATGACGGGTTGATCATTCTTTACACCCAGGGATTGTCTTAGATCAGACTTCGCGTGTAAGAATGGACTGTAGTCCATCCCGTTGTGGATAACTGATGGGATGGCTATTTGCAAATACTTTCTCCAGTGATTCGCCACAGCCTCTGATACCACGAGGGGATTAGGGGTAGTTTGATCCAATTGTCTTGCCAAAAATTTAATTAGAAACTCAGGGCTATGAAGAATTTCATGAATATGCCATACGTGTGGGATTTTCTTGCGTCGGGCAAAAACCGCACCTATGATTACCGCCAACGTATTGGAATAAATGAGCGCAATTTTCTCTTGCTGATGCAAATCTTTCAGAAACTGATAAGCCTGAACCAGTCGCTTGCCTCTGTTGATAATTCCCAAAGGAGAAAAATATTTCCTCCGAAGGATGCCCAAATTCATGATACGCACATCAAAACCCAAACGCATCATTTCCTTTGCTAATGGACCTTCTCCGGGTAATATCACCAAAATGGGGAAACCCATCTTTTGCACAATCTCTATAACAAAGATCAAAATCTTGGAAGCCCCGTATAACTCTGAGGAACTATGCAAAAAAACTATTTTACCCTTTTCACTCATACCCACGCTGAAAATAAACCCTTAAAACTCCTCCTTGCTTGGTACCGACGGCAAAAAGCTCCAATAACCATGAAGCAGGCAACAATAGTCCTAGCAAAATTAAGGTCTTCCAGTGCTTTTTACCTTTTAAGTCTACAATGATATTTCCTTGGTATCCAAATTTCCCCATCAATGCCCGCAACATTCCTAATACACCCAAGTGAACGGAGTAGTATTGTACTTTCTTTTTATAAAAACCGATTTTTTGAAGTGATGCCTCCAAGCTTTTTTCGTTCCAATGGCTCAAATGTTTGGGAATATCCCAATGCATCCAATCTTTACCCGCGATTTTAGCCTGTAAGCTATGAGCGTTTGGAACTTCTATGACAAGAACTCCCCCTTGCTTGAGGTTATTATCCACAAGCGACTGCAACAACTGCATGGGCTGCGGTAAATGTTCCAATACATGCAAGAGCGAAATCACATCAAATCCTTGTGAGGCAAGTTTTCCACCTTCGTAATACCGGTTAAGCACATCCAAGCCATATTTTTGTTGGGCAAACTCCGCCCGTGCAGTTGCAGTCTCTACACCCAGTGTTTTCCAACCCAAGGATTTTGCCTGCATCAAAAACTGCCCTTTTCCACACCCAAAGTCTAATACCGATAAGTCATTGCTAGCAGTTAGAAGTGATTGGGCCGTGTGGATAACTTTTGTAGCTTCTGAAAAAATAATGCGTTCAAATATAGACTTTCGATTATCCACCACAGCATATACTTCATCTTCATACAAGGCCTCTGCTTGAATGTCTTCTTTCAAATACGTCCATTGAATACCACAAGTGGAACATTGGATCAATGCTACATGTGTTCCGGAGTTGGTAGTAGTCGCACAGTTTGGGCATTGCTGCTGCCTCATAGCATCAAAAATTTAAAATCAAGTTGTGGTAAGCCTCAGCAAAAGCTGCTCTTGTGAATAATTCTTTTCGCACCGAGCCTTTTTGGACTAATTGGGCACGAAGTTCAGGGTTTCGATACAAAGATTCCATTTTTTCTTTTAAATCCACAACATTTCCTGTCTGATGTATGAGTGCAGCCCCATCCGCTATTTCTACGAGCGCTTCTTGATCAGAGATAATTACCGGTATTCCCGCCCGCATCGCCTCTATGACAGGTATTCCAAAACCCTCATTCTGGGAAGGGAAAACGTAAGCTAAAGCACCTTGATACAAGCTTTTCGCTTCATTATTACTGACAAAACCTGTAAGCAATACCCGATCATGGAGATTGAACTCTTTTATCTTTTCTTCAACCATCGACCAGTCATCCACGGTTTTTCCTAATCCACGTTCACCTGCCAACACCAAGCTCATAGATGAGGGGTTGTCCTTCAAAAACAATGCAAAAGCCTCCACTAGAAGCGGGAGATTTTTGCGTTTGTCAAAACTACCCAGATGAAAAAAATACGTGTTCTTCGAAATACCCAAGCGTTTCAACGTAAAAGTGTCAGCATCGCCTTCATACAGTTTGGGACATTGATAAATCACCTGTGGAATTTGAAAAATCGGGGTGTTCTTCTCCAAAGCCTTTTTAGCGACCCGAGAGGTGGTAATCACACAGGAATCCCTTCGCAGGCCTGAAAGTATGGACTGAATAAAATACGTTCTCCACAAGCCGCTGTAATTTTGGGGCATTTGCCAAAAAAAAGCATCGTGGATTACCGTGTAATTTTTTCTTCGAGTAAATGCAGGACCTACAAAATCAAAATTTAAAATACTGTCTGTTTGGGCTTTCTTCGCCCGATAAGGTAAGATCACCTGCTTCCAAAGGAAATAATAGGCATGATATAAAAGAGTTTTCCACTTCGGTTGCTTCCCTCGAAAATATGACGCAGAAGCCTGCTTCTTTGGGTCATGCGAAAATACCCACTCAATGTCCGAATGTGGATAAGTTGACACCGCCTCACAAAACTCCAACATATAGGTCTGAATACCTGTTAAGGCAGTATTCAAGTAAAATAAATCTACATAGATTCTGCGCTTCATGACAATTGAATTGAGGAGTATTTGATTTGCTGAAAAGCATTAACAGAATAACCCACCATCCACCAGGACATCCAAGCTACGTAGCTGTACAACTCTGCATTGGCAGTAAATAATGGTAATAACAAGCCTACTTTTACCGCAGCACCGACAAAAGCAATGCGTGCAGTCATAACATTGTCTGACAATCGAAATACTTGTATGCAGGTTTTGATGCCATAGGCCAAAATCAAGATGTACAAAAACATCCCAATCCAACCCAACTGCACGCCATAAATCAGGTATTGATTTTCTCCACCTACACGGAGCTCCTCATCCACTACTCCTACATTGCCACTCATAGCCAAACCAATGCCCAATGGATTGGCAACCATGGATTCCAAGGCTAATAACCACTCCACCACGTGCCCCACTGAAGAGGTATTTTCAAAGGTGATCGTATCAATCACAAAAAAATAAAAATCCTCTGAGGCAAAAAACAGCACATAAACTACGAATAACAGAAACACAGCCCCACCAAAAAGGAGGAGTTTGTACAAACGGAAAATAACAGCAATAAACAAAAGCATCACAAAGAACGAGGCAAAAGCTGCTCGGGAAGAAGAAAACAATAAACTCGCAAAAGAGGCTCCCATGACGATTGCATATACCGTCCAATCTTCTCGCTTACTTGTCAAATACCAAATCAAACCCGCTGAAAAACCCAATAAAACCGAGCTAGCAAGTTCCAAAGGATCTGCAAAAAAAGATGCTAAGCGACGGCTGGTAGATTGTGTCTCAAATGTCCAAGCTAAGCCATAATTGCCTGATGGTTCCATATCGCGAACTTCTTGCAGGAAGATGGCAAAACCAGTGTGTGATTGGAGGTGAGTAGCAGCCAGCTTTTCCCCAATATTTACAATAAAAGCTAAGAGGGCAATGATGAAGATTCCCTTGAATAAATCTCTTGCATCTTGTTCATCAAATTGTGTATTTCTGGCCAAAAAATACACGAGACCTGGCATGAGTAGATTTTTGAAGTACACCACCTTACTGACTGTGCTCGCTTCACCCAGTGGCAAAACCATATACAAAAACCCTAAACCAATGAATGCTAAAAATAGCATGTCCACTTTATGTAGCCGGAAAGGATATTGAAAAAAGCTTTTATGATAAAAAACGAAACTTAGCACGCCCGTAACCAGCACCAACTCTTTCAAATATTGAAAAATATTTACTATCAAAATGGATCGTGTGGGCAAATACACCAACCCCAAACCCGTCACATAAAAGGGCAAATAATACAAGACAAAGAAAATAGCATACTCATATTTCCCTTCCAAGAGGATCTTCCGCAGAATCCAAGTAGTCAGGATAACGGTTAGGATAGAAATCAGAAGAAAAACGATCAAGGACATAGCGGTCGGTTAACGTGATGATCCAAAAGCAATCCATCTTTCATTCCTTTGATGACAGCTTTGGCTTTTTTGAATCTTCCTCGAAAACAAAAATACATGATCCAAGCTGAATACTTGATCAGGTGGTAACCAAAAGCAAGTAGAATCGCTGGAAAGAAGAGATGCCTACGAATCAAAAACAATTGATTTCTGGCATGTAGATAAAATACCGTAGGACTAAGGGTTCCTTCTTTGCTTGCTTTCTTGGAAGAGGCATTTCCTTCATGGTAAATGATGCTTTCGTTGGACAAAAGCAGTTGATAGCCTGCTTTACGGATTCTCAAAGACCAATCCACGTCTTCAAAATAGGCAAAGAAGGATGCCTGCAAAGGTCCAAGCTCTTGGATAACCTTACTTGGTACGAGCATACAACACCCAGTCACCCAATCCAATGCTTGGGAAGAAAACCTATACGATTCCAAAGCAGCTCGATCTCCTTTAGTCTTGGAAATTCCAAGCCATGGCTGAAACTCCCCACCTGCACTCCAGATTTTTTCTGGATCTTCCATCCATAAAATCAACGGCTGCACAATCCCGATAGAAGCATCATTAGCTAACATATCTACCATGTGTTTTAAAAAATCGGGCGCTACGAGCGTGTCATTATTCAAAAGCATCACATAGCTAAACCCATGCTCCAACGCATAGGTAATCCCTACATTATTACCACCTGTGAAGCCCAAATTCTGCTCATTTTGGAGGAATATAACCGATGGAAACTCTTCTTTCAGACGGGTTCCGGAACCATCAACGGAAGCATTGTCCACCAACAAGACTTGAAAGTTAGAGTAGGTGAGCTTAGCCAAGGAATCCAGACAGTTCCGCGAGTGCTCATACCCATTCCAATTAAGAATGATTATCGCGACGGAGGATTCGTTGTGCAAAGGCATGTACTAAAGATTGATTACGGGTATAGATGAGATAAGAATATACGATGAAAATAATAACTTCTGATGATAGAAGCGCAAAACAAAGCCCAATACCGCCATATTGTGCGGTCAAGAGTGAGGCTATCACCACCATGTACGCACACATCAACCAAGAAGCTTTAAAGAGTAGCTCTTTTTGGTTAGCTACAAAAAGGATGACCCCATTGATGATATTCAGAGAAGCTAAAAATGGTATAAAGGATAGAATTTTAAGGTACATCACAGATTCCTCGAGGCGATTTTTTGCCAATAATTCAACTATAAATCCTGCGGAGAAAAATGTGGCCGTTGAGACTATTAATGCCAATCCTATCCCAATCACATAAGCTTTTGAAACAAACTTGATAAAGGCTTCCTGATCGACTTCATACAACTTGGAGGCATTGGGATAGACCGCCTGAATGATCAAGGTGGGTAGCAATCGCAATACCATAGTGATTTTTTCAGCCAAGCTAAACATCCCCAAGGTGGTATCATTTCCAAAGAAACTTAATATAATCAATCCCCCATTAACGGAAATATGAGAAGCAATATTGGACAGAAAGAGGTACACATTATCCCGAAGGGAATGCCAGATGGTTTGTATTGTTGGCCAAAAAAAATGAATCTGCATAGCAAAGCGCATGTATATCAACAAAAAGATATTCAAGAGCAAGGCGGAAGATCCTAGAATTAAATTCACCCACTTCGCATGTTCTGGAGCTTGGATAAATAATACAATTCCAAACAAAAAAAGCAGCTTACTAAAGATATTGGTTACAGAAATCAATTTCATTTTCTCCATCCCCTGAAAAAACCACAATGGGAGGGTAGCTTCTGAAAAAAGAAGAACGGTAGAAAACATCAGGATTTCTTTATAATCTTTGAAAAAATTAAGGGCATAAGCAGCAATCCAAAGAGATAAGGCGGTAACAGCAGCCAAGGCCAAGCGCGTAAAAAGCACTTGTGAGGCAATACTTGATAATTTTTTGGACTCATCCTGAAAAATTGCAACCTCCCTCGGTGCACTGATATTAAAACCGAAGCCAACGATAATATTGGTAAATATAATCACGGATAAGGCAAGGTTAACCAAACCAAATTGATCTACCCCGATGGAGCGTAGCAATAAGGGCATAGACATGATGGAGATCAGCATATTGGATGCTTGGATCACCACCAGAAAAATAAAATTCTGAATGGATTTATTTCGGATATAAGACCCAACAGGGAAGGAAGAGAGTTTCTCCAGCATGCTTAGCGGTTATTGGGTTCATCTAGGTTGCACATGCAATTCGTAGATTTTACGCACATAAAGCAAAATGAAGACCAAAAACACAGCAATCAAGCCTCCCAAAACCACGCCTTTGCTTAACTTCAGTTCGGAACGAGGAATGGGATAACGGGCCTCATCCACTAGCTGAATCAAAGGGGAATTATTGCGGTGATTAACTTTAGCAATCTCTAAATTCTTCACTACCTCTGCATAAATCGCGGAAGTTGCCTGTATATCAATTTGTCTTTTTCTCCCCTCTACTGTACCAGACTGCATCAAGGGGTTCGCATTGGGAACACGGTCTGAGAAAGAAGCATATTGAACCAAGTTATCATCCAAAATTTTCCGGACAGAGTCTGCCTGAACTTGGAGAATCTGTAAATTTTCGGCAGTCTTCTTTGTTTTAGTCTCAAAGTAAAAACTGTTGACATTTTCTACCAAACGCTCATTGAAGACCTTCGCAAACTTCTCATCTTTGGAAGAGACGTTCACTTGGATGATGGTAAGCTTACGGTTTGGTTTTTCCACAGAAAGCTGTCTTTCCCGAATCATTTTGGATATCACTTTGACTACGGAATCTTGCTGAATGCTAAAGGATTCCCTCGGTATTCGGAAATCCAATTGGGATAAATCAACCTTTTTTTCCCACTTTGGCGTCAACTCATTGAAGTCAATGAAACGGTCAATTAATAATTGATCGTCATCAAATGGGCTGAGGAGTGTTTTACCCAACATATTGTCGGACTTATAGAGCTCCATGATATTGTCTCCTTGAAAAAGCCCGGAAGAGCCTCCCAATGGACCCAAATTGACACCAACCAAAGAAGCTAAACCAGACATTTGACCCAAGCCTCCCGTATCAGACTCTTCCAATACGAAGGACGTACTTGCATGATACACCGGTTTTTTGATCCAAGAGGCCACAGCACCAAGAGCACCCCCAATGAAAGCTGCTAAGAATAAAAGCTTCCACTGACTAATGAAATATCCTATCCAAAATTTTAACCGGAGAACCAATTCCCGCAAGGTGATTTTATCGTCTACAAAGTGATTATTGGATGCCATAATTAAGGATTGATTTGAGTCACTACCAATACCAGGGTCGCCAAGCCTGTAGCAATACCTACCAATTCACCTGGTCTGACAGGTATTCGAGGACCTTTGGTTGGTATGATTATTTCGGCTCCTGGGCGAACTTGTGGATAGGCTCTGATTCCCAGGAAACTTCTTGTTCGAGCAACTTCTCCATTGGCATAGACTACATAAGTTCTTTTTCTATTCGCACGAATGTCAAACCCGCCTGCACGATTGATATAATAGGTCGCGCCGCGCTCTTTTTGAAAACGAACAGTCGCCGGATAGACGACATCCCCTCTCATTCGCACTGTCTGGAGCTGCTTAGGTATGGAAAGAATATCCCCTTCTTCCAAAATCAAATCTAAATCTGAACCTGGATTTCGCATAATTGCTGCCAAATCAATAGCAACTGCTTCGGTCTGACGAATCCGGATGGGCGCTACATCTGCTTTAGTCTCAGAAATGGACGTAATGGATTCTCTCTTAGATTCTGCCGCTTTACTTCCTTCCGTCAAATCTAGCGGCCTATTTCCCAAGTCCCTAAACAAACGCTCTACCAACAATTCCTGCGCCTCGGTATTGTTGGGGTCCGCAAGTAAGCGGTCTTGTAAATCTTGAAGGTTTCGGTTTCGTCGAATTTGCTCGGACTCTGTTTCAAAAAACTCCGTACGTCGAATCAATGTAGCTCCCTCAGCATAGGCAAAAGCTGTCAAACCACCCGCCCTTGAAACCAAGTCTGAGATGCGTTCTTCTGCTGATTCCACAGCAAAATAACCAGGAGAGTTCACCTGTCCCTCCACCTGAACTACTTTGTCGAGATTGAAATTTGGTTTTCTTCGGACAATCACCCGGTCAAATGGCTGCAAGACTTCACCATTTTCCGAAATACCAAGCGTAGGATTGACTCTTACCTGTATCAAATCAGCGAATGTTCCTGCCCCAGTTTGCTCAGACCTCCGAGCAATCTCTACAGTATTCACATTCGCAGCCTCCCTTAATCCTCCGGCCATTACGATCAATTCTTCTACACTCATCCCTTTAGAAAAAGGATAAGTTCCAGGGTTTTTCACTTCTCCATTGATCTGCACATAGAACTCATCCTGCAAGTCATACAAGGATGATATCCGGATTACATCTTCTCTTTTTAATGGTATGTCTTGAGCAGTGCCCGCCAATACTCCTTGCAAATTTACTGTCAAAACTTCTGTACTAAGGTCATCGAACGTTCGAAGGATACTCGCTCTACCCATAAATGCATCTCCCCTCAACCCATCTGCTAAAGCAATCAATTGCTTCAAAGTCATCCCTTCCTGCAAAGCAAAATTTCCTTCCCTGAAAACTGCCCCTTTGATCTGAACTCTATTTTGATACCTTCCCAAAATTTTCCCAATCTCGTATTCATCCCCTCCTTTGGCTATAAACATGCCCATTTGATTCAAAAAGATATCGGAAACGGCACGCTCTTTACCTGAGACTCTGCTGACTGAAATCCGATCTTTATAGGCTTCATCGGTAAATCCTCCGGCAAAGGTTAAGACATCTTCAAAGGTTTCTCCATTCTTAATTTCAAATATTTTTGGACGTTTAACTTCTCCTTTGACCTGAACTCTTCCTAAGAAAGGTTCAACCAAAATCACATCCTGATCTTGCAATTGAAAATCCAGGTTGGCTTTTCCTTGAACCAAAAATTCATATACGTCAATTACAGCAACCTGCCTGCCGGACCGCATCACTTTTATGTTTCGAAAGGTTCCATTTTCACTTGGACCACCGGCTGCAAATAGGGCGTTGAAAACTGAGGAAAACGCACTAAGGGTAAAAGTCCCTGGCAAACGAAGCTCGCCTACCAAATGAACCTTAATGGTCCGTACGTTACCCAAAGTCACTTGCAAAAATGTATTGGGATTATTTCCTCTCAGACCCGTGTAAAAATTACCAACACGGCTTTTGATGATGCCTGTTGCCTCCTCAATGCTTTTACCCGAAACACTGATAGGTCCAATATTATCCAACAAAACAAAGCCGTCCGGATTGACCACTGCTTCGTAATACTGCTCCGATTGCCCGTAAATATCAATGTAAATCATATCCCCTGGACCAAGGATATAGCTTTTAGGCGTGGGCAAATTGATATTTGGCTCAAAGGTAAGCCTTCTATTTTTGTTGTAAAATAAGTCAATCCCAAAAATAGGAGATACCGAAGTGGAAGCAGCAAGCTCATCGATATCCTCTTGATACTTGAATAATCCTTGTGTGATTTCATTGAAATCCATTTGCCTGCGGGGATCCCGCTTGGAAGCTGTCGCTGAAGTTCTACTTGATACTGCCGTATCCAATTGCTCCAATCGCCTCTTCAATTTTTCAAGTTCTGGCACTGGCACACCTCTCAAACGAGCCATTTGCAAGAGCTGAGACTCGGAAAGACCTGCTTCAGAAGCCCTTCGGACAAGCTCCTGCAGTTGATCATCGGATAATTCATCCACTTTGATGTTGGCAATATCTGCCATAGACTGTGCCTGACTGACTTGCGGCGGCAGCATCCAAAAACCTATTAAAAATACAAGGCTAAGTACTAGTTTATTCAAACGCATGAACGTATTTGGTCTATCGATCAATCCCATGATTACTTGCTTTTTTCGCAAAACTTTGGCAGAAAAAGCAATTTCAGAATGCAGCTACCTTGCCAAATTCCGAAAAAACCTCTTAAAACAGCCGTAAATATAAAGATTAGCCTGCATACTTGGTTAAAAATGCCTCTTTATCTTGGAAATGTACATCTCAAGCAATCACTCAGTACAATTACTGCAAATATCAATCTGACTGCGGTCTGCCAATAGCTGGGTACGAAAAGCATGGTACAAGGAGTTGTTCCAGATAGACTCTAAAGATTCCTCTTGAACGGTACCAAAAACATGCTTGGCGTCCTTATCAAAGCAACAAGGAACCACCCTGCCATCCCAAGTGATCACAGCGCCTTGCCACATTCTCCAGCATTTATTCTCAGGCTCATGTTTCAATTTCCATTTTCCCTGTCCATCAGCAACATATCGAGAATATGCTTGTTGGGTGGGTATCAGGGGAGAGCCATTTTCAAAGTTATAAATTTGGGTACTCTTCAACTGCAATTCATCTATCCCTAGTCCTTTGCTCCATTCCAATAACGCAGGGATTTGATGCTCATTGACTCCTGTCACCAAAAACTGAAGGATGACATAGGGGTACCTAAGCTTTTGATTATTTCTGGTTTGCATCAATCGGCGAATTCCCTCTTCAACTTTCTGAAGCTTTCCCCTAATACGGTAATTTTGATAGATTTCTTGAGTAATTCCATCCACCGAAACGATCAACTGTCTAAGACCTGAATTCAATGTTTTATCCACATTGGCTTCTGTCAAATAATGCGCATTGGTGGATGTAGCAGTATACACCTGATATGCTTGCGCTATTTCAATCAGCTTAGTAAAATAAGGGTGCAAAAAAGGCTCCCCTTGAAAGTAAACGTGCAAATAGTGGAGATGCTTGTGGTTTTCCTGAATGATCTTTTCAAACAAGCTCAAATCAATCATCCCTGTGGGTCGGGTAAAACTCCGGAGTCCGCTGGGACATTCCGGGCACCTCAGGTTGCAGCTTGTAGTTGGTTCAATGGATAAAGTAGCCGGTACTCCCCATATCCATGGTTTTTGAATCAAACGGGAAATTTGAAAAGAAACATACAACCGAAATAAATTCCAGACTTTAGCAACATTAAGATGCTGCCAATAACCGAGCAATTGGATTCTTTTCTTAGAAAAATACATGGTTTTATTCTGGAATAAGTACTTGATCAATTCCGTGAATTACACCATTTTCAGTCAAAATATTTCTCTTAGCAGGAATTAAAAGAGCATTATTGATTTTGTTATCAGCCAAATTTACCTGTACTGAAGCACCTTCAAGTAAGGTAGGAATGCTCGCACCTTCGCGCAAATCAGGTACAAAGAATCGTTCATCAATTACATGATACAATAAAACTGAAGTAAGAGTCTCTACAGGAATATCATCTACGCTTGAAACATCCAATGATTCTAATAATGCTTGAAATGCTTGGTCGGTGGGGGCTAACAAAGTGAAATTATCCTCAAATCTGCCAACAAATACTTCCAATAAGGCTGCTCGGTTCAATGCTTTTACCAACATTGAAAACTCAGGATTGGCAGAAAGTGTCTGGGCCAATAAATATTCAGCAATATTTTGCGTGGGTTGGATAATCACCTGATCAATCTCATGGATGAGTCCATTATCAGCAGCCTGATTAGTTTGGGTAATACGGGAAAGTCCATTTAGGAAAAAGTTACCGTTGGGAGCTTGACTGAAATACATCGGAATATCCAACAGTGTATTGCGCTCATCCCGCTGAAACGCAGAAGACTGCAAAAGACCAGGGATCATATGGTAACCTAAAATTTCCTGTAAATTCGGTGAATTAAGAAATTCATTCACTGATAAATTATTCGCCGTAAAATATGCTGCAAAAGCTGCGTTGCTAGGAACCATCAGTGTGAAGGGACCTTCCTGAACTAATTGCTCTTCTAATCCCGCAGCTACAACTGCAGCTACAAAAGTAGTATATCCGTTTTCTTGTGCTACATCTAACAAGGTATTGGTGGGGGGAATCATCATTCCGTCAATGATATGCAAAACCCCATTACGAGCATCCACATTTGCAGTGGTAACTTGGTATTCCTCATTTAACCGAATCACATTTCCCCCTACTTGAATGTTCAAAATAAACCCAGGAAGTAGGGTTTCTTTGGTGCCAGTTGATAACAACGAACTCAAATTTCTTCCAGGAAGGATATGGTAAAGTAAGACCGCTTGTAAGAAATCAACAGGAACCTGATTGATATTACTGACCCCCAACTCCTGCAGAGTCCTTTCAACACCTGCATTGGTAGGAGCAAAAAGAGTAATCGGCCCAACAGCCCTCAAAGCAGAATCTAAGCCTGCACGTCTCACTGCTGTACGCAACAATGAAAAATCTGGTTCAGCTTCAATGATTTCCCAAAGAGAGCCTTCTTGTGAAGTTGGCATATCTTCAGAATTACAGCATAAAAATATCGCTAACACACTTATAAAGCACAAAAAGCGAACGATTACACTAAAATTTTTCATGACTTTGATAGTTCATCAGATGAATGTAGCCAACAAAAATCACGATAAATTTGTACACTTCTAACCTATTTGATGAATTTTCACAGTTTAACCGTAAATTTGAATAGAAAAGTAAATAATATGAAAGATACTTGGATTTGGCCACTGTTTTTTTTCTTCTTTCTTTATTCCTGCAAACAAGAACAGAAACCTTGTGAACTTGATGAGGAAATTTTGGCAGTTAGACCAACCCTTACGATTGAACGATTAGAAGATGCTTTTTTTGAAGCAGCAGATCAGGCAGAGATTTTATATTTGTTGGAGGCGCATCCCTTGTTCGCAGAAAAATACCTCTTGGTCAACAGTTACGCTTCCAAGGAAGAATTGGCAGAAGAATTATGGATAATTCACCAGGATAGCATCATGGTAGAACTGTATGAGGAGGTCAAGAATGAATACCCAAACATCGATAGTCTCAGAGAGGAGTTAGAAAATGCCTTTGCACATATCAGCTATTATTTCCCCGAATTTAAAATTCCAAAAATATACACCTTTGTCAGTGGTTTCAGCTCAGATATCGTGGTTACTGAGGATATCATAGTCATTGGCCTAGATTACTACCTCCCACCTACCCACCGCTTTCAACCACCGGATCTTCCGCAATACATCAGTAAACGCTATGATCGGGACTATATCGTGCCAAATATTGTAACTGCGATCTCCTCTTTTTTTAATGAGACAGATTTGAATCAAAATTCATTATTGGCAGAAATGATATTCTATGGAAAAGCCTATCACTTTACCAAAAGTATCCTACCCTGTACATCTGACGCGTTTATTATTGGCTACACACCTGAGGAAATAGCTGCTTGTTGGGCAAATGAGGAGTTTGTATGGGCACACTTTGTGGAAAATGAGCTTTTCTTTGAAACCAATCCATTTGAGATCAGGAAATACACAGGTGAAGCACCGTTTACGGACGAAATAAGCCCGGATGCCCCCGGTAGAATTGGCCGTTGGTTAGGGTGGAATATTGTCGACGACTACCGTTTTAACCATACGCTCTCCCTACGCGATTTGATGAAGGAATCAGATAAAAATAAAATCTTTAGGCAGTCCGGATATAAACCTCGTCGTTGAAAGAAGCAGTAAATCGGTCAGGATCGATCACGTGTAGGATTTTAGATACCGCATTTTCAGCGTTAAAATAGCGTTCTGCCAATTGCCTAGAATTATATTGCATTTTTTTTAAGGCTTTCGGTTCCTGAGCTATTTCTTCAAGCTGTTGTAGCGTTCTTTCAAGTTTAGTGCAATCATGGTAAATACCCAGCTCTTGATTATGGACCAGCTCCCCAATCCAGCCTTTTTGGTTGGTCAAAATAGCTTTTCCCATAGCCAATGCATCAAAAAATTTATTGGGACTGTTTGTTTTGAAAATGGGCGAGCGCTCAAATAAAATACAAGCCATATCTGCACAAGACATGACTTTATTCACAGTAGTCTTTGGGCCAAAAGGAATAAACCGAAGGTTAGAAAGCCTTCGCTGCCTTGCTTCGTTTTGAAGAGTTGGTAGCTCCGAGCCTTCTCCCATAATTAAAAATTGATAAGGGGTGGCTTCTGCCAAATCCAATAACTCATGTAAAGCATTGACTTTACCTATAGCACCTGCATAAATTATGGTAAATGTGTCTTTCAGTCCAAATTTTTGTAGGAGCTTAGGACATTTTGGCTGCGGATGAAAAATGTTTAAATCAGCAAAATTGGGAACAACATGGACTTCGGCCGAAGGTACCTTTTGTCGGATGGCATTGGCTATTCCAGGGGAAAGTGCTACTGTTTTTAAGGCCTGTCTATAGATTTTTTTTTCCAGAGCCCACAGGTAGTTCTGCAACAAGGGATTTTGAATGACACCAATCTCAATAGGGGCATCAGGCCAAAGATCACGTACTTCAAAAATATATGGAATGGCAAACTTTTTCTTTGCCCATAGTGCAATCAATCCCGTGGTAAGTGGGGTAGATGTCACATAGAGATAGTCAGGTCTTGGAAGTTTGCGGATCAACCGCTTGGCCATCACCACAAAGCGTAAAAAAGCCCAAATCCTCCTTAAAAAACCCATTGTCTGAGAATAATTGACAGGTAAATAATGAACCCTTATGCCATCGATAATTTTAAAGTCATAAAAACTTTCTTGATGAGCAGTAATCATATCTACCATCAGGCCCTTCGCAACCATTCCCTTAGCCAAATGGTATGATCGGGTAGCTCCCCCTTGACTGGGGGTGACAAAATATTGATGAATGTAAAAGATATGCATATCAGGCATGTTTATGGAGCCAAGAAAGCAGGGTAAATAGATTCCAAACTGTCAGAAATTGGTGATTTGGAATTTGTTCCGGTTGTACAACAAACCTACGAAATTGTTCGGGAAAAAAGGGTTCCCACAATGCTCCCAAAGTTCGGATTTCGGAAAAAACCCAATGTTGAAACTCTTTATTCTGCATCCATTCTTGCAAAGGTAGACCAAACCCCAGCTTTTTTCGGTTAGCAATTACCCGCAAACCTCGTTTATTCAAGGCTTCTTTGAGCCAAACTTTTCCTACTTGCTGAAGATGCTCCTGCTCAGTCATGGATTGGCTTAAACTGATTAATTCTTGAGAGAGGTAAGGAGCCCTTCCCTCAATCCCATGAGCCATGCAGGCATTGTCATGAATTTTCAATATATCGTTTACTAAATACACTTGACGGTCCCAGTCCAAGGCAGACTTATACACATCGGGACCTTCTGGGTAGCTTGAAATCAGTTTTTTCATTAAATTATCCGATGGTTTTTCTACCGCAGCCATATGGATAAATGTTTTAACAGCACTCGGATCCAAAGCTGTGAAGAACTTATTCACCAGTCTAAAATTTCCGAAAACAGGTAGAAAGCGTTTCATCGCAAGATAGAGCTTGGGGCGTTTGAGGTAACGGATAAATGCGGCATGTCTGGTATATCCCCCAAATAATTCGTCCGCTCCAGCACCTGAAATCAATACCTGAACATCTTTGCTAGCCTCTTTTGCAATCATCCAAGTCAGCAGACTTGCGCTGTCGCCTATCGGCATATCCAATTGTGTAATGTAATCATTCCAAGCTTCCTGTACCTTGGAAAGGGTAATGAGGATGGGATGATGTAAACTTGGGTAGCTACTTTGCAACTTTTCCACATACACTGGATCCCTGTACTTTCGCTGATAGCGTTGTTCAAATGTCGCAGTAAAAGTTGGCATGGGTTGCATGGTTTCCTCATACCAAAGTGCATACAAAAGGGAAGAGTCTATACCCCCGCTGAGGACCATTCCAACGGCCCGCTCTGTGTGAAAATTATGCAAGATGGAATCTTTCAAGAGATCCTCAAAAGTAGATTGATTACGCTCCTCGGTATACGATTGCTTGGGAAGCTCGATCCATTTGTGAATATTGCCTTCAAAGGTAATTACCAATCCGCACCCCGGCAAAACTTGAGCGATACCATCAAAAAAACCATGATTGGGTAATGTATGCCGCAGAGTAAGAAAAGCCTCCACTTGCGTAGCGTCAATCATAGGTTTCTTCGTCATTGCAGCTAAAATCCCTCGCTGCTCGGATGAGAATATCCACTCATTTCCTTGATTCCAGTAATACAGTGGCTTTTCACCTGAAAAATCTCTTAAAATAATAACCCTCTCGATAGAAAAATCAATGAATGCTAAGGCAAACATTCCTCTACAATCCTGAAGGCCATCTACACCTTTGTGAATCAACCAATAAAGTAAAACCTCCGTGTCAGAGTTCGTTTTAAAGACAAAGCCAGCATCCAATAGATGATTTCTTAAATCCTGATAATTATAGAGTGCACCATTCCAAATCAATACCTGCTGTCGATCGTCAGACCAAAAAGGCTGATTGGAGGCATCGCTCATGTCGAGAATTTTTAAACGGTTGCCAGCAAAAGCAATGTGTTCTTTATGAACATAAAAATCTGAATGATCGGGGCCACGATGAGCAGTTGCCTGCATCATCTGCTGTATGCCACTCGTTAAGTCGTCTTTTCGGATCAAGAGATTAATTCCACACATGTCAACCCTGCTTTTCTGGGTTTTCTACACTATGGGGCAAAACATTTTTCTCGTAATACCTACAAAAGTGCGTGATCTTGCATTCCTCACATTTCGGCTTTCGAGCGAGGCAAACATAGCGCCCTTGCAAAATCAACCAATGATGTGCTATATGGATGTGTTGTTTGGGGATAAATTTCACCAACTGTTTTTCAACCTCAAGTGGGGTTTTAGATTTTTGGGGCACCAATCCTAATCGCTTGGAGACACGAAACACATGTGTATCTACTGCCATGTTGGGCTGATTAAAAACCACCGAAGTAATGACGTTGGCTGTTTTTCTCCCCACACCAGGCAATTTGATTAACTCCTCCACAGTGGAAGGAACTTCGCTATTAAACTCCTCGACGAGCATTTTTCCCAAACCTAACAGATGTTTCGTCTTATTATTCGGATAAGATACGGAGCGGATATAGGGGAAAAGTTCATCAAAGTTGGATGAAGCCAAATGCTCGGGGGTAGGAAAAAATGGAAAAAGCTTGCGTGTGACGATATTCACCCGCTTATCCGTGCACTGAGCACTCAAAACAACTGCTACGAGCAACTGAAAAGGATTTTCGTACTCCAGTTCAGTTTCGGCAACAGGCATATTTTCAGAAAAATAAGAGATAAAGGCGGAGTATCTTTCTTTTTTTAACATGGGATTTCAAATTTTGGATAGCAAATTATCAATTTAAATAACATGTTTTATCCGTCAACGTTTGTAAATTGTAGTTTTTAAATTCCATATCAATGAAAAACTTACGCTCACGATTCAGTTTTGCTATCTTAATTCTTGTATTTCTTTTCAGTAGCTGCCAAGAGGATGCAGAAGTTCCTTTAGACCCATCTGTAGCATTAGAACTTACAGATCTTTCCTACGGGATGAGTGATCGAAAGCGGATGGATGTGTTCTTACCGGCCAACCGAAGTTCTGAACGGACTAAAGTATTGATCTGGATTCATGGAGGGGCGTGGATTGATGGGGATAAATCTGAATTTAGGGATTTCAAGCCACTATTCGAATCCGTACAGGAGGATTATGCTTACATATCGATTAATTATAGGTTGTTTAATCTCGTTGGCAATCTCAATAAATTTCCGTCCCAAGAAGATGATGTAAAAGCAGCTATTAAATTTATCCGATCCAAACTGAGTGAATGGAATGTATCGGATAAAGTAGTATTGGCAGGTGCCAGCGCAGGTGGTCACTTGGCTTTGCTTCACAGTTATAAAAACGATGACAATTTTGTGGACGTTTGTGTAGCACTCTTTCCCCCAACCGATTTGATCATGTTAGCTCAGACCAATGCATTTGCAGGGATATTGCTAAATAGCATGATCGGAGACATAAATTCTCAACAACAATTATATATTGATAGCTCCCCGCTTAATTTTATTACAAACAATTCAGTACCCACTGCTTTTTTCCATGGAACAATTGATACGGTTGTCCCAGTGTCCCAAAGTCAGGAATTGGAGCGGGTGTTAGGTGAAAACAATGTATCCAAACTCGTACAATATTTCCCCGGGAAGGGTCATGGATTCAGTGATCAAACCTATCTTGCACTCTTAAGAGATACTGAAACATTTATCAGACAGCATTTACCATGAATCCTGCATCAATCATTTTAATTATATACTTTTCGGGTACACTATATGCTGTCGGTCATCTTCTTTTATCCATCAAAAGAGGTGATCTTCAAAAACATGAATTATTTTGGCTTTGGGTAATACTTGGTCTTCCGATTTTTGGCATCTTGATCTATTTAGGCGCTACTAATAAACCGAGGTCTAGGACGTTTAGGTACATGAAAGACCGCAGAAGACATCGCATCGAAAATTAAAAAATGGTTAGTCAAATTGACTAACCATTTGATTTAAAGGAGTCCTTTTGCTTGCTCCCTACCAATGTTTAAATTAGTTAAACTTTTTCAAGTCTGGTAGATTTGGCTTTCTTAAGAATAGCCTTTACTACAGTTTCCGAGGGATTGATCATTACTTGATCTAATTGTTGCATTGTGCTCAGCAATTCCATATACGCTTCCATCAGTAACTCATCTCTGTGTAAGGCCTGCACTAGCAATTCTGTTTCCCCCTCGGTCATTTCTTGATAGATATATCGTATCAAGTCATCGTGGGTAAAAGGTTTTATCATAGGCAACGTTTAGTTTTTTCATCATTTTTCTCAAGTTCATTAAGGCATAGCGCATTCTACCCAATGCCGTGTTGATGCTTACGCCTGTCTGTTCCGCAATCTCCTGAAAACTCATATCCATGTAGTGCCTCATGATTAGTACCTCCTTTTGTGTTTCTGGCAACTCATCTATTAAGCGACGCACTAATTGTGTGGTATCTTCCTGAATCTGTATATCCTCCACTGTCCGTTCGGCAAATTCAATTGTGTTAAACACATTACTACCGTCTTCCATCAAGATGGTAGGGTAACGTTTGCGTTTGCGGAAATGATCTATTGCTAGATTATGCGCGATGCGCATTAACCATGGCTGAAACTTCCCTTCCTCATTGTATCCATCCGATAAGACGGTCTGCACGACCTTAATAAACACATCCTGTAAGAGGTCTTCAGCAATTGCCTGATCTTTAACAATCAGGAAAATGGTGGTGAAAACTCTTGACTTATATTTGTCTACTAATTGTTCAAATGCTTGTTCAGAACCGTTTCTATACTGGCTGATCAAATCAGAGTCTTTGGGACTAATCCTCTTATTCATACGTAATGACTGTTAATTAACGTAGAGGTTTATGCCATAGTATAATTTTTGTGTAAAAGGTGAAAAGATTAAAACCAAATGTATCGAATCCCAACACTACGTGCAATAGTTCAGCGATTTTTTTATTAATTTCGTAGATAAATAAAACTATTCAATGGAACTTACTGGAAAAATCATTCAAATAATGCCCCTACAAAGCGGCAATGGCAAAAACGGCGTTTGGAAAAAACAAGATTATATTTTGGAAACGAATGCACAGTATCCTAAAAAAGTTTGCTTAACTGTTTGGGGAGATAATATAGATTCGTTTGGCTTGCAAAGTGGTGAACAGGTAACCGTCTCTATCGATGTGGAAAGTAGAGAGTATAATGGGAAATGGTATACCGACGTAAAAGCTTGGAAGGTCCAAAAAGATGGAGCTGCAACGACATCTACCCCGGCAAGTGCAAAAAGTACTGTTCCTGATGTGACATCCTTTTCGGATGATAGTGCAGATGATGTATTACCTTTCTAAGGTCTGCTGAACGTTACGTTTCTGTTTTAAAATTTTGAGTAAAAATATCTATTGTTTAAATTAGATTGCTATGGAAGAGAAATCTAACGCTTTGGACAAAAAGACATCTACGCCAATTTCTGTAGACCCTATACAGGGGGTGGCCATGGAGGCACTCCCATCAAAAATCCAAGAGGTCAAAATACTCACCAAGTTTTTGGTGAGCCTCTTGGATAAAGCAAGAACGGAGCTCTATGGAATTGAAATGCTAGATTGCTGTGACTTATTGGAAAAAACATACATAGAGGTAGAAGCTAATGAAAATTATGTGGAAAAGATGGACCTCGCTGTACTTTTTAAAATCACTGCGAAAAAAATGTACGCCTTATCTTTCAAATTGGTTTTAAACAAAACAGATACCGAAGATCACTTAGAACTTTTGAGAGATGGTATCGAAGAAATCCGGTTACTATTTCTTCCTTGGATCAAAAGCTTTGAATCGTTTGAAAAATATCCAGATGGCTGGGGAATTTTTGAAGATTAAGGCTGCAAGCTTTCTCCAAACTTGAATCCCAAATAGGCTCCTCCTATCATCAATACAAGTGTAATTCCTCCCAATAAGAGTACCACTCCTAATGGCATTTCCCAATCTTCAGAACCGATTTTAAATTTGATGTTTTTTTTGAGATCCATGATGTACGTTTTGTAAAGTTAAAAAATAAAAGCGGACTCCGAAGAGATCCGCCATACCAATCAATCTAGTAAACTTTCTTTACAATCTTATGAGCTTAACGAAGCCTTCCAGCCTTTGGTTTCAATTTCTACGGCAGAATCTTCGACTTTTTTCTTGAGACCCTGCTTAAATGCATCCATTTTTGTACCTACTTCCTGATCAAAAGCACCTACAATGGAAGCTGCTAAGATTCCTGCATTTTTTGCTCCATTCAATGCTACTGTAGCAACCGGTATTCCTGCTGGCATTTGTAAGATAGATAAAATACTATCCCACCCGTCAATAGAGTTGGAGGATTTAACTGGTACACCAATTACAGGCAATGAAGTCATGGATGCCACCATCCCCGGCAAATGAGCTGCTCCCCCCGCTCCCGCGATAATTACCTTCAAGCCTCTTGATCTAGCAGTAGTGGCATAATCTACCATCCGCTCTGGAGTACGGTGAGCAGAGACCACGCTCAACTCAAATGCTACGCCAATTTCTTCCAAAAAAGCAGCCGCTTCGGCCATAACAGGTAAATCTGATTGACTTCCCATAATTATTCCAACCTGAGGTTTCATGCTGATGTTGATTTTATTTTTATCAATTCCTTAATTGCTATTGCACGGGTTTTTAAATGTTCTACGGACTCGTCCAAAATGGTCACATGTCCCATTTTCCGGAATGGTTTGGTAACCTTTTTTCCATATAAATGTATATATACCCCTTTTTCTGCCATCGCTTGATCCAAGCCTTCCACCCATACATCACCTACATGACCCTCTTCTCCCAATAGATTGACCATGGCAGCAGGCATGCGCAAATCGGGATTACCTAGGGGCATATTCATCACCGCTCGCATGTGTTGTTCAAATTGAGAAGTATAATTAGCTTCAATGGTATGATGACCGCTGTTGTGGGGACGAGGAGCTATTTCGTTGACAAGTACCTCGCCTTCCTTCGTGACAAAAAGTTCCACTGCTAATATACCAATCAAACCCAAAGCCTCAATTACCTGAATAGCCACTTCTTTCGCTTTTTCAGCTATGACATCAGAAATAGAAGCAGGTGCAAATAAAAACTCCACCAAGTTGGCAGTAGGGTGAAAGGCACATTCCACAGGTGGATATGCAACTAGCTCTCCGCGTTCATTCCTAGCGACGATAACGGCTAACTCTTGCTCAAAAGGAATTAATTTTTCCAGTAAACTAGGCGCCTCGAATGCTTTCGAGAGATCTTCCTTTGTTCTGAGTATTTGTACACCCTTACCATCATAGCCCTCTTTTCCCAATTTATTGACAGCAGGCAAAAAATCTGATTGTGCGTACACATCCTCCTTGGTATCAGTCAAAATAAACGCAGCCGTAGGAATCCCATGCTCATGGTAAAATGTCTTCTGTACGCGTTTGTCCTGAATCAGACGTATCAGCTCTGGCTGGGGATAAACCTTTTTACCCTCAGCCACCAACTGCTGCAAGGCTTCCGTATTGACATGCTCGATTTCTATCGTAATGACATCACAGTCCTTACCAAAAGCATATACTGTATCGTAATCTTTCAGATTGCCTTGTACAAATTTCTGACAAATACTTTTACAGGGAGCATTGGCGTCTGGATCCAAAATGTGCACATCAAGATTGTATGAAATCGCAGATTGAATGACCATCCGACCTAATTGGCCTCCCCCAAGTATTCCGAGCGTCTGCTGCTGATAATTTTGCTGATTCATGGACAGGTTTGAAAGCCCAAAAATACAATAAATTTCCGTTAGAGCAGAGATTTGATTTTATCAAACACGTCTTCCTCGTATCACTTGAAACAAAATAGATATAACGGCAAGTACTAACAATACGTGAATGAGACCACCTAGGCTGTAAACAAAAAAACCAAAGATCCAACCTATGATTAATACAACTGCGAGCAAATACAATAAAGAGTTCATAAGTTAATTGGTTTAGTAAATAAATTGATTTTCAATTAGTTACATGCAATCATCATGCCACCTTTCAAACTGAAAAGTCAAGTGTAGCTGGATTAAAAAAACCAATAGGAGAAACTCCTAGAGAGACGATGAAGTACACCTCACTTCTCACTCTTCCTATTTTGATAAGTTCAATTTTATCCCCATCAGCTGCATCAATTTTTGTGCATTGAAGGATGGGCAAGGGCCTGATTTGATCGTATAATCAAATTGAATCGTGTCTTCCTGAATGTCACTATGAAAACTATAATTTTTAAGATAGGCATGTTTATGCTCCAAGGAACTTAATTCTATATCATGAGTAGAGATAATACCTTTGGCAGCAGTAGCAGCCAATTGCACGATCAAGGCCTCTGAACCCATAATTCGGTCGGTGGTGTTGGTCCCTTTTAGAATTTCATCCATGAGGAAAAATACCGACTCCCCCTGCTCACTTTCGAAAAGAATTTTTTTGATGCGGGCCAACTCTGCATAAAATGAACTCACACTTTCTCCCAAATTATCTGAATTGCGCATGCTGGTAAACAATTGGAATGGATAGGATTCGAAACTTGTCGCAAAAACTGGCAAGCCTTGATTTGCTAGTACCCAGTTGATCCCCAAAGTCCGCATAAAAGTTGTTTTTCCTGACATGTTAGCTCCTGTAAGCAAAATAGTTTGGGTAGACTCTTCTATAAAAAAATCATTCCCCACAGCCAGCTTAGGCTCTATCAAAGGGTGCGTTATTCGCACGGCACGAAGAATTTTTTTAGATTTCCAAACGGGCAAACAGGTTAAAGCTTCCTCATTCACAAATGTTGCGTAAGAAACCAATACTTGCCAATGATCCAAATTATCCTTTAGTCCTCCCAAACTTTTAGCATACACATGCTTCCAAGTAACAAATCGTCTTACCAAAATAAAATCAAGCCAAAAAAAAGCATTTAAGACAACGTACATCAAGTTGAAACGATTTTGAATAAGGAAGGTCAATTGCTCCAAGGAAAAAAGCCCCTTAGATACCGGATGCTGTTGATCCCTGTAGTCCTTAGAAAGTTTTTGCAAATAGGGGTCTTCAAAATGCTCTTGTTGGATTTGCTGCGACCATAATCGATACATCTTGGTCTGAGAAAAAGTGGGTAAAATTTCAGCCACATGCTTTAAATACCGATGCGAAATGGCCATCATCCCTACTCCGAGCACAATCCAAATACCCACCAAAGCAGCGGGAATCCAACCTACAAGTGTGGCCAACAATACTGCCGTACCTCCCAAAGGTCCGAGAAAAAGGGGGACCCAATAGATTGGTTTCCATAACTCTTGCTCCTTCAACCAAGTTTCTAATGCCGTCAAGTCACGGGTTTCTTGATGGTGGGCTTTACCCAAGCCTTCGAACAATTGGAGAAAGGATAGCTTTTGACTCAATTCCTGAATAACTGTCTGAAAAGTTTCTGAGTCTTGGTCAGGCTGAAGCATTTGAAGACGCTTTGCCAACAAAGTTCGAGCACTTTTTGTGACAGTATGGTTAAGTAGCTGAAAGAGCGAATGTTTGCCAAACAAATCTAGATCACTGGCAAACGGATGATCCTTATTCAAAAATTCTTCCCCATCATCTAAGCTTTGAAGATTCCGTGCTGCTCTAAGTTTTTGCTCTTCTTGCATCTGAAGCAAAGCCCGAATCAGACGCTGCAAATCTTGCTCTTGATTAAAAAGCTGTATGAGATAAACAAAAGCAAATGCAACTGCAATAAATGCCAGTATATAGAACGAATCCTCTGCAAATGCTAAAATCAGCGTAGTTATTAATAACAAAAAGAAGATCAATCTCAAAATAGCTAACCCAGCAATTTTTTGCTGACTTTTTTTCTTGAGTGATAGTAATTCGGATGGCTCAAAAGATGGAATCATAAGACAAAGATAAACAAGCCTGGGCGGCATCTGAGTAATTTTTATGCAACAATATTGCATTTAATAAAATTTCATCTTACATTTGAACTATATCATTCACGTAGTGTTCTCTTCATCTGAATGATGGTGGTTGACAACAAGACTCCGTATATTGCGGAGTCTTTGTTCTTTAAACATAAAATGATGAGAAAATTACTGATAGCCATGCTTGCTTCGGTGCTTTTAATGGGAGCAACAGTTAATCAAGATCCCGATATGTGGAGCCTCTTCTCTAAGACGAGGTTTATAGAAAAACTCAACCGTGAGTTTGGAATGTACTTTTTATATCCGAAGTTTCCGGATGAACTAAAAGCATATGAAGGAAAAATAGTTACGGTTAGTGGGTTTTATATTCCTTTGGACATGAACAACGCCAATATTGCTATTGTATCCAAATTTCCTATGGCGGAATGTTTTTTTTGCGGGGGAGCAGGTCCTGAAAGTATTGTCGTGGGTTACTTAAAAAGTAAACCTAACAAACGGATCAAAACAGATGAAATCGTTAAAATTCGGGGTAAATTAAAGCTCAATGAAGAAGACATTGAGGAACTTAACTTTATTCTAGTCGATGCTGAACTTGTAAATTGACATGAAAAAAACGTCAAAAAAAGAACGTTTGTCCGAAGAAATCCCTGAAAGACCCCTATTGGAAGACCAAGAACAGGATTTTGGTGGCTTTCCCAGTGGAATATCATTGACCAAAAATATCGGGTGTGCATCTGATGGAAATCCAAAAGCAAAAGAAAAAAAGTGGAAAGAGGCTGAATAAATTATACGTGACAAACTAAAAGAAGCAAACGGAAATAAATTTAATGCAAAAAAAGAGGCTGTCTCATACGTCAATGCTTTAAAATATTACCCCAATTTATTTAATGTTCATTCAGCGAACCTTTGTGTCTTAAAGCCTTCGTGGCATATTTAGCCACAAAGACAGTAAGTCACAAATGGATAGATTCTTAAACAGCATTATGTTTGGGCAACAATTCTGAGTTTCTATTTATAAAACAGCCTCCTCTTTTTATTTTTTCCCTTCTGGATAATAATGATTAACATCTCTCTGAGGAAAAGGAATTTCAATATCATGCTCTTCAAACGCCTCTTTGATCGCCTCCATATTGTCCCAATACACGGGCCACAAATCTGCAGAATCTGACCAACAGCGAATGGTCAAATCCAAAGAACTATCCCCAAAACTCATGAAATGAACACTAGGTGCAGGATCTTCATGAACGCGCTCATCTTTAGTTAATACGTCTAAGATCACTTGTTTTGTCTTTTTCAAATCCGTACCATAAGCTACCCCTACCTTCATTTCAACTCTACGTGTAGGCTTTTGTGAAAGGTTGATAATGCTGTTATTTGCCAGAGCCCCATTGGGTACAGTCACCACCCGATTATCAAAAACCCGAATTTTTGTATACAGAATATCAATACTTTCAACAGAGCCTAAATGTCCTTGAGCTTCAATAGTATCTCCTACACGAAATGGTTTAAATACCAAAATCAGAACTCCCCCAGCAAAATTTGAAAGAGATCCCTGCAAGGCTAAACCTACAGCCAAACCTGCAGCACCAAGAATAGCTACGAATGAGGTCATCTGCATTCCCAGTGTTGTAGCAACACTAATCAGCAATACAACCCACAGAACGGCTGATAAAAAACTTTTGAAAAAGGTAGCTAAGGATGCATCGATTTCATACTTATCCAACGTTTTCCCTAACAATCCGAGTAAAAACTTAATTACTTGTCTACCAATAATGAGTAGAATTAATGCTTTAAATAACACTGGCCCCAACTGAAAGGCCATATCAATTGCCTTGTCTTTCCAAACGTTGATTTCTTGTAGATCTAAAGTAGTTTCCATATATAGATAATAAAATTTGGTTGATACAATTCCTAGTCGGCACAAGGAATAACTAATCTCCACCGAAAAGCCCAGTGCCACGACAAGTCATAGGTGGAGATATTGGAATCGCGCAAAATTCGGGCCCAATCTTCTTTTACAAAAGACCTTTTTACAGATAATGGACCATCGTTTTTGACCATATCGGACTTGGAAAATAATTTTGTCAACAGTTGAATACTCTTGTATGCTACTGGATGACGATGCAAGTCATTGATTACGATTCCTATTTTGGCTTTCTTTAAACAAGCCTTGAAAAGTTGAATTAGTTCCTCATCGGTAAAATGATGTGTAAACAATGTGCATGTAATCAGGTCAACTGGATCTTCTAAAAAGCTGGTTTCAAAGACGTTTTGCACTTGAAAATTTACATCAGGTAAATCTTTCAAATTTTCTTTGGCAAAAGCAATCGTATGAGCATTGGCATCTATCCCGATAAAAGAACACTTTCTATTATGTGTAGCAGCCCAATTACTCATGACTCTAATCATATCTCCACCACCACATCCTAAATCGGCAATGCTGTAAGCTGCTTGAGGAACTTTTTGCATCAATTGATCCAATCCAGACGTACTGACATAATTACCACCCAAAAGCCGGTTGATGATTCGAAGTTCATGCAGTGTTTGGTCCAAAACAGCTCCACCAATCTCAAGATCGTCCATGATTTCCTTTTCGATGCTTCTATGTTTGAAACCCTTGCTCATTTTTCTAACAAAAGGGTTTCCAAAGTCAAACCAGGGCCAAAACCCATCGCTAAGATATCACCGGAGGATTTTTGATCTTGTAGCCATCGGTCCAACACAAACAAAATAGTAGTAGAAGACATATTCCCATAAGCCCTCAGCACCTCGTGAGAAAAAAGATTTTGAGTAGCCCCAATACCAAATGCCTCCTCTACTTTTTGAAGAATTTGTTTACCGCCCGGATGAATCGCAAAATTAGAAATACTGGACAAGTTAAACTTTGTTTCTAAGTACGCATGGCTTTGATGAAGTCCTTTTCCCAATAATTCCGGTACATACTTACTCAACCGCATTTCAAAACCTACATCTCCAATACTCCAAGCCATATCAGATGCACCCTCTGGAAATAAGGCAGAGTCAAAGCCTTTTATTTTCAGACCATCATCCGATCTGCAAACAAGAGCGGCGGCAGCACCGTCAGCAAAAATTGCGTTTGCCAATAAATTATCTTCCGTAAACTCCCGTTGAAAATGAATGGTACATAACTCCACCGATACTATCAATACTTTAGCATCCGCTGTTGCATCACATAGACGATCTGCTAAACGAATAGCATTAAAAGAAGCATAACATCCCATAAAATGAATGGCATACCGCTCTACGGAGGACCTCAAACCAAGTTGTTGAATGATATCAATTTCCAATCCAGGGGCATACATGCCCGTACAGGATACGAGTATTAAGTGAGTAATTTCATCAGGGTAGGTTTCTCCATCGATCAAGCAAGTGCTGATAGCTTTTTGGGCAAGGGGTAAAGCTTGCTGCTGGAATACAGTCATCCTAGCCTTTGTGCCTGGAAATGGAAGTAAGTGTTCGTTTTTTGGAAAAAAAGTGAAATTTTCAGGATCTGTATGATTAAAATCATCCAACACACTGTATCTCTTCTCAATCCCTGATTGACGATAGACAAACTGCAACTTGCGAGCATCTGTCGGATCCAATCCGTGAGCCAATTTCATAAAATCAGCAATCCTCATTTGAGGGATTGCAGTACCAGGATTGGCCGTTCCTATGCTCACTATACTATTATTCATCCAAAATCGTTTTTTATCGTTATCTTCGACAACTCAGTTAAAACAAGAGCATCGGACAAAAGTTAAGAATAAAAATACACTTATGTTTACTTTAGCAAGCTGGAAACATCTTCGAATTCCTTTTTCTTTTTATTTAATGCCCGTATTTTTCTTCGCTTTGGCCTTAACACCCAATCATAACCCTGAGCGTTTGTTGCTGATATTTATGGGTTTGCACTTATTTTTGTACCCTGCAAGCAATGGCTACAATTCTTATTTTGACAAAGATGAAAAAAGTATTGGAGGATTAAGAAATCCACCCAAAGTCAACAAAGGTCTTTATTATTTGGCATTACTGTTTACGCTAATCAGCGTTATGTTGGGTGCCATGGTCAACTGGCAGGTTGGAAGTATGCTACTGGTGTATAGCTTGATATCAATGGCTTACTCCCACCCATCCATTCGACTAAAAAAATATGCAGTGGCTAGCTGGATCGTTGCAGGCTTTTTCCAAGGTTGCTTTACATTTTGCATGGCTTACGCGGGATTGAGCGATTTTGGCTGGGATGTATTCGCCAAAAGTCACGTATTTATCCCAGGTATTTTGACATCTCTGATGTTGTGGGGTTCATATCCTTTAACTCAAATTTATCAACATGAGGAGGATTCTAAAAGAGGTGATCAAACATTGAGCTTAAAACTGGGTATTAAAGGTACATTTACTTTTGCCGCCTTATGGTTTTTGGTTGCCGGGTCTGCTTTTAGTTGGTATTTCTTAGACAAAGGACAGGAACAAGCCTTGTTTGTTTTTCTTGGTTCCCTATCACCAGTAATCCTTTATTTCTTGGTTTGGTTTACTTTTGCAACCAAATCCGTTGAAAGATATGTGAATTATGATTGGGCTATGTGGATGAATAGAATTTCGGGAATTTGCTTGAATGCGTTTTTCATTTGGTACTTTTTAGAAAATACACAGATCATGCAAGTGTTTTATTAATTAAAAAGGAATGCCGTGGGTTTGGCGAACAATCTGTCTCCCAATCATGGATGAGCTATTGATCAACCCCACCGAAAAGGAGGATGCCCACTTGGCTCCAAATAGTTTTTGAACAGTCCTTCCTACCCAAAGTCGTTGTTTAAATAGGGCATTCCATTCAGTCATGTACGCCTTTTCTATCTCCCTTCTGGATTTTCCACTCAAAATTTGCTCCGCTGCCAACTTACCTGTATGCATTGCAATAGCCATCCCATTGCCACAAAGGGGAGTGATAAGACCAGCAGCATCTCCTACCATCAAGACACGGTTTTCAACTGGTAGTTTTGGTTCAAAATTAATTTCATTAATCACTTCTGCTTTATCAAAAAGAAACTCCGAATCTTTAAAAATTCGTTTTAAATGAGGATTTTGATGCAGCACAGCAGCTTCCATGGCAGGAACACTGCCATATTTTTTCAATGAATGACGAGAACCTAGATAACAGAGGTTATACGTCTCACCTTCTACTTTATTGACTCCGCAGTACCCTCCTTCAAAATTATGTAAAGCAACTGTATGCGGATCCATTTCAGTGCGTATATGATATTTGACACCGATATAAGGTGAACGCTGCTCCATAAATGACCGTCCCATGGATTTGTCAATTTTAGAGCGCTTACCAAATGCCCCAATCACATAGTCAGCTGTAAATACCTCTCCATGCAGCAAATGGATTTCAAATTTTTCTTGTTCCGCTTTAAAATTCACCTGCTCTGCTTGCGTTTGCAGTAAAAATTCAGCTCCGATTGATTTTGCTTTTTGATATAAAAACAAATCCAAAGCATATCTGCTGATACCAAACCCTCCCATTTCTAAAGGCAAATTAGCAATCTTCCCATCTATGGCTGAAAGTTGGAATGTATGAATATCTGCCGGATCTAAATCAGTAGGAAAAAGGCCTTCCCTTATCAAGAAATCCTTTACCTCGTTGGATATATATTCACCGCACACTCTGTGAAATGGATAGGTCTTTTTTTCGATGAGTAAAACCTGACGCCCATGCTTTGCTAAAAGGTATGCAGCAATCAATCCCCCCAATCCTCCACCAATGATGATTATCTCCCTGTGCTGCATCGTTTTGTTAAACCTTTTATTTGTATGTGTAACCGCTTGTAAAATTGTAATCAGGAAATTTAAGAAAATAGCCGTGAAGTGAGTTAATTCATAGCTTATTATTTAGTCAACCAATATTTACATGAAGAAGTTTACAATCAATCAATGCCGAAAAGGGCTTTCTTTGCTTTTGGTGTTGACCGCATTTTTCTTTGCAGATGATGCGTTCGCACAAAAAAAGAAGAAAAACTCTAAAAATGCTCCTGCAGCAGCAGCACCGGCACCTGCACCAAGGCCTCAAGCAAGTAAGCCGGGCCCAAAACCCTATGCCGAAATCATCACGGACAAAGCCAAGACCAAAGAAGGTCTTTTCAAGGTTCATGAGATTGAAGGAAAGTATTTCTACGAAATTCCTGATTCCCTCTTAGGTAGAGAAATGTTGGTAGTCACGACCATTGCAAAAACTGCCGATGGTATTGGTTACGGAGGTGAGCGTACAAACACGCTTTTGGTTCGCTGGGACAAGAACATGAACGATATCCTCTTGAAAGTAGTATCCTATAGCAATACTGCCGCTGATTCTTTGCCAATATTTACTGCGGTGAAAGCTTCCAACCTAGAACCTATCCTTCAAAAATTTGATATCAAAGCGCTTGCAAAAGATAGCAGTGGAGTGGTAATAGAGGTTACAGATCTTTTCGCCAAAGATGTACAGGCTATTGGCCTACCAAGAAATCGAAGAGAGCAATTCCGCGTGACACGATTGGATAATGAGCGTTCGTACATTGATCGAATTTCTCCCTATCCAATCAATATTGAAGCACGCTATGTAATGACCTATGCAGCTACCAACCCTCCTTCCAACTCAAGTACGGGATTGATAACCTTAGAGATGAATTCTTCTATGGTCTTACTGCCAAAGGAGCCGATGATGCAGCGTTTATCCGATAGAAGAGTAGGCTGGTTTAGCCGTTCGGTGGTTGATTTTGGATTAGATGAACAAAAAGCGACCAGCAGAACCTTCCTAGACAGATGGAGATTGGAAGTAAAAGAAGAAGATTACGATAAGTTTAGAAGAGGAGAATTAGTAGAGCCAAAAAAACCAATCGTATTCTATATTGACCCCGCTACTCCAGACAGATGGAGACCATATTTGAAGCAGGGAGTTGAAGATTGGCAAAAGGCCTTTGAAGAAGCTGGCTTTAAAAATGCCATTATAGCCATGGATCCACCGAGTCCAGAAGAAGATCCTGATTGGACTCCGGAAGATGCGCGTTATTCAGTGATTCGTTACTTTGCTTCAGATATTCAAAATGCTTACGGTCCTCACGTATCTGATCCACGTTCGGGAGAGATCATCGAATCTGATATCGGATGGTATCACAATGTGATGAACTTATTGAGAAACTGGTTTTTTATCCAAACTGCTGCTGTCAACCCAGAAGCAAGAGGTGTGAAGTTTAGAGAAGAAGTGATGGGTCGATTGATCCGCTTTGTGTCAGCCCACGAAGTAGGCCATACCTTAGGTTTACCACACAACTTTGCCTCCTCACATGCATATCCGGTAGATTCTTTACGTTCTGCAACCTTTACTTCCAAATTTGGTACAGCTCCATCTATCATGGATTATGCTCGTTTCAATTACATCGCACAACCAGGTGATCAAGATGTAAGTTTGATGCCAGATGTAGGTCCTTATGACAAATATTCCATCATGTGGGGTTACAAACCTATTTTAGATGCAAAGACGCCTGAAGACGAGCAGCCTATCTTGAATCAGTGGATATTAGAAAAAGCAGATGATCCAATTTATAGATTCGGGAGACAAGGCAACAACTACGATCCAAGTACGCAAAGTGAAGACTTGGGAGATGATGCCATGAAAGCTTCGGATTATGGAATCAAAAATCTTAAAATAATCCTTCCTAATTTGATGGAATGGACTGCAGAAGAAGACAAACCATTTAAAGACTATGCAGACCTTAATGAAATGTACGGTCAGGTAATCGGTCAATACAACCGATACATGGGTCACGTGAGAACAAATGTGGGAGGCGTATATGAATTTTATAAGTCTTCCGGCCAAGGGGAAGAAGTGTATGTACACGTAGATAAAGAAAAGCAGAAAAGAGCTGTACAATTCATCAACAAAGAGCTTTTTGCTACTCCTAAATGGTTGATGGATGAAAAAATCATTTCACGTGTAGGTGACTTTGGCGCATTGGAAAGAATCCGAGGCGTACAAGTAGGAACTTTAAATGGCATTTTGGAATGGGGTCGCTTGGGTAGAATGATCGAAAATGAAGCTTTGAACGGCAAAGATGCTTACTCCATGTTCGAATTGTTCGATGATTTGAGAGCGGGTATATGGACAGAACTAAGTGCAGGAAGAGCAATCGACGTACATAGAAGAAGTTTACAGCGTGCACACATCGAACGTCTGGAATTGTTATTGACAGGAAATGAGCCTGCCTTACCAGCTCAGTTCAGAGCCTTTGCTGGACCGCAGATCAATGCATCCCAGTCAGATATCAGACCAATGGCAAGAGGTGAACTGAAGACCTTGGAAAGACAAATTTCAGCTGCTATCGGCAGAACTTCCGACAGGGCAAGTAAAGTTCACTTGGAAGATGCTTTAGCACGCATCAAGAAAATACTAGATCCAAAATAATAGTACATCACTTAACAAAGCCAGCCTCGAAAAGGGCTGGCTTTTTTGTCTTCACTAAATTCTTTCCTATTTTTGACATCATAGCTGAAGAAATCACCCATGGGAAAGTCACCATTACAAATTTTACAGCAGCATCAGCTGCGCATTACCAAGTGTAGAAAAGATGTTTTGAAAACATTTTTGAATAGACAGGTTGCGCTTACTCATGGAGATTTGGAAGAAGAGTTAAAAGACGATTTTGACCGCGTCACCATCTATCGCACATTGAAAACTTTTTTGGATGCTGATGTTGTTCACAAAGTTCTTGATGATAGTGGAGCAACCAAATATGCTTTATGCACGCATTCCCATGAAGGAAGTACTTCCCATCACCATGATCACGTACATTTTAAATGTGAAAAATGTGGAAATACCATCTGTATTGATGAAATCAGTTTACCAATGATCACCCTACCTGAAGGATTTTCGAAAAAAGAAGTTTCTTTACTTGTACAAGGGGTCTGTGATAAATGCAATTAAAAATCGACAGGGTCTTTGATACGCTTCACTGGGCCATCAGATGGCCAAATAATACCAGGAGGCAAATCAATTTTGGGTGGAGTCAGATCTTCTACACCTCCGTCTCCATCATCACCATTATCTCGATCTCGGGGAATTCTTGCTTTTGTCAGAGTAGCGATGAAGTAAATCAACACCACATAAGCCATTCCACATAACATCAGGTCTACTACTAAACTACTCATAATCTGAAATTTTACCTTTAATTTAAGGACAATTCAAAAGGATATCAATTTTTTTAACACTGTTTATTTTTTTTTGTTGAAATATCACCCAAAAAACCTAAGAATTTGTGAAATAGGACTTATAATCGGATATTTGCGTCCTGAAAAATCAAGCGAATGATAGTAAAAACAAAAAAATACAAGTTAGATACTGGCACCTATATCAAAATGGGTCTTGTCAATGTATTGAAAGAACAGTGGTGGGTAGTACTGATTGCTGTAGCCATTGCGTGTGGATATTTTTGGATTCCTTCTTGGTGGTGGATTAGCATGGCTATTTTAGCCTACGTTTTATACCTTCTTTTTTGGGTCATTCAATTTGCCGGCGTCACACAAATGGAGCAAAATAAAGTCATTTTTGAAAAAATGGCTTATGAAATAGATAGTAGGCAGGTGTTGATGAAACTCAACGCAAAACAAGGTATGCCCATTAATTGGGGGATGATCAAAAGTGCTGAGATTAAAAAAGATGCATTCATCTTGACACTCTCCAAAGCACAATTCATACACTTACCTTTTACGATATTCAATTCTGACAATGATATCAAGTTTGTAGAAACAATCCTTAAAAGAAAAGGGTACCTTAAATAAATTCTCCAAGAAAGTCTCTTCAATTTTGAAGGGACTTTTCTTTTAGGAAACAATGAACGGTGAATAGTGAACAGTGCGAAGTGAACAGTTGGCAGTAACAACAGTTGGGTCCACGGCTAACTGTCGACAGTCCACAGTTCAGAAAGGAGGAGGGAACAGTGAGGGTAAGACAGTGGGAATTGAGTGTCACCGTTTCTCGCCTCTAGTCTCTCGCTTCTTACTTCAAAACCAATCTGTTAAATCTGTGAGCAATAAAAAAGCCCCAGAAAATTTCTGAGGCTTTGATATCAAAATAGACAAACAAACAATTACATCCCAGGTAAAATTACCGTATCAATTACGTGTACAACCCCATTGCTAGCTTCAATGTCAGCAGCTGTCACAGTTGCATTGTTGACCATTGCTTTTCCATCTTTCAATGTAATTGTAACATCAGATCCTTGAGCAGTTTTAGCCTTCATGCCATTTTTCAAATCCTTAGAATATACTTTTCCAGGAACTACATGGTAAGTTAAGACTGCTTGTAACTGTGCTTTATTTTCTGGCTTCAATAAAGTCTCAACAGTACCTGCTGGTAGTTTTGCAAAAGCCTCATTGGTAGGTGCAAAAACTGTAAATGGTCCATCTCCTTTCAGTACATCTACCAATTCTCCAGCTTGTACAGCTGCCACTAAAGTTGATAAAAATTCGGTTTTGATCGCTAGATCAACAATGTCTTCATCTGCATAAATGGATGAATTTTGGTTAACAGTGAATGCGGAAGTCACAAAAAATGTAACAAGAGCCACAATGGATAATAATTTTTTCATGTTAAATATAGTTTTGGTTAGTGAGGTATAAAGTCAAAAAGATAGAACTTTGTTTATCAATAATTTATAAAAATCAACCCTCCAATTTTAATCTACGATCAGCAAACATTGATACTCATAAAAAGGGTGTTTGTTTCATGTTTTGGGTTTTCTTTTTATATAACTGGTAAATTGTACCTTTGCCTTATGCAGATCAAACTCATCGCAATCGGGAAAACAGACAACAAAGAACTGGAGAAATTGATACAGGACTATATCAAACGATTGAGCTTCTACACCAAATTTGAATTGGATATTATCCCCGATATCAAAAATGCTAAAAACCTCAGTGAAGCCGCACAAAAGGAAAAAGAGGGGGAATTAATTCTAAAAAAAGTACAGGCATCCGATGACCTTGTCTTACTAGACGAACAAGGCAAACAGTATGCTTCTATGGCTTTTGCTGATTACCTTCAGAAGAAAATGAATGCCGGACTCAAAAACTTGATTTTTGTCATTGGTGGTCCCTACGGTTTTTCAGAAGAAGTATACAAACGAGCCAATGGCAAACTTTCACTCTCTGCCATGACTTTTTCTCATCAGATGGTTCGTCTATTTTTCGTAGAACAAATTTACCGAGCCCACACAATTTTGAGGAATGAGCCTTATCATCATCAGTAGGTGGGGATATTGGTTGATATTGGGATATTGGTTGATATTGGGATATTGGGATATTGATTGATATTGAGATAGCAGCCAGTAATACGATTACCGCTTGAATTGAAATATGGTGGAAATAACGTGGAAATAAAATTGAAATATTGGTGATGGGGTCTTAATTCCAATTTTGCGTCAGCAAAAAATCTGTGGATATCTGTGATGGTCTGTGGCTTAAATTGATATTGTTGGATATTGGGATATTGATTGATTTGGATATTTGTCAGTAATACGATTGCCGTATGAATTGAAATATGGTGGAAATAAAGGGAAATAAAATTGAAATATTGGTGATGGGGTTTTAATTCCAATTTTGCGTCAGCAAAAAATCTGTGAATATCTGTGTTGATCTGTGGTTTAAATTGATATTGGTGGATATTGGATATTGGGATATTGATGTTTACTGGTAGGTATTTCGATTGCGGTTTGTTTTGAAATAAAGTGGAAAAGTTCCCCAATCCTAATTGTTACTTTATTATCATTTTCCATAGTCAAGTATAGACCTGGCAGGTTTCAAAAACCTGCCAGGTCTGTCACCACTGCTCACTGCCTTCACCTAAGGGGATCGCTATTCACGCGATCATGGTTAAATTTTTACAAGCATAGCATGAAAATATTTTTAGTGTTAAGCCAATGTTACGAATGAAACTTTTTATTGGTTTTAATGTTAACAAATTGTTAACTTTATATGTCCTAAATATTAACACACCTCACAAAATAAGCATTGAGAACTGCATGCATCATATGGATCGCATTTTTATTGGTTGGATATCAAGTCCAAGCACAGGATTCTTCTGATGTCAAAGTACTCCCGATTTTCCAAAGCAAACTCGAACGGCAACTCATCACCCAATTTGAGTCTCAGCCATTTTTCCTGTTACAATCGTTAGATGCGGGAACCAACATTTACCATGATAATTGGGAAAGTTTGGTTATGCAATTGGATAAACTCGCTGAAAAAAAGAAATCAAATGTTCAATTGCTGTCGGACATTTTCTTTGATACCCATAACCGCATGCTCAAAAACTACACGACCTTCGCCTCCTTTGCTAGCACGCTTGCTACTGGTGCGTATGATTGTGTGACAGGGACTGCTGTTATGGGGCTTTTACTGGAGCGCTATGGAATAGCATATACCATCATCGAATTACAAGGACATGTATACATCCGAGGAATAGTAGAAGATGTCCCTTTCGTCATGGAAAGTACCCAGCCCATCAACGGATTACTGATTGGGACGCGCAGAGTTAGAAATTTTGAGAAGAAAATAAGCCAAACAGTATCCGATCCTACACTCGAAACACTCAACGAACGCATTGGTCAGCGTGGGAATTCTAAGAAACAATTGAAAATAGCTGAAATTGGCTTAAAAGAATTGGGCGGTCTTCAATACTATAACGATGCTATCAGAAAATTTGAATCTGGCACATTTGATGAAGCCTATGTGCAACTCATCAAAGCCGAACTTCTTTACCCTTCTCCAAGAATTCAACAGTTTAAAGTACTCATGGAAGCCTTGATCCTAGCAGAAAAATGATCCAATGCTACTTATCCGACTCTCAAGATTTTTTCCATTTTTTTCCCTTTAGCCAATTCATCTACTAGTTTATCCAAATACCGCACCTGTTGCGTCAAAGGATTGGTAATTTCCTCCACTCGATACCCACAGATTACTCCAGTAATTAGATGTGCACGGGAATTGAGATTACAAGCAGCAAAAAATTCCTGAAAAGTAACGTTCTTATCCAGCAATTCCTGCAACTGATTGGCATCATATCCTGTAAGCCATTCGATTACTTGCATCAGTTCCTCCTTGGTTCTTCCCTTTTTCTCCACTTTGGTGACATAATGTGGAAATACAGAAGCCACCGACATTTGAGCTATACGCTCATCGTGTTTGCTGGTATCAGTCATCTTGTTGAAAGTTTTTGCTTATTGTTTTTTGTACTTGTCATGTAATCCAATTCCTAATTTGATCTGCTCGGCCAATTTGGTAATTCTTGATTTTCTGGTTTGTGATTGCTTAGGCTGAGAAAAATGGATGATGTAGCCCCGTTGTCTCCCCGGCGTTAGTCTGAAAAAAGCATGTTCTAATGCTTGATCTTCGGCAAATGCATCCAATAACTCCTCTGGAATTGGCTCTGAAACCTTCTCTAAAATAACTTTTTTCCCCGAATCCTCTATGGCGATGGCCTCATCGATATAATCCATAATCAACTCTTTGTGCTTCTGAACTTCCTCCACCTTGGTAAATCTCCATGATCGGCCAGCCTGAGAACTCGATCCCTCCTTTTCAAGCACTTGGCTTTTATCTTCCAATAAGGAGCCTTTAAAAAAACTCAATGTAGCATACGCTTTAAGAGCCGCCACAATCACCACATTTTTACCATTACGGGTATAACAAGGCACGCCCCATTTTACTTCTTCCTCCAATCCTGACTCTAGCAGCAATTGCCTCAATTCCTCCAAAATTGCCCTCCAAGGAATCACCATGCAGCGCTCAGTAGCTCCATAAGGACAGCGCATACATCCTTGAATCAGGTAGGTGTCCACTTTCGGATTGGTATGTGTGGATTTATTCATAGGAATACTGGCTACTCATTGCCAAATGAAAATTTTGAAATTGAGGATTACCGAATGAAATTAAGAAGATTATTTCAAAACTATGGTAAACACGTGCAGTTTTCGAAGGGAATTACAAGGATGGTTTGGCCAAAGCAAGGAGTTTTTCCTAGTTTTGAATGAGAACACTATACTTATGAAAAACATACTACTATACAGCTTACTGGTTTTCTTTCTTTACGCTTGCGGAGGAGGAAACCCTGTAGCAGACAAAATTTTTATCAACGGCATCATTTACACCGTGGATGAAAACAACCCCACAGTGGAAGCAGTCGCCGTCAAAGATGGATTAATCATCGCTGTTGGAACTACAGCCGAAATTCAAGCATTTGTAGGGAAGTCGACTGAAACCATCGATTTGGAGGGTATGACCATGACTCCGGGATTGATCGAATCCCATGCACACATCATGGGCATCGGTTACAACAAACTAGATATAGACTTGATGTATGTCAAAACCTTCGACGAACTCGTAGAGAAAGTAGCCGAAGCTGCAAGCAATGCTGAACCGGGAGAGTGGATTACCGGCAGAGGATGGCACCAAGATAAATGGATAGAAATGCCGGCAAATACAGTCAAAGGCTTTCAAACCCATGATGCCCTTAGCTCCATCACTCCAAATAATCCTGTATACCTAGCCCATGCTTCAGGACATGCGTCTTTTGTCAACCAAAAGGCTATGGAATTGGCAGGAATCACACCTTTGAGAGGAGAAAAGCCACAGCAGGAAGTAGAAGGTGGTGAAATCATCCGTGATGAATTGGGAAATCCTACTGGTGTATTGGTAGAGAGGGCATCGTATTTGGTGAGCAAAATGATCCCTCAAGATACTCCAGAACGTGCAGAAAAAGCCATGGAATTGGCATTGCAAGAATTGGCAGAAAAGGGCATTACTTCCTTTCATGATGCGGGAAGCGGACAAGAGGTGATTGATTTATTGGAAAAATTCAAAGCAGAAGGAAAATTAACCTCCCGCATGTATGTGATGTTGACAAGCCGTCAGCCTGAACTTTTAGAAGCTTGGTATAAAAAAGGTCCACACATTGACCCTGATCATATGGTGACGATCCGCTCAATCAAGTTAAACATGGATGGTGCTTTAGGTCCATGGGGGGCTTGGTTGCTGGAAGATTATGAAGACAAGCCAGGTCACAGAGGCCATGAAACCATGCCGATTGACTTGGTATCACAGGTATCCGAAAAAGGCCTAGAGTTAGGTTTCCAAGTTTGTTCCCATGCCATTGGTGACCGTACCAACCGGGAAGTATTGGATAGGTACGAAGCTGCATTTGCCAAATTCCCTGGAGTAACGGATCACCGTTTTAGAATTGAACATGCGCAGCACTTGCATCCAGATGATATTGACCGCTTTGGAGGCTTGGGTGTGATTGCCGCTATACAGGCCATTCACTTGAGTTCGGATAGACCTTGGGCTATTGGCCGTTTAGGAGCAAAGCGAATTAAGGATGGTGCCTATGTATGGCAAAAATTGTTACAATCTGGGGCGGTGATTTCCAATGGCACAGATGCTCCTGTAGAACCACTGGATCCGATTCCTTCGTTCTATGCCTCAGTCACCAGAAAAACCTTGAAAATGACTCCGGAAGGTGGCTATGAACCTGATCAAAAAATGACCCGTGAGCAGGCGTTGAAATCCTATACCTTGGATGGTGCCTATGCGGAATTTGAAGAGAATTTCAAAGGCTCCATTCAAGTAGGCAAAGCCGCTGACTTTACGGTATTCAATCAAAACTTGATGGAGGTACCTGAAAATCAGTTATTGGATACTCAAGTGACGATGACTGTAGTGGGAGGGAAGGTTGTGTTTCGGAAGTAAGGAGTGGGTATTATTGTACAAAGTACGAAGTACCATAGCCTGTCCCGAGTATCGGGATACCAAGTAGGGGTTATGGTAATAGAAACAACTAATCGTCAGGATACCAACCGTTAAATCGCAGATGGAAGGAGATGGACGTGAACCTCTTTTCAATTGACATTGACTTTTGACGGTCACTAATCACTAAATCAACTAATCACTAGGCACTAATGATGTACCAAGTACGAAGTACAAGGAACCAAGTAGGGTTTATGGTAATAGAAAAGATTGGTCGTTAGGACTCTACTAATCACTATGCACTTTGGATGTACCAAGTACAAAGTACAAAGAACCAAGTAGGGAGGCAGGTAGCGAAAACAAAAATCGCATTGACAAACACCAAAGCTCACTGCCAACTGTTTTCAGACAGTTGGCAGTGAGCTTTGGACCCAAAAATTCACAGTTTTTGAAACCAGCATCTTTTTTTGAACTCGTATGCTTTCGATTACTCCCTAGGAGGAAGTTTGACAATATTGCTCCAATAGGTTTTGAGTGCCTGAGCTAGATTTTCCAGATCATAAATATCATCTGGTTTAACAATGTAAGAACTGGACTGTCCCCTATATGCTCTAATTATATCCTCTTTTCTAGAAGATGTGGAGAGCATCAAAATGGGAATATCTTTGAACGCATCCATTTCCTTAATTCTTTTTAAAGATTCATGACCATCCATAACAGGCATATTGATATCCATCAATATCAAATCAGGAGTTTCTACATTTTCAAATGGCGACAATTTTTGTAAGAAATTGATAGCTTCTTGTCCATTGATGACGTGACTAAAATTACTTAAGAACTCTTGTTCTTCAAGCGCTTCTTTAATTAAAAAAGCATCGTGTTCACTGTCATCTACCAGTAGGATATGTAGTTTTTTCATTATGGTTAAATTGATTCAATAGAATATTTTTTTCGTTCAAACTTCATTTTGCGCTGGCGGAGTATTTCTTTGGTAATGTGAATTTAAATATTGTTCCTTGAGGACTATTAGGCTCATACCAAATTTTTCCCCCATAAGCAGTGACAATCTTTTTACAGCTTGCCAAACCTATGCCTGTGCCACTGTACTCTGAGTTTATATGCAATCGCTTGAATATTTCAAATACTTTATCCTGATGTTCGGATGCGATACCTATACCATTATCTGAAATCATGAATAGCCATTCCTTTTCATCTTCTTCATAAGCAATGGTGATCTCGGGTATTTGTTCTTTTGGCTGGTACTTAATCCCATTTTCAATAAAATTGGTAAAAAGCTGTATGAAAGAACTGAGATCGCCTTTGATCATGGGTAAGTCTGATTTGATAAAATTGATTTTTCGACTTTCTTGGTCATGGGTGTAATTATTAATAACTGAATCTACCAGTTTATTGAGATCAATTGGTTCTTCATCAATTACCCCAGTTTTAGAGAAATCCAAAATATCAGTAATCAGTGATTTCATCCGGTTCGCACTAGTGTATGCATGTTCGATATAAGCGATTGCTTTTTCATCCAATAATTTGCTATATTTTTTCTGGAGGATGGATAGATAGGTGGTGATTCCTCTTAACGGTTCTTTCAAATCATGGGCAGCTATGTATGCAAACTGCTCCAGTTCTTCATTTTTCTGCTCAAGCTGTTGTTGGATTGATTTGATATGACTGATATCTGTAGCAGCAATTAAATATCCCGTGGTTTTGTCCTCTAACTTGATTTCTGTCACAGACAGCAATACTTCTATCGTGGCTCCGTTTCTTTTCTTAAGCGTAAACTCCCTACTTTGGTACCTGCTATCATTGGCTAATGCATATAAAAATTCACTTGTTTCAATATTCTCAGAATCATCCTGAAGTAGCTTTTTTGAGACTTCCTGCCACTCTTTGGCTATGAAAATTATATCTTTTATATGTTGGGCTTTAGCGGTTTGATTTGTGAAGCCTAATAACTTTTCAGTACCACTATTTACGTTAGTGATTTCTCCAGCAATATCGGTTGATATCAATGCCACTTCAGTAGTAGCTTCTATCAATGCCTGATTTTCTGCCAGAAGATTCTTCAGTTTAAATTCAGCTTGCTTTAGCGGTGAAATATCTATGATTTGTGAAATAAAGTATAGTACCTCGTCATTTTCATTCTTTACCATCGACACGGCAAGAATAATATAGACAATATGGCCATCCTTATGAAAATAACGCTTCTCCATTTGGTAATGGTCGCGCTTACCCTCAACCAGTTCATTGAGTAAGCCTAAGTCTATATGTAGGTCATCTGGATGCGTGATATCCTGAAAGGTAAGTTGCATCAACTCCTCTTCTGTATACCCAACAATTTCACATATTTTTCTATTTACCTTTTGCCATTGCCCTTGAGGGCTAATGATGGCCATCCCAACGGCTGCATTTTCAAAGTTACCTCTGAAAGCCTCTTCACTGATTCTGAGTGCTTCTTCTTTTTGTTTTCTCTCAGTGATATCTCGAATATAGCCATGCCAAATAATACTACCATCTGGATTTTTACGTGGTGTAGCATTTCCCTCTACCCATTTGACTTCTCCCGAAGGTAAAACCGTTCGGTAACTACCTTGCCATTGAGTTAAATTTTCTGCGGAATTTTGGATACTGGTCTTTACCTGTTCTAAATCTTCTTGAAAGATGGATTCGAAAACTAAGCTTGCTTCTTTTTCAACTTGACTTGGAGAAATACCATAAATTCTTTTAAGCCCCGAACTTGCATATGGAAAAAACGAAGTGCCATCAGGGTTTAGCTGATATTGATAAATCACTCCTGGTATATGTTCACTGATCAATTCAAACCTATCTAAGACCCTATTTTTGATTTCCTCTGCATTTTTTCTTTTGCTGATATCCTGGTGGGTTCCATACATCATCAGGGGCTTACCATCATCAGTCCATTCCAGTACTTTGCCTCTATCATACACCCATACCCAATGACCATCCTTGTGTTTCATCCGGGTCTCCAATTCATAAAAATATGTTTTCCTTTCAAAACAATCATTGAGTCTTCTTCCGGATTCTACCAAATCCTCTGGGTGCACAAGTGTCTGCCATGTATGTATAGAAGTTGGGGCAAGTTCCTCTAAGCTATAGCCAATTATTCCCGCCGAATTTTCGTCGAACACGGTTTCCCCAGTTTGTACATTCCACTCCCAGGTACCTACATTTGTGCCTTCCAATACTGATTTGTACCTGCGTCTTGCATCTACAAGTTCTTGTACAGGGCGGCCTTCTGGTATGATGTATATCACTTTTCCTTTGTCGTCAAAAATCGGTTTCAGCGTAAAAAGAATAGTAATCGGCGTGTGGTTAGCAATCCAAACCGCGACTTCATATTCAACAGCTTCACCTGCCAGTGCTTTCTGAAAATTAGCTTTAAGCTCTTCCTGTGCTTGTATAGATATCTGCCACCAATAGCAATCCCAAAAGTATTTGCCGATGACATCGCTATGCTTGACCCCTGCCAAATTCACAGCAGTATCATTGACCTCGAGCAAAATTCCATTTGTGTCTAAAAATCCAATAAACGAGATGGTAGAATTAAATATGCCTTTAAATAAAAGCTCCTTCTTTTTGGATTCGGTTATATCTTGAAAACTCCCGAGAATTTTTTCACCTACTCTACGGCCAGAAGACCTTACCCACTTTTGGTTTCCTTTTGCACTATTCAGTATGCACTCAAAGCTAAACGATTTACCATGTTGAATACATTCATTTAAGGAATCTATGACTTTCTGTTGGTAATCAGGATGATAAAATTCAATCCCTTTAACCTTATTGTGGTCAAAACTCAACGGAACTTCATGAATTTTATAAACCAACTCACTCCAGCTTGTTTTCCCGGTTGCTATTTCTAAATCCCAAAACCCAACGCCTGTATCTTGAAGTACTGTTTCAAGCTTAAGCTGTTCCTCCTTTATAAGGGTAACATCTTGATGAATACCTAGCATGCGCAAAGGTTTGCCATAATCGTTGCGTATCGCTTTTCCAAAACAGCGGATCCAAATAGTTCTTCCAGATTTATGGGTATACCGCACCGTTTGATCATAGGGGTAATCTATGTCAGCTAGGTGCTTATAGAAGTTTTCTGTCGCTACCTCCAGGTCATCTTCGTTGATAATATTCTGCCAAGCACTAGGGGAATGGGGCATTTCATCAGGATTATATCCCAAAATATGCCAAAACCTGGCATTCATCCATTCATTCTCAGGGTTTTCAATATCCCAAAACCACATGCCATCAGTACAAACCTCTTGGATAAAGTCAAAAATACTTTCGTCCTTTTTAATCAAATCATACAACTCTTGTTTTAAGTAGTGAGGCTCGTTCATACTTGGATTAGCTTTTAAATGTTAAGATAATAATTTTAAAGCATATGATCTTTTGTGATTTTAAATTAATAAAGATTAACCTATTGAAATGGGATCTAATAGCAAGCACTAGCATTGTACCAAGTACGAAGTACCATAGCCTGTCCCGAGTATCGGGATACCAAGTAGGGATTTAGGTAATAGAAACGACTAATCGTCAGGATACCAACCGTTAAATCGCAGATGGAAGGAGATGGACGTGAACCTCTTTTCAATTGACATTGACTTTGGGCGGTCACTGATCACTAGGTACTAATGATGTACCAAGTACGAAGTACAAAGAACCAAGTAGGGAGGCAGGTAATAGAAACCGGTAGTGCTGTTTCAATGTCAACTGTTAATTTGCTAACTGTTCACCATTCATTGTTCACTGCCAATTGTTAATTGCTCACTGTTCACTTCGCACTGTTCACTGCCCTCTACTTCAAGACATGGAAAGCTAATACTTTCTGAACTTCGTAGACGTTGACGGATTTGTTGAATTGCTTGACGATGCTGGGGTGGGTCTCTGATGAAATCCAAATCTTTAACTCTGCATCCAAATCAAAGGTGCCAGCAGTCTCCACGCTAAACCTGCTGATGGATTTGTACATGATGGACTTATATTCGGTTTTGCTTCCTGTTATTCCTTGTATATCCACCAAAATCAAACGTTTATTGGTAAAAATAAACGTGTCCCGAAGGAGTTTAAATCCAAGATCGATGGTCTCTCCTTCAACCAGTAATTTGCCAAATTTTTTGTTTAATTCCTCCGGGCTGACCATGCCTGCATTTCCCAAGAGTGCTGAAAATAATCCCATAGTGTTTCTTTTTTTCTAATGTTCATACAAAATCCTATAGAGTCAAAACTCCGAAATTGAATCATCATTGAAACGCAAACGCTGACTAGGGGTTGCAATAATCACAATACATGGGATCCTCAAAATCTTTGTTTTCGGGATTAGATTTTTCCTCTTGGTAATTGCAATGCTTACAGGTATAAATTTGAGCTAAAAGCGAGCGAGTAGGTCTTCCGCATAGACTGCAAGGAAGTCCACGAATGTAATCAGAAACGGTAAATCCAGGAGTCTGGCATTGTGGGCAAGCAGAATGAATCAAGGCAAGCATTTTTTCAGCAGCAGCTGCAATCACCTGCATCCGGCTTGGGTTATGCATGGCCCGCATATCTGTTTCGACATAGACGGATGGATGCTGAGATTTCAAGGATTCAAATACCTCAATTAATTGAGCTTCTTCATGAATTCCTTTGACCATGCCATGGAAGTTGTCTTTCGCTGGACGAAGGATGAGTGCATGGGAAGGAAATTGGGCATGCTTGGCAAAGGCTACTAATTCCTCCACAGTGGTAATCTTTCGCGCATCAAAATTGGTAGCTGTACTGAGTTCACGCACGACAAGCTCAAGCTTATTTTTAGAATCAATCAATACCAACAATTCTTCATCTGCTGGAACAAAAAATAGTGTAGGGTGAGGACCAAAGGAACCTTCATTGGCAATGGCCAAGTCGCATCCTGATTGCCGCATTCCTTCCAAACACTTCTGTTTAGCCGCACTCATTGGATCCAAGGTGCGATCAACTTCTCCAGAAAAAGTACCCAGTTGGTCAGTATCAAAACCATTGTCAAGTACACACCTAACACCCAAAGCCTTTTCAAACACAGAAGCAATGACCTGTTCTTTGCCGTGTTTGGTTACGATGAGTAGCTTTCTTCCTTCAAACATAAACTTGGATAAGCGCTAGAAAAGAAATTTGATTTAGTCGTGGAGCATAGTATTCCCAAACTTTTCCAAAGTTGTCAAAAATCTAAATGAAACAGCAATTCTTGGCTAAACTTTGGAAAAGTTGACCTAATTCCCCAAAAATAAAAGAAAATGGCATCAACCTACTCCTCAAAATCACTCCCTTTCAATTGCTGTTTGATCAGTAGCTTGACGTAATGCCTATTTCTACGCTCTTTTTTGGCATCTGCACGCTTATGATTGCGTTTATCTTTGACTATTTTATCCAAATCATTGAGGTCCTCCATTTCTTGGATATCGTTGATGGATGTTCTCTTGGGCATAGCGGGTACTTTTTCTACTAACTTCAGTCGGATTAGAAATGTTGAAATTAGTAGCCTATGTTATGTAAATGCTTAATCTGGTTCTTGATAAAATATGTGTTTTCGAACGACTCCACGATCACTCTTCAATCGTTCATAAACTTTGTCAAAGATCTTGTTTATTTCAAGATAGAATTGATACGAGGTCTTTCGCTTAGTGCTAAACTCAATTCCTCGATGTTCAGGATCTTTGATTAAGAAATCGTATAAGGCCTGTTCCAAATCCTTTGTTTTCAAAGGCTGATTGTCGAGCAAAACCTGATCATCTTCGGTTAAAGAAACAGCAATTGTTTTAATGTCTTTAATCACATCAGAACCCAAAACATCAAACAAACTTGGAATAGCTGGAGAAGCTATGATATAAAACGCATAAAGACTGGATATTCTTAAAAACGCCAATTCAAAATCTACTTCTGATAAATTATCGATGATGCGTTGGGCAACGATACTAGGGGTGATCTCAGCACCAGAATCCTCAGAAATACTTTTAAATGCTTCGTAATGTTGGATAGTGGCTTGCGAAAGTTCTTCCGGAGTCAGCATTTTAAAATAACAAGATCGAAACACCTCTATATCCACAGAACTCAATAGTTGAAAAGTAGTGTCTATGGAGAAGGTTAAATCATTTTCATTGACTATCTTCTGAAAGAGCGCTTTGTAAGCAACTCCAGATTTATCAATTAACAGTCCTCTTTCAATAAAATAGTCTTCCAGTGCCACTAACTCTAGACGTAATTGGTTTGCTTCTTCAAAAGATAGGTTTGCTTCACAAAAAGCAAGTCTTTCCTGAGTTAACAGTGGGGGTATCTGCTGCGCCAACAAACTGCCCGATAACAGAAATAAGAAAAATAAACTGAATTTCATAAATGATACATTTGTTTCAATCCAGATTTAAAGATAGCCTTTTCCAAGTAAGAAGGCCAAATTTAAGTTAAACTTCACTTATTCCACTAGTTTCAAGCTCTTCTTCCAGCTCTTTTTTGGATGGTATAAAAACTTAAATTACGCTCCTGTAGATACGCAATTGGAAAGGAATCTTGATTAGGTAAAATAAAAATCCCTAGCTCATTGGCAAAGATTTTAAATTGATTTTTAAACTAATATGATGTTTCCTTTTAAACCAAAGGAGCACATCTTTTGATTAGGAAAACTAAAACTTGAACTTACAAAACAATAAAACTGGATTATCATTGTTTGTTATGTTTGCAGTTGCTGCTTTAGCCTTTTCAGGGAAATTTGATCGATCGCCCGGCAATTGAGCCGGGTCAATAGCCGCCACAAACCAATCGGCTGTGCAAAAGGTAAACGCCAATGGATTTGTAAAAGTGATGTCATTTTCCAGATTCATAAAGTTGATTAAATAGGTGTTTAGATTTTTCTTGTTTCGAAGTGAAAAATAGGGATTCATTGATTGCAAGAAGTAAAGCAGCTGATGTTCTGAATTTTCCAAAAACAATTGGTTGATAGCGTACTCCACCGTTTTTTCTTCCAATTGATCAGGATTCATTTTTGAGTCAAACTTAAATGCCTTATCGCCATGGTCAATAAACAAATGTGGAATAGGGGTTCCCTGAGCATTGATGGAAAAAATAGTATCATTCAAGTAGCGCCGATAAAGTACTGATCCATCATTTAGTTTTAATAACGGTGACAAAATCAATTGATCAACTATTCTGTTTTGGTAAGGGAAAAAACTTTTAGGAACTTTAAAATTACCATCAGTTGTCAATAAGTTGGACTCCGTTCCACCATTGATAAATACATATCCCTTATCCATGCTTTTTTCAATTCTAAAACCTGCAACCCCGGTTTTTTGGGAGTTGACAAAATTCCCTTCGAAATCAAACCGCAACAGATTTTCAGGATTGTCATAGACGTAAACATAATTCCCGTCAATAAACAAATCAATGGGATTGTTAAACTCTCCTGGTCCATCCCCTTTTTTTCCAATATTTCTTACATGTTTCCCTGAAGAATCAAATACTTTAACAGGTTGAGGACTCAAAGGATCCAAAACAAAAATTCGATCATTATGCAAAGTGACCTTTTCCATTTTCACAATGAGTGATGAAACATTCGTTGCTAAGGGCACTAAAAAATAATCATCCTTGATAAGGTTACTTACCTTCTTTTCAGAACTTTCTGATACAAGGATTTTCCAAGATTCAAGTGCATCCAAGTCTACTTTGCTTTCACTGCTACAGGAGAAAAGAATAGTTGAAGCAAAAAGAAGTGACAGCAGAGGAATAGCTTTATTTATGTTAGTTTTCATAGTAAACAATTATTTTTAATCCTTCAAAAAAAGATTTTGAAGCCAAATTACTTTTTATAATTAGAAGATTTTTAAAATTTTATTGTGCAAACCAAACTTCACTTGTTTGATCAAGATGGTAGGGAAGACTAAACCTCCCTACCAAAAGAAATTTAACAATTTCTTGTCACTTCTCCACAGGAACATGGCATACCATCCCCATTAACTAAACAAGCTTCAAAACTACCTTGAAATAGCCCACAACTTTGTCTTTTCCATAGGCATTGATTCTCAGGTAAAGATTCGTCAGCTCTCACACCTTTATTGAACATCAGGACTGATCCTAAAAAAGCCAGCCCAATAAACAGTTTTTTCATAGTTATTAAACAGTTTGAATTGAATAAAAGCTTTTGGCCAAAAACGACTTCATTTTGAAGCTAAAACTAAATTAAATTAAACATTCAATCCAAACAATGACTAGATAATTAATTATAAAATGTTTTCCTTGGAAGGTTTTTTTTTTTTAAACGGTAATAAATAAGGTCGAATGCAATTGGTATAGTATTTGGCAAAGTGTACTCCTCCTCTCTTAATCACCAAATACTATTAGATGCTTTACCATGGATAATTGCTTCCGCTGCCTGTAAACCTGTCTCTGCAGCTCCATGAACGGATTGATGATGCCCGTTAGTATTCATGGCCTCTCCAGCAAAAAATATTCTATTATCAATAGGAGCAGCGGATAGTTTTCTGGCATTGCCCATACCAACAGTGCTGTAAGAATAGGCGCCTCTAATATAGGGTTGCGTACTCCAATTTTGTACATGCGCTTGAATAAAGCTGGCAGAGGCTTGTCCCTGATACATGCTATCTAAGTCGACGAGTAACTCCTGCACGATCGCATCATCATTCCCAAGGTTAGTCAGATATGCTGCTTGTTTTCCCATGACAAAAGCAAAGAGTACATGTTCTTGGGTATTTTTAGCTACGCTATCATCAATATAAGCAGCACTAATCTTGCCCCCCAAAATATATTTCCCATAAAATTTCTTTGAAAACTTTAGAAATACTTTCATCCCTGCATCCATGCCAATTTTCTGAAAGGCTTCTGTTTTTTCCTTTGGCAAGGGTGGATAAAATTGAATGTCCTTCGACTGAAGAATGGTAATAGGTACCGTGATCAGTAGTTTTTGCACATCAAAGACTTGATTATCCTTGGTCATCACCCGAATATCTTTACCAGAATAATCAATAGAAGCGACAGGAGCATTGAACGTGATCTTGTCCTTGACTTTGGAGGCAATCTCCTGATCAATAAAATCAAAAAATGTTTCCCGAAATCTATAATCCTGCTCTCCTGAAGTCCAAGTTTCAAACTCCTTGTTTGTATAATAAACCGAAAGTCTATCAGCTGCTGCTCCATAATCCCCTGCTATACCTTCAACAATGTCAGCATACTCTTGGCCAAATCCCTTCATGCGGGCAAATGCTGCATAGGAAACATCTGGTAATTGTTTCCCTTGAAAAATATCCAAAGACTTCGGCAATTTGGTCAAGAGTTGATCTCTGAACCAATACTGAGGGGACATGGCGTCTTGGACGATTTTGGTCGATGATTTTTTTATCCATTCGCCAATCAAGTTATTTTTGCCATGCAACCACTGGGCCCCCAAATCCAAAGGATAGTCTGCAAATCCCGATAATTTGGCAAGCCGGCCACCATAGGTATCTGTTGCCTCGAGCAATTGCACATCGACTCCCTTAGCTTTCAAGATATATACAGCATAAAGACCAGCCACCCCTGCACCAATGATTAAAACTTTCTGATCCATGGATTCATTACGCTTGGCATGCATGGATTGTTGAGCTAAAACTTCTGGAGAAAGCAACCCTGTGCCCAAAGAGACTATTCCTGTTTGAATCAGAAAATCACGTCGGTTCATGGGGGAGATATTTACATAAAGCTAGTAAGGTATTCATCTGGACTCATCACTGGTAATTCCGAATCTTTAAAATCCTTACCATTTCTAGTAATGATTACACCAGCTCCTGAATTTAATGCACAAAAATACTGTAAGGCATCTTCAAAATCTCTAAAGTTTGAAGTTAGCGCTTTATCAATTACTTGATTTGTCAAATCTGAGGTTTCGGAAATAACCTTAAACTTTCTGATTTTTTCTTTAACAATTTCAGAGCCTTCAAATCTTGAAAGAATGTAGAAAACTGTGGAATAAGTTAAAGCTGATACAACTATACAAAGTTCTTCTTTGTCTGAAAGCGTCGCAATCTGAGCTATAGATTCATAAAACGGTTCACGTTCACCTAATAAATCAATAACTACATTGGTGTCAAGGAATAATTTGTCCATCATTTGTGCTTTTCCTCTAAAAAATCAAGGTGTGCTTTTTTGTAATCATAATCCAAAGGAACCTTTACTCCAGTTCTCAGACTCTTTACAAAGGGAGAAATCTCTATTTTTTTGCTGGTATCTGAACTGCCTTCAGAAATTAATTTCATCAGATAAGATTCAATCAATCCTGACAAACTCCTGTTTTGTGAAGCGGCATACTCCTTAGCCTTCTCAATCACATGACTATCCAGTTTCAATGTTAGTTTTTTGTCCATAGCAATACCTTTACACGTACAAATATAAAAATTTTGGGCGTACAAATAAAAAAATTGATTTTGGGTATAGTAATAGCCAAATCAAACACCTTTTCTTGAACTCTTAAATTTATTAACGAAGGATGGTCGTTTGCGAGTAAAAAAGATTTCATTTTCTGATTATCGATATCATTCGGTCATCGGTCAATGACCTGTCAACCAATTTCATGAGGAGGCATGCTGACTGAAGACCGTTGACTAAGGTCGATTATCCGCAATACGCGCTATTTTTCATCCACTGGTAATTCCGGATAATCATCTTTCATTTTTTAGGAAAAGAAGGATAAGGTACAAACTCATCCTCTTCACCTTTAATCTTTTCAAATTTCTGATCTATCCATTTTTGTTTGGCTTCAGCAATTAAGGCTTTATCGGATGCAACAAAATTCCAATCAATGAATCGTTGTTCCGGTAGTGGTTCACCTCCAAAAATGTAAATCGTACTATCAGCCTGTATGGTAAACTCACAAAGGGTACTATCCTTGGTCACCAACATTTGCTTGGGTCCGTATTCATTGCCATCACTTTCCACACCGCCTTCCAAAATGTACAAACCCGACTCACCGTACAAATGCTCTCCAATTGTAACTTGCTGACGGGAAGAACTCTTGATTTCCAGCATATACAACTTGCTATACACAGGTACAGGAGACTTGCGGTCAAATGCTTCTCCTGCCACTAATCTAAATTGAATACCATCCTGTTCCCAAGCGGGTATTTCCTCTGCTGTTACATGAAAAAATTCAGGCTCCATTTGCTCCAAGTGCTTGGGCAGTGCAACCCAAATCTGCAAACCATGCATCAAAAGCTCAGAATTACGCAGGTGTTCAGGTGTTCGTTCACTGTGCACGATACCCTTTCCTGCCGTCATCCAATTGACCGCACCGGGATTGATATCGACTTCATTGCCTAAGGTATCCCGATGGGTGATGCTTCCTTCAAACAAAAAGGTGAGTGTGGATAGGCCTATATGGGGATGTGGTAAAATGTCAAAATTGCTTCGCTCATTCAACTTGACAGGTCCCATATGATCAATGTAGATAAATGGTCCTACCATTCGCTTTTGGCGAAAAGGAAGCAGCCTTCCAACCAGAAATTTTCCGATATCAGCTCCGCGTTCTTCTATGATTAAATCGATGTTTGACATGCGTTGTATAGGTTAGTGGTTAATTGTCCATTATTTTACGTGTTTGATTATAAATCTTTTATAATTTTTTCAACACCCACAGCTCGACAACTTCCTCACCTCTCCAATGTTGGTTGCGTTGGGTCTTTTGAGAGGCTTCTTTGACTGACTTTTTAAGGCATCTCTCCAATACAAAACGACCACCTATTAGCAACTCTTGCTCTATTGGATGCTTATCAGTAACTCCGGTGATTTGGGCCAGATTGGAGAAAATAATCAGCAAGTGTCCTTCAGATAATAAGCGTTCATGAGCTCCTGCAAAAAAGTCCGGGAAAAGCTGTTCGTTATAATAAATCGCCTCATCCAATTTATTAGATTCCTTCGAAGTGGGGAGCCAAGGTGGATTGAAGACAATCAACTCTGTTGGCTTTACCCATTTCCCGAATAAATGCCCAAAATCAAGCTCAATTTTCCTGGATAACTTGGTGTCACCCATGGATTCGGTTAAACCGATGATCGCATTGGCATTGATATCCGTCCCAAAAACTTTTTGAAAGCCATGCTGCACCATGAGCAAGGAAAGAATGCCACTTCCAACACCTACATCGATGGCTGATTTTTTTGGACCTTGGTAACGTTTCAGCCAATTATCAAACACGAGCACATGCTCAAACCGGGTAGGAAAATATACCCCATAATACGGGTGGATTTTATTGCGGAGTCCGGGGATTTGAATACCGTTTGTATACCACTGCCAAGCGCTATTGAGCCCCTGAACTTGTGGAAAAGGCAGGTAAAAATCGCTCAATTCAGGATAGAGTTTGGCCAACCATCCTATCTCTGGGGCTTTCTTTACCTGTAATTGATGTTCTTTTATTCTCAGCAAAATGCGATTGGACAAATTTCTGAATTCCGTCCGATATGCTCGCTGTTCGAGAAAGGATTGGTTGGGTAGTGACTTTTTTAGATAGGATGACAATTCTTTGAGCAAATCTAATCCATTGCTATAATATTCCTCTACTAATACCTGTTTACCTGACAGCAAAATTTGGATGGTTTCCTGAATATCGGATTTTCTTGTATAGGAAAGAATCTCATCCCCTTCGTGGATAGGTTCAGGTCTATGGACTTGTAATGGATTAGGAGACATTTTTAAACTTATTTTTTGCCAAACTAAATACTGAGCAGTCAGGCTGTCTTTTCTATAACGGATTCTTTTTTCAAAGGTAGGGTAAAATAAAATGATGAACCTTTCAATTCTTCGCTTTCCACCCAAATCATTCCTCCATGCATTTCAACAAACTCTTTGCACAAGATTAATCCCAATCCGGTTCCATGCTCATTGGCAGTACCAAGAGTGGATTGGCTTGCATCAATCTGAAAGAGCTTTTCAAGCCTATTTTTCCCTATTCCTGTGCCATTATCGGTTACCGAAACCGTGAGTTCATGTTCGTTTTTTGCTACCACTGCCACTGTAATTTCACCCTCCTGCCTAGTAAACTTGATTGCATTGGATATCAGGTTTCTTAAAACGGTGTTTATCATAGCTAAATCTGCGAAAACAGTGGCTTTGGGGGGCAATTTGTCTAATATTACTATTCCTTTTTTGCTAGCGACCTCATCAAACAACGCGATGGTTTCCAGAATAGATTCAATTAAATCGAATCGCTTGGGGTTGAATTCCATCCTGCCAGTTTGAGAGCGAGACCATTCCATAAGATTCATCAGTAAGTTAACCGCCTTTTGGGATGATCGCCGGATAATACCAGCGTATTGTTCAATACTGCTGTAGTCCTTTTGCTTAACCTGTTCAACGAGCAAGTCACTCAAACCCATAATTGCATTGAATGGGCTTCTCAAGTCATGGGCAATAATGGAGAAAAATTTGTCCTTGGTAGCATTCAGTTCCAACAATTGCGCTTGCTGGGCTTTCAATTCGATGTTATTGCGCTCCAGAGCCTTATTTTGCTCTTCGATAACAATTTTTTGCTGGAAATCAGACCAATTATTTCTCCAAAGAATCAACGAAATAAGAAATCCTATCCCAATAAACGTAAGGCCATTTACCCTGTTTGACAACAGTATATCTGGGTCTGACTGGGTGAAAGGAAGTAGAAAAAAGAAGAAACAGTAGGAAGTGACATACATGAACAATGCCTTGATCGGATGAATCAAAAATACAACAGCAACTGTTGTACAGATCACCAAATATGGCGTAATGGCAGGGGTAACCAACTGATCAAATATGGTGATAGCGACGCCAACCAAGATAATTAGCAAAATGAATATATTTATCAATCCTGCTGTAATGTTATCTGGCAGCACTTGATGTTTGCGCCTAAGATAAACCAATAGACCGATGAACAAAGAAAGGATGATTATCAACGTATGTATATACATGATGCCCCAACGCCAGATGAGCTCTGAACCGTCAGATTCGGTCAAACTGAAATAGAAAAATAAAATATGACCTAAACTGATGGGAATTGCAATAAAAGGAATGTAAAAAAAGCGTTTTAAATTTTCTTGTAAAACTTTCCTGTTAATCCGGTTTTTATCCAAGGTTGAAGTCATAAACTGACGGTAAATTAATGTTCATTATTCTCCGGTTTTCATAGGGCGAGTTCTACTAATTGATTTTTGATTAGATTTTTCTTGTCAGTTTTGATTAGCTCAATAAATTCCTTTGTTAAATATACAATTCTTTTTGAATTGGCTATTGCCTCAGCGTTCTAGTTGGGAAGACTAATTAAAAAAAATCAGTTTTCTTAGTATGGTTAATTACGCTCTCAAGCACCTAAAAATGGTAAAACGCATGGTTTCTTCCAAACAATAAGGCAGTAATGAATAGTTAAAAAAAAAGATGCCCTTTCAGGCATCCTTATTCTACATGTTTAAACAAACCTAAACTTATCTTGCAAACAAACCTAAAATCAAATAGGTCGTCAAATCGGTAGTACTGATATCCTGAGTTGGATCGTGGACTACCAAGAAACCTTCATAGTTATTGATTATCTGTTCATAGGATAGGGTTGATTGATGCTCGACCATTGCAGTGCTACCTTGTGGAGTAACCATGGCAGACAACACATTGCTATTAGGTGCCTCATTGTATGGTGTACCATTAGGTGTCGTAGCAGGATCTGCCGCATCGTGGGCATGAATCATGTACATTCTTCCGGACAAAGTATTGTTAAGAGTTACAGTAATTTTTGCCATCCCTCCCGCTTGCTCCTCTACTACCATTCGTGCAGTTAAATTCCTAGGATGCTCCCCAACATAAGCCGTAGCTGCACCAACTAGCTGTCCTTCGTTGAAATTGTACTCAAATGTTTGCATTCTTAACATGGGTGCTTGATCGTCCGAATCATTGCAAGAGAACAAAAGGACCATCATACCCATCAAAGCGAACATCGAAAGTTTTAAATTTTTCATATTGTTTTTTGTTTATTTCTTTGGGGGATATACGAGCACATCCTTTAGCTTGGATTTAGAGGATCAAAAAGTTTTTTAAATTTTTCTCTGGCCAAATATTCTCAACTATTAAATAAACAAAAAAGCCCCTGATTCCTCAGGGGCTAGTAATTATCAGAAGCTTTTTTAAAAATTCAATGAAAAGAGCTATAAATTGCACTATAACGTTAAGGATATGCGTAGTGCGGGCTTCAAGGAACTCGCTTTCGGTCTAGAACAAAGCTTATTCATTGCTCTTACTTTCATCTTTAGCATCCTTCCCCGCATTACGTATAGCCAATGTTAGCATTTGTTTTAATTCTTTCGAGGTTGGTACTTTTCCTTTTAATTGTTTTGGTAGTTCGTGTGTCAGTTTGTATTCTGAAACTCCGATTGGTTTTGTATTGGTTCTCAAACTATATTCTACTTCAATATGGTCTTTGGTAGGACAAAGGATGATTCCGATTGAAGGATTGTCGTCTGGTTGTTTTTCTTGTTCGTCCAATAATTCGAGGTAGAAATTCATTTTCCCTGCAAATTCGGGTTCAAATTCTACTGTTTTCAGTTCTATTGCTACCAAGCACTTTAAAAATCTGTGATAGAAAAGCAAATCAATGAAATATTCTTTTTGGTTGAGTTTCAAGCGATATTGATTACCTATGAAACTAAATCCATAACCGAGTTCCAAAAGTAAATCTCTTATGTTTTCTATAAGTCGGTTTTCCAATTCTCTTTCCAAAACAGGCTTATTTATTCCAAGAAAATCAAGATTGTATTCACTTTTTAAGGCTTCATTAGCTTGTTCCGATAAATGAACAGGAAGTGTGTTTTCAAAATTATGTTGTTTCGGGTTTGCCAAATGGTTTTGGTACGCATTTGCTTTTATTTGGTTCAATAAAACCGACCTACTCCAAGCTAATTTATCGGTTGCAGTTAAGTAATATTTTCTTTCTTCACTGTCTTTAATTTGGTGCATTATCAACAAATTCTGACCCCAAGGAATTTTGGTCGCCAATTCAAAAAGCTCTTGTTCATCTTTATATTCAAGGTAAAACTGTCTCATCCTCCACAAATTTTGAGGAGAATACCCTTTTATTCCGTCAATTTGTTTGTTAATGTCTAATGAAAGTGTGTCAACAATTGATTTGCCCCAATCGTTGACTTCTTGATTTTTAACTATCAGTTTCCCAATCTTAAAGTTCAATCCTATATGGTGTTTATTCAGCGATTTATATGCTTCATATCTCGCAGAATTAATGGTCTGGATTATTTCATTGAAAAAGCTATTATATTGTTCTAAACCGTTCATTTAATGTATCTTAATTCTCGCACACTTGTGATAGATGTCTAAATTACTAAAACTCGCACAGCTGTGCGAGTTTTAGTTTAGGCATTATTTATTTTTCTTAATAACTGAAATAGCACTTGTTTTAAATAAATGGTAACGTTTGGGCGCTTGGCGAAGAAGCGGATTTCGAAGCACTAAACTGTCTGCCAGCACTGAACTTGATCCGAAGCACAAAGCTTCATTTAAGCACAGAACCCGCTTTTTTGCCAAACGCCTGTTAGCGGTTCGGTGTTCTTTCTCTTTCGCCTTAATTGTCATTGAATAGTTGCACTAAAAAGTCTTTAATTTTTACTTCTGTCCAAGTTTTTGAACTTCCTGAAAAGTTGTAAGCCAAGCCATTCTTAGAGCCAAAAAGAAAAATTGTATTCACGTTCTTTTCGTCACTTTTTGCTTGCCATAAAATGTAACCCTTGTCTGCTTGGTTTTCAACAGTAGTAACCGTCAAACCTTGTTTTTCCCAATATTCTGCGTCCCATTTTACAAAGTCAGTTACGAATTCATTGTCTGTTTGATTGGTTTTATAAAACGGATATTTGTCTTTTGGATTTTTAGTTACAGCAACAGTTGTCGAGTCGTTGTTTGTAAAGAAATGCTGTTTGCTTACTTGGTTGTAACTTGTCTTTGTCCATTTGTCTGGAAAAACAATATTGCCATAAGGTAACAAAGTCAAAGTCGTTTGATTTTTCTTTTCGTCATAACTGTCTGCGATAATCATACTTGTTTGTGTCGTCTTACAGGAAGTCAACACTAATAATAAAAGTCCAATTACGATATTTAAATTCTGTCTTTTCATTTCTGTTCGTTTTCGTTTTACACTGACCGCTAACGGTTTGCTATCCGAAACCTATTACGCTATGTATTCCATATGGCATCCACAGCGCAATAAATTACAGCTATTTCCCCACTACCTAAAACTAAATCTAATTTTTCAAATTCCCTAGATTTACATGAAGCAAAATCCACTTCTATCCCTTCAACAAAAAAGCCCCTGATTCCTCAGGGGCTTTTATTTTCAGAAGAGGTTTAGTTTCTAAGTGTCCAGCAAAAACCTTCGAGGTCTAGAAATCCTCAAAGGTTTTTTGCCCTTCTTTTCCGCGTATTCCGCGATTTCCGCGAGAACACCTTTGCGTCAGCAAACACATCTGTGTCAATCCGTGAAAATCACTTTTTCAATCTGTATTTACTAATCTTTGTGCCTTAGCGCCTTTGTGGCCTTATTATCAAGAAAACGGATACTTCCCTTTCTCAATCATATAATCAGCAATCTGTCTTCTCAATTCTTTGACATTGACCAAGTCAGCTTTGGTAAAGCGCTTCAAGCCCATCAACATCACCTTCTGCTCATCACCTTTGGTAAAGGCTGCAATCGCTTCTTTGGCTGCTGACTGAATTTTTTCTACAGCCTCAAACAAATATACCTGCGTCATCGCAATCTGCTGCGCACAAGCTTCCTCACCTCTCAAGGATACCAACTTCTCAGTTCTCAAGATGGCTGACTCGGAAGCATAGATTTCGATCATCACATCCGCCAAGTTCATCATCACTTCTTGCTCAGATTCAATCTTGTCAGCCAAAGCCATAGCAGCTTTACCACCGACCATCAAGAATACCTTCTTCAGTTTCTTGATCACCTCTTTCTCCGATGCAAACAACTCAGAAGTATCAACAGTATCAAAGCTTGGAACAGATGTCAATTCATTGGCAACAGCCATCGCGGGCTCAAACAAGGCAATCTCGCCCTTCATTGCTCGCTTCAATAACATCCCTACCATCAACATACGGTTGATCTCATTGGTACCTTCGTAAATTCTGGAAATACGGGCATCTCTGTACGCTCTCTCCATAGGCGCATCGGCAGAATAGCCCATACCACCATAGACTTGTACACCCTGATCGACTACATAATCCAATACTTCAGAACCATGGATCTTAGCAATTGCGGCCTCGATCGCAAACTGCTCCAATGCCTTCAATTTAGCTTCGGTATCTTCCAAACCCTCAGCTGCCAAGGCATTCATTCGGTCTTCGATATCTTGACCTGCTCTGTAGCATAGCGACTCACAAGCATAGATACGCACGGCCATCTCCGCTAATTTTTGCTTGATCGCCCCAAAAGAATTGATCGCTACACCAAACTGCTTACGCTCGGATGAATACTTAATGGCCAATGATGCCACTGATCTACAACCACCCAACACACCTGCACCCAACTTAATACGGCCAATGTTTAAGATGTTTACAGCGATTTTAAATCCATTTTGTCTATCCGACAACATGTTTTCTACTGGCACCTTGCAATCATTGAAGAATACCTGACGAGTGGACGAACCTTTGATACCCATCTTTTTCTCTTCCTCATTCATGGTGATACCACCGAAATCTTTTTCTACAATAAATGCAGTCAAGTTTTTATCATCCTCAATTTTGGCAAATACGATGAAGATATCCGCAAATCCTGCATTGGAAATCCACATCTTCTGCCCATTGATGATGTAATGCTTGCCATCTTCGGTCAAGACAGCTTTTGTCTTACCGCTGTTCGCATCCGAACCTGCATCCGGCTCAGTCAAGCAGTAGCAAGCTGCCCACTCACCGCTCGCCAACTTAGGAAGGTATTTGGCTTTTTGCTCCTCGTTGCCATAGTATAAAATTGGCAATGTTCCGATACCCGTATGCGCTCCATAAGTCGTGGAGAAAGAACCTGCTCCACCGATGATATCGGCAATCAACATGGAAGTATTGAAACTCATGCCCATACCGCCAAATTCTTCCGGTACAGAGATACCCAATAAACCTAATTCACCGGCCTTCTTAAAAATAGACGGTACCAATTCTGGATGCTTCATGCTATCGATCTCTTCCACACGTGGATGAATCTCCGTGTCGATAAAATCCTGACAAGCCTGAGCCATCATTTTTTGCTCTTCATTGAATTCTTCAAAAATGAAGATATCCTGGGCTTCAGTTTCCTTCACCAGAAACTCCCCGCCGTTGATTGATTGTTTTGTGATTGTTGACATAATTTGAGACTTTAGACACTAGACGTAAGACACAAGACTCGCTCATCCCTACATCTCTGCGTTATTTTTTTTCGAATTTTATTATTAATGAGTAAAGCATCTTTTGAATTTCAGTTATCTCAGAAGTAACATCCATAAATCTCTGATCTTCTATAAAACCTAAATCATATGCTACATACAATTGAGTTTCCAATTCACAAATTGAGCCGTGAGCAATGCCCAAGAAATTTGCAAATTCACCATCAGTTCTTCTACCTGCTCCTTCAGCTACATTTGAGGGAACCGATACAGCGCTCCTTCTCATTTGTGAAGTAAGCCCAAAGCGTTCTTCATAAGGGAAAAGTTGTGAAATCTTATAAATTTCAGTTGTTAGCTTAATTCCTCTTTTCCAAACTTGTAATTCTTTGTAGTTGTGCATAGCGTGAAATTTTTGGTTTTATAAAAAGATTTACGATTTACTCTTGAAAATAACTTCTTTGTGAAACGCGACATTTTCAGCAAAACGTAAGTATTAGCATGAAACCAATCTTACGTCTTGCGTCTTATGTCTTACGTCTTACTTTAACAGTTCAAATACTCCCGCTACGCCTTGTCCTCCACCGACGCAGGCTGTTACCATACCGTACTTCTTGTTCTGTCTGCGAAGCTCGTTGAAGAGCTGCACGGATAGTTTTGCCCCAGTACATCCCAGTGGGTGACCTAGGGCCACGGCACCACCATTGACATTGACGATATCCGGATTCATATCCAAGGACTTCATCACAGCCAAACCCTGGGCCGCAAAGGCCTCATTCAGCTCGATCAAATCGATTTTATCCAAGGTCAAACCTGCTTGCTTCAACGCTTTTGGCACAGCTTCCTTAGGACCTATACCCATAATACGCGGCTCCACACCAGCTACGGAATAGGACATCATGCGTGCTATCGGCTCCAAATTCAATTCTTTGACCAAACGCTCAGACATCACCACCACAAAGGCAGCTCCATCGGATGTTTGGGAAGAGTTACCCGCTGTCACTTGGCCACCCATTTTAAAGGCAGCTTTCAAGTTGGACAAGCCTTCCAAGGATGTACCTGCTCGAGGTCCTTCGTCTGTATCTACTATGTATTTTCTGGTTTTTCTTTTCCCTTTCTCATCCAAGTAGGTTTCCTCTACTTCTACAGGCACGATTTCATCCTTAAACTTGCCGGCTGCAATAGCTGCCAAAGCTTTCTCGTGACTTCGTACAGAAAACTGATCCGCTTGCTCACGGGTGATTTCATATTCTTTGGCAAGCTCTTCAGCTGTCAAACCCATGCTTAAGTAATAATCAGGTGTTTGGGAGGCAATTTTCCAGTTAAGGACAGTCTTGTAGCCCATCATTGGCAACATGGACATGGACTCTGTACCACCAGCGATGATACAATCTGCCATTCCTGCCTTGATTTTACCTACTGCTAGTGCAATGGCTTCCAAGCCAGAGCCACAGTAACGGTTGATGATAAAGCCCGGATTATCAATGCCCAAAGCCAAAAGTGAAATCATTCGTCCCATTTGCATGCCTTGTTCCGCTTCGGGAATGGCATTTCCGACGATCAAATCGTCCACCATCTTCGCCTCTAATCCAGGCGTACTTGCTACTAAGTGTTTGATGACATCCGCTGCCAAGTCATCCGGGCGATAGAATCGAAAGCCTCCTTTTTTGGCCTTCCCCACCGCTGATCTATATCCGTTTATGATGTATGCTTCCATTGTTGTGTGTTTTCTTTTGAAATTGTTGTGTTAATAGACTCAAGAATAAAGATGCAAGAATCAAGACTTAGGTTACTAGTACGGATTAGCGTCAATGTTTTGAATAAATCCGTTAATCATCCGTTGAACTTCAGATAACTCGGACTCAAGTGACTTAAAATCCTGATCATTTAAAATACCTACGCGTTGAGCGATGATAGCTTGAGTTTCGAGTTCGAAGCTTTCACCTAGACTAATGTCCAATGAGTTTAAGAAAGCCTTTGAAGAATTTTTGGCACTCCCTTCGGCGATGTTTGAAGGTATTGAAACACTGGATCTTCTCATTTGAGAAGTAATTCCAAATTTTTCTTCAGCAGGGAATTCAGCTGTTACTTCGTACACTTTTACAGACAAGTCAACAGATTTTTCCCACACTCTCAAATTCTTAAAATTATGCTTTCTTCTCATCATTCTAAATCTTAAGGTTAATTGTCTTCTTGAATCTAAGTCTCGTCTCTCGCTTCTCGTCTCTCGCTTCTCGTCTCTCGCATCTAACCTCTAATTCCTCAAAGGTTTACCTTTAAACAAAATACTATGTATTCTCTCCAAGGTCTTTTTCTCACCGGTGAGACTCAAGAAAGCTTCGCGCTCGAGATCGAGTAGATATTGCTCACTGACTTCTGTGGCAGAAGAAAGGTCACCACCAGACATTACCCAACCTAACTTGCGGGCAATTTTGGCATCGTGCTGGGAAATGTAATTTCCGTACAACATGCCTGTGATTCCTGCTTCAAATAGGGCTAGGGAAGTTTTTCCTAAAACTTTGATATTGGTCTGCTGCACCGGTTGTGTATAACCTGCCTCATGCAATGCCAAAACTTTCGCTTTTGCATCTGCCAATACACGTTTTCTATTTAAGGAAATGGAGTCTTTCGCCTGCAAATACCCTAAGTTTTTGGCCTCTGCCGCTGACATGGACACTTTTGCCGTGGCAATGTTCATGAAGTACTCTTGCAAGCGGTTCAATTCCACATCACCATTTTTGATTTCATTAGAAAATCTCAAGGTCATTTCCTTGGTACCACCACCGGCAGGAATCAATCCTACACCGAATTCTACCAATCCCATGTACAATTCTGCGTGTGCCTGTACGGCATCTGCATGCAAGGAAAGTTCACATCCACCACCCAAAGCCATGTTATGCGGTGCTACTACCACCGGAACAGAAGAATAGCGGGCCCGCATCATGGTGTTTTGGAAGCCTGCAATCATCAGGTTGATCTCATCAAATTCCTGATCACCAGCAAACATGAACAACATGGCTAGGTTAGCACCGGCGGAGAAGTTGCCTCCTTCGTTACCAATGACCAAACCTTTGTAGGATTTTTCAGCCATGGCAATTGCCGTGTTGATTCCTTCGATCACTTCCTGACCAATGGAATTCATCTTGGTATGGAATTCCAAACCAATCACATCATCTCCCAAATCGTAGATGGTCGTACCGGCATTGCCCCACAATTTCTTATTCGCGCCTTTTAAGGTATCCAACAAAATGAATTCATCTGTACCTGGAATAGCTTGGTAGGATTTGGATGGAATGTCGTAGTACTTGCGAACGCCACCTTCTACCTTGTAGAATGACTCATGTCCAGCTGCCAACATCTCATGCACCCAGGCTGCTGCTTTTTCGCCTGCTGCTTCCATTTTTTCCACCGTTTCTTTGACACCTAGCACGTCCCAAGTCTCAAAAGGACCGAGTTCCCAACCGAAACCAGCGGAAACTGCCTGATCGATTCTGTATAATTCGTCTGCAATCTCTGGAATACGGTTAGAGCAGTATTTGAATAAATCGTAAAAAGAAGCTCTGTAGAATTCACCAGCTCTATCATCGAAGTTTACCAAGAACTTGATTCTCTTTTTCAAATCATCAATTTCCTTGGAAGCCTCTAAAGCCTTGAATTTTGGTTTTTCTACATCTTTGTATTCAAAAGTTTTCAGATCCAATTCCTTCAACTCTTTGCTGCCATCCTTATGACGGATCATTTTGAAGTACCCTTGACCTGTTTTATCTCCCCACCATTTATTGTCATACAATACCTTGACGATATTCGGTAATTGGAATTTATCACGAGATTCGTCGTGGGTCAGTGTTTTGTAAAGGTTATTAGATACATTGACGGTGGTATCCAAACCTACCACATCCATGGTACGGAAGGTAGCAGACTTAGCACGACCGATGATGGTACCCGTCAATTTATCCACTTCAGATACGCCCATACCCATTTTCTCGATAGCATGCATCCCTGAGATGATGGCATAGACACCAATTCTATTAGCGATGAATGCTGGAGTATCTTTACATAAGACGGTTTCTTTACCCAAGAATCTATCTCCGTAATCCATCAAAAAGTCGACTATCTCTGGATTGGTTTTGGGACCAGGGATAATTTCCAATAGACGCAAATATCTTGGTGGGTTGAAAAAGTGAGTTCCTACAAAATGTGTTTGGAAATCTTCTGATCTTCCTTCGCACATCAAATGCATAGGAATACCAGAAGTGTTGGAAGTAATCAAAGTACCGGGTTTACGGTATTTTTCTACCTTGTCAAACAATGACTTTTTGATATCCAATCGCTCCACCACGACTTCCATGATCCAGTCGTAGTCTTTGATTTTTGGAAGATCGTCGTCAAAATTACCAGTAGTAATGCGTGAAATGGAAGCAGCATCATACAAAGATGCAGGCTTGGATTTCAAGGTATTTTCCAAGGCAGTATTCACAGGTCTGTTACGAACCTGTTTGCTTTCCAAGGTCAATCCTTTCTTTTTCTCATCCTCTGTTGGTTCTGATGGCACAATATCGAGTAAGAGTACCTGCACGCCAATATTGGCAAAGTGACAGGCAATCCTCGATCCCATGACCCCTGAACCCAAAATGGCAACTTTCTTGATTGTTCTTTTCATAAAGTTTTTTGGTTTTTAGAGTTCGTACAATTGGTCTTCGTACGTATCCGGGTTTACAGTTTCTGAATTTATGTGATCTATGACTTGATTAATTTTCTTGAAAACAGTGAAAAAGGTATCCAACTCCTCCTCACTCACCAGTTCTCTCACTTGGAGATTGAAATCTTTGATCGTACCTACGGAGATTTCTTTTTTGCGCTTACCCTCTGCTGTGAGATAGATTCGAACACTCCTCTTATCTTGGGTATCTGCTTTTCTATAGATAAATCCTTTCTCTTCCATGCTTTTGAGCATGCGGGTAAGGCTTCTTGCTTCCAATCCCATGAGAGGGGCAATTTTTGTCGCTGGCGTGCCTTCTTTGGAATTGATATTGATCAATACAAAACCGATAGCCGTAGTGAAGTCTTCCAGCACCGCTTTTTGGTTGTACATCCGCGAGATAGCATGCCAAGCGCTCTTGATATGATAGTCAACTGTCTCTTCTCTCTTCATTGGCATTATAATTAGTACGCCCAATTTAGTAAAAAGATTGTATGCATGCATACTATTTTTAAAAAAAGTTATGCATGCAGAGGAAATTTAAAGTTGGGATACTAGAGAAACAAAAAATTTTATTTCAAATACGGAGGGGTTCTCGTAGATTTAGGAGATTTATTCGGATTTAGCACGGATTTTTTGGAAGAATATTTTGAGAGGGATTTTAGATTTTTGTTTCTCGCAGAATTCTCAGAAAATGCAGAAAAATAGTTGGCTGCCCGAGATTTACATTCTCGGTCAGTGGATAAAAGGGGATTTGCAATCTCCTTATAGAAATCTACTGTTGATCTGAGGAGAATCAAACTCTGCGCTCGTTGCGCGTTACCGTTGCATTCTTTGCGAGCACCTAGCTTTGATCAGATTAAAGTTTCCAGTGCTTATTGCCTACTATCCAACTTGAAAAACATAAACTTTCGTGCCCATTCGTGTAAATTCGTGGACAAACAAACCTTCGAGGTCTGAAAGACCTCAAAGGTTTATTCTCTTAGTTTTTCCGCGAATTCAGCGCTTTCTGCGAGAGCTTAAGAATACAACTCCTCTATTTCCTTCGCAAACTTTGTGTGAACCACTTTTCTCTTCAACTTCATTGTTGGAGTCAATTCACCTGTTTCGATACCCCATTGAGTATTCAACACCTTGAATCGCTTTACTTGCTCCCACTTACCAAAATACTTATTGAGATTATCCATCTCCTTTTGGAATTTTTCAATGATTTCCGGCTTGGCCAACATCTCTGCATCGGTGGTATAAGGAATATCCTTATGCTTACACCAATCTGCTAAACCAGTCAAACTAGGTACAATCAATGCAGCCGGATAATTCTTATTTTCCCCCACCACAATGATTTGCTCAATTAATGGTGATTCCTTGAATTTATTCTCCATAGGCTGCGGAGCAATGTATTTACCACCGGATGTTTTAAACATCTCCTTTTTACGATCAGTAATCTTTAGAAAATGTTTTTCATGCAATTCACCAATATCTCCTGTATGGAACCAACCCTCCGAATCAATGACCTCAGCAGTCAAATCCGGTTGTTTGTAGTACCCTTGCATGACATTTGGACCTTTCACTAGGACTTCACCATCTGCTGCAATTTTAACTTCTACTTCTTTGACGATCTTACCTACCATACCGATACGAATGTCTTGAAGATTACAAACAGATGCAGATACCACAGGAGAAGTTTCTGTCAAACCATAACCTTCACACACTGGAATCTGTGCTGCCCAGAATACTCTAGCTAAACGTGGCTGCAATGCAGAAGCTCCAGAATTAATCTGTACCACATTTCCTCCCAAAGCCTCTCTCCACTTGCTAAAGATAATCTTATTGGCCATTTTGAGTTGGAAATTGTACCAGGCACCCTGATCTTTGGTAGGTTCATATGTCAAACCCAAATTCAACGCCCAAAAAAACAAGGATTTTTTAACTCCTGTCAATTCATAGCCTTTGGAAACAATTTTATCATAGACCTTTTCCAACAATCGCGGAACGGTATTGAATATATGAGGCTGGATTTCTTTTAAATTATCGCCGATACTTTCCATACTTTCTGCATAGTAAATGGATATCCCCATATACATGAAGCAAAAAGAACCAGTCCGCTCATAGATATGACAAAGTGGTAAAAAGCTAAGTGATTTTCCAATCCCTTTTTCCACCACAATTCGATCTTCTACTGCATGGAGATTATGAATTACATTGGCATGGGTCAGCATCACACCTTTTGGTCTTCCAGTAGTCCCGGATGTATAGATGATCGTAAATAAATCAGACATGCTGACTTTTTCCTTTTTTTCTTCCAATAAGGCTACATCACCTGATTCACCTGTAGCCATGAAATCTTCCCAATAATCACAACCTGATATTTTATCAAAAGATACCAGCTGTATAGATGTGCCTTTGGAAGCTTCCATTGCTTTCTCATGGATTTCAGCATCTCCTACAAACGCTTTTTTGACTTCGGCGTGTTCAAAAATATACTTGTAATCATCTGCAGAAATCGTTGGATACATTGGAACGGAAATGGCTCCTATTTGCTGCAAAGCCAGATCAATAAAATTCCATTCCGGCCTGTTATTAGAAATGATGGCAACTTTATCATCCTTATCGATGCCAGCTGCCAAAAAAGCCAAACTTAGATTGTCTACGATTTCTTTCAGTTTTCTGGAAGAATAAGTGACCCAAGTACCGTTTAATTTTTGGGCTAAGGCAACTTCTTTATCATAAGTTGCAATTTGATGGGGGATTAAGTCAAAGAGTCTGTTGATTTGCATGGTTATTCGGGTTTAATAGCCGTTGAAAATAGCTAAAACCTTTTATCTATGCAACTAACGTACAAATACTTTTCCCACACGTTAATAGTATAAATAGGTTAATTTTTTAAAAAGTTTTTGTTGTCCTTATTATACTGTGGATTTGTGGACAAAAAAATCACTTTTATTTCTTCACACGGTTATTATACTTTTTCCATTTCTTATCCACCAGTTATTCACTTTTATAATTTATTTAATGCTTTGATTTATAAGACAATTTGTGCTCAAAACAGTTAGAATGTGTGTAAGAATTTTAAGATAACTGTATACAAGTTTCTGTGTGTGTAATTGTGGATTACTGTGTATGATTCAGTTGTTATCCCCTGCTGAATCTGTTGATTTCTTTTATTGATTTTAAAGTGGGGAAAATTGTTTGTTTGTCCCCATGTTAATCAATGATTATCCACAGCTTATCACCTAGTTGTCTACAGAAATTTACGATTTTAGAAGGTATATTTTAGATTTGCTTCTCACATAATGCGCAGAATTCACTGGAAATTTTGGAGTAGAAGAATGATTTGCAACTTCCCACTTCACATTGTCTACTCATTTGGTCATTGCTTTGTGTATCACGGTACACATTGGTAAATTGTTCACTGCTCATTTTAAATTCTTCATTTCTCATGCTACATTACTATTGCCCTTCTTCTAAAGCTTCTTCTCCCTCCTCTTCAGTCTTTTTTCCTTTACCTATCCCTACGTCCTTTATTGGTTCAATTGGTAAATCAAGTTCCCATCCAGCTTTGATTAAAATGTCCAATGGTTTTTCTGGATCAGGGGATTTCATATAGTATACAGGTTCGGCTTGTCTGCCTTCTAGATAATTGGAGGTATCCCAGCGTCTATTTTTGTTTCGATCTATGATGGCTCTTATATTATAGGTTCCTGCTTCTATTTGTGTAAAAGTGGTCTTATTTGTCTCTTCTAAATAGCGTTCATGTACAACTTCCCCTCTGGTACTTAAAATTTGTAGAATGATGGGCAATTCTTCCGTATTTACTGTAATTGTAAAACCGTCCGCTAGTACATCAGGTTTAACTTTTCGGAAGTTTATAGTAAGTTCTTTTTCATTGGTCATCCCATCTATATCAAAAAAAGTAGAATCTTTTGCTATCAATTGATAACTCTCAATCTGCATGGTATCTACAGGTGTATAGGTAATTACTAGCTTGCGTCTCGTTAAACTATCTTGAAATGATAGCATACTTGCGTCTATGGGGATCACTGAGGCTGAATCATATGCTAAATACAAGGAATCAAACTTTACATTTAATAGTGGTTTGTTGAAATTAAATTCACCTTGAATTCTTTTAATGAAAGGTTTATTACTGGTGGTTACTTCTAGCTTCTCTTTAGCCCTATCACTTTCCACAAATTTTGCGTAGAAGGTAGTATCAATTTTAAAGCCTACAGAATCCTTAACTGTCAATCGGATTTCTGTACTGTCGTTGACAAACTTTTTAGAGTAAAAGCGAACATTTTTTTCATTCAATCGATAATAGAGGTCTTGATTTAAATCTGAATGTTCTACCATTAATTCAGCAGGATTTTTACTAAGAATCACATCAAAGTTTGATCCTATGCTAGATGCTCGGTTGATCTTTAATTCAGATAAGTCAGCTAGACTTAAGTATAATTGAGCTTCTGAAATATCTCTGTCCAAAACCAATGTATCTAAGATAAAACCATAAGGTTCTGTTTTATCCTCTGCTTTTAGTGTATTGTTACCATCAAACCATGCATAGGTGAAGTATTTACCTACTTTAAGATTGCTAAACCTAAAATTTCCAGCACTGTCTGTTTGGATGGTGTAATAAGGTGGTGCCGTTAAAACATTTGTTGTGTCATTTACCTCATATAATCCTACTAATACATCTTTGATGTTTTTTTCTTTCTGTGGGAAAATATACTTGACATTCCCGCTGAATCGTAAGCTATCAATATCAGGTCCTGTAGAGAAAACGAGTTTAAGGTTTTCTGGTGTATTCTTTTCGGTGATGTCTTGAATAGATTTTTGAAAGTTGAATACATAGGTTGTATTTTCTTCTAGATCTTGATTGAGTTTAATAGTTACTGTTTTTTTATTGGCAATCACTTCCATTTCATCTTTGTCGATTCTTGGAGTTATGAGAATATTTTTATTTGGATTGTCTACAGATATAAATTCATTGAATACCAATTCTATGATGCTTGGACTGACATTTCTACTTTCATTTTCTGGGTTTATAGAAAGTAAAACAGGGGGTTCCTCATCTTTTGGTCCGCCCATAGGTGTGCTTTGTTTAGCACATGATAAAACTATAAAAACTGATAAGATGCTAAATATTTGAATTAAATATCTCATTTTTTCTTTAAAATGAATAAAATACTTGAATAATCTCCTTGATTATTGGCTGCCCATTTATTAGAAGTATACCCATTGACTAAGCCTTTCCAAAGTGTTTTTGTTGGTGAGGATCCTACAATCTTTTCAGATAGCATAGAAACATAGTAGCTATCAAAAATCATAGGTTTTTGGTCAATTATCTCTAGTCCAAACTCTTCTGTGAATTTCTGGAAACTGCGTTGATCGAAGTGATAGAGATGTCTTGGTACATCCCAGGCAGCCCAATTAGCTTGATATTTGTTTGCATCCAGTGAATTTCTGTTTGGAACTGCGATGATTAAATATCCAGTTTCTTTTAAAAGCCTAAGTATTTTTTTGGTATCTTTTCTAAGTAGATGTATGTGTTCTAGTACATGAAAGAGACTTATGCAATCGAATTGTTTTTCCTTTAAATCGTCTAAACTTTTATTTACTCGTAAGCCTTTCTTTTTTGCTAATTTCCTAGCATCCTTTCCAGGTTCTATTCCTTCACAAATCCATCCTTTTTTATTTGCTGCTTCTAATAAATAACCAGTCCCACAGCCAATATCTAAAAGTGATCCTTGTGAGGGTTTTAATGAGTTGAGTAAATTTATTTTTGTTCGTAGTGTATATTTTCGTACTAGTTTGTATAGGATATCCGTGATACTTGTTATTTTATCCTGATGTGAAATGTATGCATCGGATTGGTAATATGTGTGAATAGATTCTTGATTTGGACGGGGATTTGTAAATACCAAGTTACAGGATGCACATTCACACAAGATGAAAGATTCTTTGCTGACGCTATGATCTTTGATCTCTCTGTGATTAAGAAAAAGCCCACTTTTACAAAGTGGGCATTTATTTAATCGTTCTAAACTCATTATCTACCCAAGTAAACGGTCAAAATGGAAAGATCTGCTGGAGATACACCTGAAATTCTGGATGCTTGGCCTAGGGTTTCGGGTTTGATTTTATGAAGCTTTTGTTTCCCTTCTGCAGATAATGCGGGAATCTTCATATAGTCAAATTGCAATGGTATTCTGAAATTTTCCATATTGGTTAATTTTTCTACCATTTGCTGTTCTTTATCAATATAGCTATCGTACTTGATTTGTACTTCTGCCTGTTCAAGAACATCTTTCGCATATTTCTTTAAGTACTCTGCTATGTCGGTATGTAAGCTTTTCAGTTCTTCCATTCCTATTTGTGGACGCTTTAAGAGTTTTTCAACAGTAACTTTTTCCTTTATGGTGGCAGATCCAATAAATTCAAGACCCGTGTTAACCTCTTCTGGAGCTACTCTTTTTTGTCGAAGATCATTGATAAGTTTAGCTGTTTCTGATTTTTTGTGAAGCATCTTTTGGTAGCGTACCTCATCTGCTAAACCGATTTTATATCCTTGTTCTGTTAATCTTAAATCTGCATTGTCCTGTCTCAGTAAGAGTCTAAATTCTGCTCTGGATGTAAACATTCGATAAGGTTCTTCTGTACCCTTATTGATCAAATCGTCAATTAATACCCCGATATATGCATCGGATCTTTTGAGAATGAATGGATCTTGTTCCTTAACCTTTAAAGCGGCATTTATTCCTGCCATCAACCCTTGGGATGCTGCTTCTTCGTATCCTGTGGTACCATTGATCTGACCCGCGAAGAAAAGGTTTTCGATCAAGTGGGTCTCGAGTGTTAGTTTGAGTTGTGTGGGTGGGAAGAAATCATATTCGATCGCATATCCTGGCCTGAACATTTTTGCATGTTCGAATCCGGGAATTAATCTCATCGCTTTATACTGTACATCTTCTGGTAAGGATGTAGAGAATCCATTGACATAAATTTCTACGGTATTCCATCCCTCTGGTTCTACAAATATTTGATGCCGTTCTCGTTCTGCAAACCGATTGATTTTATCTTCTATGGAGGGACAGTATCGTGGACCCAGGCCTTGGATCCTCCCATTAAACATAGGCGATCGATCAAATCCTGTTTCTAAAGTTTCATGTACTGATTTATTGGTATATGTTATCCAACAGTTGTGTTGTTCCTTGAGTGGGCTTGTTTCGTCGGAATAGGAAAATTTTTCAGGATTTTCATCACCATATTGAATTTCCATTTTGCTATAATCCAAGCTTCTTCCATCTACACGTGGTGGTGTTCCTGTCTTCATTCTTCCAGCTTCGAAGCCTAGTTGTACCAGTTGTTCGGTGATTCCTTTAGCTGCGGATTCTCCTGTTCGTCCACCGCCAAATTGTTTTTCACCAATATGTATAATTCCATTAAGGAATGTCCCATTGGTTAAAACAACGGATTTACCTTCTATTTCTATACCTATTCCTGTTCGTACACCTGTAACCCTTCCCTCTTTCACCACTAATCCAGCAATCATTTCTTGCCAAAAGTCCACATTGGGTGTTTGCTCCAATGCTAATCTCCATTCTTCTGCAAAACGCATGCGATCATTTTGAGTTCTAGGAGACCACATGGCGGGACCTTTGGAACGATTGAGCATGCGAAATTGGATCATGGATTTATCTGAGATGATTCCCGATAGCCCTCCAAGTGCATCAATTTCTCGCACGATTTGACCCTTGGCAACTCCACCCATTGCAGGGTTGCAAGACATTTGTGCGATGGTATTCATATTCATGGTACATAAGAGTACCTTTGCTCCCATCTTTGCAGCAGCATGTGCGGCTTCACAACCTGCATGCCCTGCTCCTACTACAATCACATCATATTGTGGAAACATATCTTTTTTTTGTTTGGTGTTCCACGTGGAACAGTTCTTGTTTTCTCTTTGTTTTTATTCCAGTGTTTCACGTGGAACATATTGGAAATAGAGCGATGGATTGTTCTTCCATGGCTCTCATGATTTTTTGATCCTCTTCTTTTTTGTCTTTGTATCCGAGTAAATGTAAAATTCCATGACTTAGTACGCGTTGTAATTCTGTCTCAAATGGAATATTTAACTTATTTGCATTATCCTTAATTCGATCAATGCTGATAAAAATATCTCCCTCTATTGTAGTATCCAACTCTGAATTATCAAATGTGATGATGTCAGTGTACGTGTGATGATTTAAGTATTCAACATTTATGGAGTAGAGGTACTCGTCTGAACAGAAGATGTAATTTAATTCACCAATCTTCTTTTGGTGAGTTTGTGCAAGTTCTTTTAACCACTTTTTGTACGTGGCCTTAGGTTTTAAATTGAATTGTATATCTTCTTCAAAAAAGTGAATAGCCATAGACTTACATGTAGAATGTTAAAAGCGTTCTACTTCCTTTATCTTCAAACTTTACTTCATCGCATAAATGTTTGATGATGTATATTCCTCTCCCACCTGATTTTTCTAAATTTTCAGGTGACGTAGGATCCTCTAAATGTTCGTAATCAAAGCCTGGTCCTTGGTCCTTGATGATGAAAGTTACTTGCTCTTCATCAAATTGAAGTTCCAAGTCGACTGTCTTCTCTTTATCTTTTTTGTTTCCGTGTAGAATAGCATTGGTAACGCATTCAGTTACTGAAATCATGATATTTCCATAGATATCTTCGTCTATTGGAAATTGTTCCCGTGCGTTATCAATAAAACTTTCTACGACTTTAATGTTGTCGATCAGAGAAGGGATTGAAATTTTAATAGATTTCATCAAGCTTTAATTAATTTTACTTAGATAATTTTTTCCTATTCTAATTCTATCATGATGGGACAATGATCCGAATGCTGTGCATCTGCTAAGATGCTTGCTCCTTTAATTTTTTGCATTGCTCCCGCTGTGGCCATATGATAGTCAATTCTCCATCCAAGATTTTTAGCTCTTGAATTGGCACGGTAACTCCACCAAGTATATTGATGCGCTTCGGAATTGAATGCTCTGAAACTATCAATAAAACCACTTTCAGTAAACTTATCCATCCAAGCACGTTCTTCTGGAAGAAAACCAGATGAATTTTTGTTAGAAATTGGATTATGGATATCAATTGCCTTATGACAAATGTTATAATCCCCACTAATGATCAAATTAGGAATATTTTTCTTTAAATCCTGCGAATACCCGTAGATGTCGTCTAAAAACTTGTATTTAAAGTCTTGTCGGACGTCTCCTGTGGTGCCGGATGGGAAATAAGCCGATATAAAAGAGAAATCTTCGAAATCCGCTCGTACCATTCTTCCTTCATCATCGTAAACACTCATATCCATTCCATAGACAATATTTAGTGGTTTTAGCTTTGTCAAAATGGCTACACCCGAATATCCTTTTTTGACTGCTGGGTACCAAATGAGTTCATAACCCATGTCTTCAAATATTCGGCGGTCAAATTGATGGATTTCTGCTTTGATTTCCTGTAGGCCAATTACATCGGCATTTACAGCCTGTAACCAGTCTGCAAAACCTTTGTTGAGGGCTGCACGAATACCATTCACATTGTAGGATACGATTTTCATTGCTGAAAGTGCTATGATTGACTAAATTTATTTGATTTCAATCTGAAATTCTTGTTCAAAGTATTCCATCACCTGTATTTTCAAGAGCTTTTCCTGTTCTAAAATATCAAAGTGTGGTAGTTTCTTGATTAATTTCCAATGAGGCCAACCTTCTTGATCGATATAATCCAACTCATAAAAACCAGCTAAACTCAAGACTTTACAGATCGCGATGTGCATCAAGTCTTGTTTTTCTTCCTTAGAAAAGTTTTTATTGCCTTGTCCCAGCTCCTGTACACCAATCAAAAATAAAACACCATTGAGGTCTTTTGGTTTTTTTCCGATCAACTCCTCCAGTCCTCCCAAGAGTTTACTCCACTTTCTCTCCAGCTCTAGGTCTCGTTTCAACATGGTTATTTACTTGCCTCCTGTTCCAATAATTCCCAATATTCCACGGCTCTTCTTAAGTGTGGAATGACGATAGACCCTCCAATCACAGTGGCAATGGAGAACACCTCGAAGATCTCCGTTTTTGTCAACCCTACTTCATAGCACTTGCCCAAATGATACTTGATGCAATCATCACATCTTAAGACCATAGAACAGGCCAAACCGATCATTTCTTTGGTTTTTACATCCACAGCTCCATCAGCATACGTGTTCGTATCCAAGTTGAAGAAACGTTTGATTACTTTATTGTCAGAGTCCATGATTTTCTCATTCATCTGGGCTCTATAGCTATTGAATTCTTCTATTAAATTCATTAAATTTTAGGTATCAATTACAAGTGACAAATATAGCAGGTATTTTCCTGTCAATCAGTCCTAACAAGCCTTTTTGCGAATGCGTTTCAACATTGTAGAAGATTTTTTGTCTTTGGTCTTTCCTAGAACCTGTGCAGGTTGTAGCAGGAGTTTATTTGATTTTGAGCATGTACTATGTAAAGTATGCGAAGGAGCCCTTCCGATCACTGATTATCACCTCCGTCCGCAGAACAATGACTTAGTTATCAAAGTTACTGGCCTAATGCCCGTTTACCGTGTCATGTCTTTTTTGAGATTTACGAAAAAGGGAATGAGTCAGCGGCTATTGCATCAACTCAAGTATAAAAATAAACCGGATATCGGAGTAACCTTGGGTAAGCTCTATGGTCAGTTATTAATACAACATTCGTTTGCAGATGCTTGGGATCAAATTACTCCCGTACCTTTACACCCTTCCAAGCAAAAAAGGAGGGGTTACAACCAAAGCGAGCAATTTGGAAAAGGCCTTGCTGATAGCCTTCAAATTCCTTTGGTAAATTCTCTTATTCGATCTGTAAATACTGAAACTCAGACGAGAAAGTCCCGCTCGCAGCGATTAGATAATGTTGAAAATGTATTTCAGGTCGTCAATTCGGTTGAAAACAAGCGGGTTTTATTGGTGGATGATGTGATGACTACAGGAGCTACGTTGGTTGCTTGTGCTAACAGTCTTCTAGAAGCAAAGGCTTCCATGGTGGATTTGGCCGTGATTGCTGCTGGAAAAATGGGGTGATTACCAGCTGCCTCCGGCTCCTCCTCCCCCAAAAGAACCTCCTCCGAATCCCCCAAATGAAGAACCTCCTCCAAATCCACCTCGTCCGGATGAGAAATCTCCAAACTTTCCTCTATTCCCTCCTTTGAGCATATTTGCAAGCATGATCGTAGTGAATAAGTCTACATTTCCTCCTCTGCCTCCCATGTGGTTGTTATTATCCTTTTTATTTTTGGAAGCGATGATGAAAATCAGTAAAAAGAAAAATAAGAAGAAGAGAATAGCACCTCCATCATTTGCACCGGAAGCTACCTTATCAGCTTGATACTCTCCACTAGCCAATTTGAAAATCATATCGGTAGCTTTGTCTAGCCCAACATAGTATTGTTCCATACGAAAATTTGGTACAATCAGCTGTTCTACAATCCTTTTGGCTAAAATATCAGGGACAACTCCTTCCATGCCATAACCAGTAGCAATAAATACCTTTCGGTCCTGCATAGCAGCTAAGATCAAAATTCCATTGTCCTTATCTTTTCGTCCAATACCCCACTGATCTCCTAATTGAAAGGCGTAGTCACTTATGTCGTAAGGACCTACTGATTGTATCAAGACGATACTAACCTGGGAAGAAGTGCTATCGTTGTAGGCGCGGAGCTTCTGCTCCAATGCATGTACCTCGTTTGCATTCAAAGACTCGGAAAAATCATTAACCAATTTTGGTGGATTGGGTGGCGCTGGAAAATCTCCTTGAGCCCACATGTCAAGGCTTAAGAGTGTTGCAAGGAAAAGGGTTAAAATGGATTTATACATGGGTAGATTTAGCCAAAGGATATGTCGTCTGACAATTCATTGGTGTCGTTTTCTTTGTCAAAAGGAAAGTGTGCTTTGAGCTGTAATCCGCATTGGTCAATTCCTGCTATTAATCCTTGGGTGAAATTACCTTCTTTGAATTCCGTAATCATCAGTTCTTTGATATTTTCCCAAAAGTCAGGAGGTACCACTGCATTGATACCACAGTCTCCAAGAACGGCAAATTTATGGTCTTCAACAGCCAAATAGAAAAGGACAGCATTTCGCTGCCTGGTTTGATGCATTTTTAACAGCTCAAATACTTCAGCTGCACGGTCCATCACATCATCGGCACAATGATTTTCAATATGTACCTGAATTTCTCCTGATGTTACTAGCTCAGCGGCTTGTATGCTATTAACAATTAAACCTCTGTCCTCTTCTGAAAATAAACTCTTGGGCATGATTTTTATTTAAAACTGTACTGTAGGTGCATTTTCTGCACCTTCTGATGCTTCAAAATATCCTTTACGCTCAAAGCCATACCAACCAGCAAAGACATTGTTGGGAAATGTTCTCAGATTAGAATTGTAAGACTGTACATTTTGGTTAAAGTTTCTACGGGCAACAGCAATTCTATTTTCTGTACCTTCTAGTTGTGCCTGTAATTCTAGGAAGTTTTGGTTGGCCTTTAGGTCCGGATAGCGTTCTACAGCAACTAATAATCTGCTTAGAGCCCCACTCAATTGATCTTGTGCTTGTTGGAATTGAGCAATTTTCTCAGGGCTTAGGTCATCTGCCTGAAGGGTAATGCCGGTAGCTTTGGAACGTGCTTCGATCACCCCAGTCAAAGTTGACTGTTCAAAGTCAGCATACCCTTTGACCGTATTGACCAAATTTGGAATCAAATCGGCTCTTCGTTGGTATTGGGTTTCCACTTCTGCCCAAGTACCATTGACAGTTTCCTCGTTTTGAACAAACATGTTATATACACCTACGGCTTTTGTGTAGAGAAATAATCCTAAAATGGCGATGACTACAATAGGAATAAGCGCTTTTTTCATAGTTTGATGCTGTAATTTGATGATTGCTTGTACGAATATAAAGATTAATTGTTGGGCTTTGCAATTAATTGACCGCGACGGTTGTGGTTGTAGGTTTTAGGTTTCTGAGGAAAATATGGAATACGGTACCTTCCCCTACTTTACTTTTGATTTTTAGATTTCCGTCATGTGCCCTGATTTGTTCTCTCACTAGGTATAGACCCAACCCTTTCCCTTCCACATGTGAATGAAAACGTTGATACAACCCGAAGAGTCTATCTCCATATCGTTCTAGGTCTATTCCTATCCCGTTATCTTTAAATTCCAAAACCACAAAACCTTCTGAGTCTTTAAAGGTTCGAATAAAAATTTCTGGTTTTCTATCAGGGTGTTTATATTTTAAAGAATTGGTAGTCAAGTTCATAAGGAAATTTTCAAGATGTGCAAAAATATAGCTAATGTTACTACATTCCGAAAAATCCTTGGTGATGATAGCACCGGATTCCTTGATTTGGTTTGCCAACGAAGTCAAGACCCGTGTTGTTAGATCTTTGAATTGAATATTTTCAATCTTGGGTACCTTATTTTTTTTGATGGACACCACCTCAATCAAGTCTTTCAAGGTATCATTGAGTATATCAGTGGATATTTTTAGGTTGTGGATTACTTCTTCGTTTTCTACATCTGATGGGTTTTTTGTATTGTAGAGTTCTAGTAGGGAGGAAATATTTACAATAGGTGCGCGCAAATTATGTGAAATAATGTATGCAAAGCGTTGAAGCTCTTCATTTTGCGATTTTAAATCACGGATCAATTGTTCTCGTTCTTCCTCGGCTATTTTGGTTTCAGTGATGTTTTGAGTTACCAAAAGGATTCTATCTATTTTCCCTTGTTTATTGTACAAGGGAACGCCGCTTTTTAGATAGTATCGATCACCAATGATAACTTCAAACATGACAGACTCTCCTTGAAGTACTTTATCGAGTTGTTTACGAACTTCATTTGAAATATAACTTTCGTACTTAGACAGGTGGGCTGTACCAACCAATTGGTTCGGATCAATTCCCATATCATGGTATTCTTTGCCATCGGTGTACACATAGAAGAGTTTATTATCCAACACTTCTACGATGCCTTTAGGAAAGTTTTCAGCAATACTTCTAAAGAGCTGCTCGGATTCAATGAGTCTGTTTTCAAAATTTATTCGATTGAGCTCCGCCCCAATTCGATCCGAAAGTACATTCAAAAATTCTTTTTTTCCTGCCCCATAAACTTTACTATCACAATCAAACATAACCAATAGACCTAGTTGATTTCCTTCTGCATCATGAATGGGTGATGCCATGTAGCTATTGACCTGCCGATCAACCAAATATGTATCCAATGGATATTTTTTATATGCTTGATTAGGGATAATTAAAGGTGTACCTGATGATAGGCATTCCTTGCAAGGGGTGTGTTCTAAATCGTAAATAAAGTTCTTTTGTTTTTTCCCGTTTTGGTGATAAGAAATTACTTTTGCAGCATTTTTTGTGCTATCAATCTCTGCGATAAAGCAATCACTCATTTGGAGGTTTAGTGAAAAAAACTCAGTTAAGGCATCAAAAAATTCTTGGCCACTAAATTTAGATGTTCGTTCGGTCAATTTTGATATGATATTATGAACATATTCTTGCTCAGAAATATCTTCTAGGATTGCCTGAAAGTTTTCTCCATTATCAATGGGCTTTGCAGTTGCACGCAGGTGAAAAAGCTTTTGGTTAAAGTAACTGAGGTATGGCCCTTCAAAGAAACCAAAGCCTTTGTTTATACAGTCCAAATATGCCTGTTTGATGGGATTATCTCCAATCAAGTCAAAAATATTTTTTCCGATTAGTATTTCTTTGTCCGTGATGTCAATCTTTTCAGTGAAGCTCTTGTTGACATCTTGGATGATGCCTTCTTTAGTAAACCGAAATATTGGAAGTGGGCTTTCATCAAAAAGCAACCGATACCTATTCATCAGAAGATTAGCCTCCTCTTCTTTATCTTTAGATTGTGTTACATCCACAAAAATTCCTGCCCAAATGGAGTCATTTTCATATTGTTTCAATCGGTCAGATGCGCCATAAATCCATTTTATTTTCCCACTAGGCGTAATAATTCTAAAGTAGCATTCAAAGCTTTGATCTTTTTCAAAAGCAGCTCTATCAGCTTCCAATAAGATTTCTAAATCATCCGGATGTATAATTTTAAATAAGGTACTTTCGTGATCTATAAAGTTGTTTGCATCTATTTCTGTCAACTGTTTGCATCCTTCACTGACAAAAATAAATTGATGTGTTAGATCTTGAAAAGTTTTCATTAGATAAACCATCCCAGGAACTACACCCGTTAATTCCTCCAAAACAGTTTTATTCTGTAGCAGATCGTTTTCTATTTTTTTAAGCGTAGTAATATCTGATACCGTTCCGAGCGTTTTGTTGGTATTATAATTGGTAAATTTTTTTAAATCATCTTTAATAAAAATATAGTGTCCGTCATTATGTAAAATTCTGTAGACCATGTTGATTGCATGGCTTTGCCCCATTTCGTAGATATGATGGTCATCTGGATGAATCAGTTTTTTCCAATCTGAAATACTGATCATTCGTAAAAATTCATCTGTGTAACCGAGTAGCTTATGAATAGGTCCAGACCAGTTGTATTGAAAGGATTCTTGATCTAACTCATAATAATAAAAGTTGTCAGCACCTTCATCGATCGCTTGAGGAACATTTCTTTCTTTGGAGTATTCTATCTTGACCAAACAATGGCTGGCTGATATCTTCTTTTTTGTCAAATAGAGATAGCCAGGGAACAAGGTTATGACAGCATCTTCATTGCCTTTTTCAAACTGTGCAATTGAATCGGCTGATAAAAAATCAAAAGATTCTTTTATAAAGTTTTTCCAACCAATGACATCTTCAACTTTTTCTTTGTTGATTAATGCGTTATAAACTTTATTTTGATCGTTTTGAAAGATCCATGCATACTTATTTTCTGATGGGAAACGTAAAGGAGATATCAGGGCATTTACCAAGTATGACCCATCCTCCATAGCAATTACGTAGCCTTCTATTTCTACAAATTGATAGTGATTTTTACCAATTAAAATAGGAGCTGTCGGTTTATCTCCTTTTCCAAGTTCATCAAAAATTGTATAAAAAAAACTACCATTGAAGGTAGGAAATAACGATTCAATGAATTCTATTTTATAAAACTTTTCGCCTTCTTCGGCATAACTTCGCGCTTCCGTAGATATGTACAATAGCTCAATCTTACTGTCCAGATGCTTCTTGAAAGTAAGTAATATGTTTTTTGATGAAGCTACAACAATATTTGACATACGCTATGTAAAGGAGACGGCTAAATCGAAAATTACTAAGATGAGGATCAAATATAGCAATTATCAAAAACAATCTTCCTACCGTCTAAAGATACTATTATATTTGTCTTTTTAGCTTAAAATTAGCAGTGAGGTCTTCAAACTCTTTTAATTCTTCATCGAAACGCCTCAGGCCTAAGCTTACTTCTCTTCCTTCTTCTGATCTAAAAAGCTTGATTAAATCTGATAATTCCCAAAAATCGATCGGAATTTTATTGATGCTGATGATTTCGTCGCCCTCTTGTACTCCTGCCATAAAACCTGGTGAACCATATCGCACCCCTGCAATATAGAATCGTTTGTCTTCGGCACTGACCATCTTTGGGGTGATTCCGCTCATGTCAAACTCAAATGGATTTCCAAAAGTACTTCCCCGCTTGAAAAAGATCCGATCCCTTCTATAATCGATAATCATGCGTGTCCTGCCCCAAATTTCTGAACCAATGCTTCCGTTGCGTCCACTCTCTTTGATTATGTAACTGAATTCAGTTTCCTCAGGATACGATGTTAAGATATCTGTAAACCGTATTCCAGAAAGTTTCAAGGACTTCACTCTACCTACATAACCTACGAGATCCCCACCCAAAGACCTACCAAGCTCACTTTCCAAGTATCTGGGAGGCATTTGTAAATCTTTGGATGTTTCCAAATTCAATAAGAGACCATGATTTGCGCCTAGATCTACTAATAACTTGGTGTTTACTTCTTCTCCAAACAGTTGTTTTACCTTCCCTTGTACATAAGGCTTGCTGTTGTCCATAGAAATAGTTAATTTTTTAAATCCTAAGGGTCTCCATTTGACCCGATTGGTATCGTAAAAAGTAATCACTGCGCGATCATAATCAATTTTGACAGGATTGTATTTGAAAAATTCATAGCCTATCACTCCATAAATTGGTAACCCTAGTACAGCCTCCAGCTCAAAAAAGTCTTCATCCAATACCAACAATGTTTGAAGCTGTCCTTCAACAGGACCTAGGTCCATCGGATTGTTGGGTGAGACAGAAGCCGACAGCAGTGCTTTTCCATCTGCCCCGACCAATTCCAATTTTCTGGTGTATTGGAGATTCATTTGATCTCCAATGCTTTTACTAAATAAAATATTGGTTTTGACTCCGGTATCTAATAAAAAATTAACAGGTTCTGATCCATTTACTGAAATAGGTATGATGATCAGATTACCAGACAAGATGAATGGTAACTCCACTTTTTTTGATGGGTCTTTCATAAAAAAACCAGGCACCTGACCTTTAACAGGTATGTGCAAGCTCAAGAAAATAAGAAAAAAGAAAATTCGCATTTTCATACAGGGAGGTGATTAAGCTTACGCGTACTCAGGCAAAAGCTAGCTATATTCTTTTAAAAACGGAAGAAATAAACCATTTGTTTATCGGTTGAAATAGCAATTTTACCATTAATCATGATTATTGACATGCATCAATCCAAGTCCACAAACTTGATTAAGTCCAAAAATTCCTGCATCTTTATTTTTTAATTATTCCTTATGGCCGAGAAATCTTTAGTCGAAAAAGCAAAAAAAATATTTGAAAACTATCTGTTAAGACAAGGAAGCAGAAAAACTCCCGAACGCTTTTCAGTGATTGATGAGTTGTATGCGCTTCCCCAAGATGAGCATATTGACGTAGAAGGGCTTTTTTTGATGATGCGCAATAAAGGCTATAGCATCAGCCGGGCAACTATTTATAACACTCTTGATTTATTGGTAGAGTGTGGTCTGGCGGTCAAACACCAATTTAAAGATAAAGTTGCTTTGTATGAACAAGCGCTGACCTACAAGCACCATGATCATCATGTGTGCAATCAATGTAGAAAAATACGTGAATTTTCAGATGAGCGATTAAATGCAATCAAGGAAGCTATGGGAAAAGAGTTTCTTTCGGGCATAACTTCTCACTCCTTGGTACTCTATGGAGATTGTCAAATCCCTGAATGTGATCATTTAAAGCTTGCCTAAGTGCAAGCTTTTACTTTTTGATGCGAAAGATTTTCCGGTAAATTGGTTTTCTATAAAGGAATTGAAGGTATAATGCGGGGTAAAGTAGGATCGTCATTAGACCAAAAGGTCCCTTGTATGTAATTTCATCCCGAATGATGCTACCTTCCCCATTTTTGATAATTCGGTGTTTATGTTCCCATGCTTTAAGAAAAAATGGCAATTCAACTCCTTGATCAATGAAATAAAACTCCTCTTCTGTTGTTTCGTCTGCTACAATATCACTTGTCCAGCGCTGTTTAAAAAAAAGAAAATTTAACTCAAGAGATACCACATCTCCTTTTTTGGATCCATCAAAACGCAACAATTTGACAGGAGGGAAGGGGGGAGCGAGTTTCGTGAATAATTGTTCATTAAACCCTTCTTTCACTTGAAGATAATTTTGTTCAACGCTCGATTCAATGGTGATTTTCATAGATGTGTTAAAATACAAAGACAAAAATCATGAATAATACCAACCAGATAAAATCCATGAAATGCCAATAAATAGTGAATAACTCGATACGCATGCGTTCGAAAGGATTGGTCAATAAGACTAAGTTTTTGATCTCATCTTTTTCGATACGGCTGTATTGATAGACCATTATCAATGCAAAAATCATAGCCCCAATTAAGTGAAAAATATGAATACCGCTGAGTACATAAAGAAAACTTCCACTGGGAAGCCCTCTAAAATCAACTCCCATCAGCGATAATTCCTTCCAGCCGATAAATTGCAATACAGTAAAAATAACCCCTAAAAAGAAGGTGATTAATAAACTGTTTTTTAATTTTTGTACACTGTCTTCTCTGTAGTGCAAAAGTAATTTGCTTACAGTATATCCACTGATCAACAACACTAGTGTACTTAATATAAATGATTTGGGCATTCTAAATTTCGTTGCTTCTACCATACTGGTATCGGAAGCCAAAAATGCAGTAGTCATAAATAGAAATATCAATCCGCTCCCAAACATGCCTAAATACATGAGTGTCTGATAGGGATGCATTTTTTCAATTTTTCTAAACCAACTTTCGGTCGTTTTAGTCATATATCAATATTGGTTTTTACAGTAAACATTTTAAACGGTAGACGGTTCAGCTTTTGGTTTATAATTTCCTTTTACAGGCCCAAAGAATTAAAAGAAATCATTTTCTTACCTTTGTGGCTTCATAACAACGACACCTATTTTGGAAAAGTCTGCATTTCTTTCTCTCTACGAGAATGATCCTTTTATATTAAGTCTTTCTCAACACATTCAAGACAAGAAGGAAAAGAAATTTCAGCTGAAGGGCCTATCCGGAAGCTTGGATATGGTTGTGTTTTTGTCTTTGATCAAGCAGGTGGGTGGTTTTCATCTGATCATTGCACACGACAAAGAAGAAGCGGCTTACTTGACAAATGATCTTCAGGAGTTGATCAATGGGCAACAGGTTTATTTGTTTCCTTCGAGTTACAAACGTCCATATCAATTTGACGAAATAGAAAATGCCAACATCCTTATGAGGGCTGAGATTTTGAATAAAATCCTAGATGCTCCGGATGAACCAACAATAGTGGTGACCTATGGAGAGGCCTTGTATGAAAAAGTCATCAACAAGCGATCGTTGAAAGACCATACATTTACTGCGAAAGTGGGTGAAAAGGTAGATATCGCGTTTATTTCAGAACTGTTGATGACCTATGATTTTGAAAAGACGGATTTTGTATATGAACCCGGGCAGTTTTCTATTCGAGGTGGAATTTTGGACGTATTTTCTTATGCCAACGAGATTCCTTTTCGCATAGAGCTTTTTGGGAGGGAAATTGAAAGTATTCGAACTTTTGATCCCGAAACACAGCTTTCTATTGATCCAATCGATCATATCAGTATTATTCCCAACGTCCAAACAAGGTTATTGCAAGAGCAGCGACAATCATTTCTGGAGTTTTTACCTGAACAAACATGCATCTGGTTTAAAGATCTTGGATTTACTTTGGATACAATTGAAGATTATTTCAAAAAAGCTGAAAATCAGTTTTACCAGATTGTTAGTTCTATCCAAAACGACAAATTACTCCTCAAGCCAACAGATCTTTTTGACAATGCCAAAAGCTTTGAGGCCAAGACTGAAAACTTGATCCGATTAGAGTTTGGGCACACCTTCCATCTCAAAGGAGCTGTTAAACATGACTTTCAATCTCAGCCACAGCCTTCCTTCAACAAAAACTTTGATTTATTGGTCGAGGATCTCGCAAAAAATGAAAAAGAAGGCTGGTTGAATATTATTTGTTCAGAAAGTGACAAGCAGTTGACACGCTTGGAAAATATCTTTCAGGAATTGGATCCCACACTTCGCTACCAAACGTTGCAAATGGGCATAAGAGAGGGCTTTGTGGACAAAAAACAAAAAATAGTTTGCTACACAGACCATCAGATTTTTGAGCGATTTCACCGCTATAAGTCCAAAAGTAAAACAAGTAAATCCAAAGCCCTTACCCTTCGAGAATTGAAAACCTTACACCCGGGAGATTTTGTGGTCCATGTGGATTACGGTGTAGGAAGGTTTGCAGGCTTGGAAAAAGTAGATATCAATGGTAAGCAGCAGGAGGCCGTCCGCTTGATTTTCAGAGATGATGATTTGCTCTATGTCAATATCCATTCTTTGCATAAAATCTCAAAATATTCTGGCCAAGAAGGTACCATCCCATCTATGTCCAAATTGGGAAGTCCTGAGTGGGAAAATAAAAAGCGTAAAGTCAAAAGTCAGGTTAAAGATATTGCCAAAGAATTGATTGCTTTGTATGCTAAACGAAGAACTGCCTCAGGGTATCGTTTTTCTCCGGACTCTGTTTTGCAAGTAGAATTGGAAAGTTCCTTCGTCTTTGAGGATACACCGGATCAGGCTTTGGCCACTGCTGATGTCAAAGTGGATATGGAGAAGCCTCACCCAATGGACCGACTTGTTTGTGGAGATGTGGGATTCGGAAAAACAGAGGTTGCTATCAGGGCTGCTTTCAAAGCTGTCAACGACCGAAAGCAAGTCGCCGTGTTGGTGCCTACTACGATTTTGGCCATGCAGCATTTTCGAACCTTTAGTGAACGGATAGGAAACTTTCCAGTAAAAGTCGAGTACATCAATAGATTTCGTACAGCCAAAGAAATCAAGCAGATAACCCAGCAAGTAGCTTCTGGTGAAATTGATATTTTGGTGGGTACCCATCGAATCGTGAACAAAGATGTAAAATTTAAAGATTTGGGTCTTTTGATCATCGATGAAGAGCAAAAGTTTGGAGTAAAGGTAAAGGATCAGTTGAAAGAAATTAAGCTGAATGTAGATGTTTTAACCTTAACCGCAACACCTATTCCCCGAACCTTGCATTTTTCTTTGATGGGAGCACGGGATTTGTCTGTGATTGCCACTCCCCCTCCAAACAGGCAGCCAGTTACAACGGAAATCCATGCGTTTCAAGAGGAGGTTATCCGGGATGCGATCGCCTATGAATTAAGAAGGGGTGGTCAGGTTTTCTTTGTCCATAATCGAGTGGGTGAAATTGATTCTATTGCTAATCTTATTCTCCGGTTGGTTCCTGATGCACGAATTGCCGCAGCGCATGGGCAGATGGATGGCAAGCAGCTGGAGAAAATAATGGTAAAATTTATTGAAGGAGAATACGATATTTTGGTTTCGACTAATATCATCGAGTCTGGTTTAGATATTCCAAATGCCAATACCATCATCATCAATCGGGCGCATATGTTTGGTTTGAGTGATTTGCATCAGATGCGAGGCCGTGTGGGTAGAAGTAATAAAAAGGCTTTCTGTTATTTGCTCACAGCACATCCTACACACTTGACTCCAGAGGCTCGCAAGCGATTGCAAACCTTAGAAGAATTTTCTGATTTAGGAGATGGATTTAAGGTGGCTATGCGGGATCTGGATATAAGAGGGGCAGGAAATCTTCTAGGTGCTGAGCAGAGTGGTTTTATTACTGACTTGGGCTTTGATATGTATCACAAGATTTTGGATGAAGCAGTACAGGAGTTGAAGGAAAATGAGTTTGCTGCCTTGTTTGAGGTGGACTTAAAAGAAAAGGTTGAAATTCTCGTACAGGATTGTGTCATCGAAACAGACTTCGAGTTGCTGATTCCGGAGGAATACGTAACCAATATTTCCGAACGATTACAGCTATATTCAAAGTTGGATAGTATCAAAGAGGAGACCGAACTGCAAAATTACCTGAATACAATAAGAGATCGCTTTGGTCCGGTTCCGAAGGTAGTAGAGGATTTATTTGAGACAGTGCGTTTGCGCTGGGAAGCAGAAAATCTAGGATTTGAAAAGATGGTGCTTAAAAATAATCAGATGAAATGTTACTTCGTTCCTTCCTCCAAAGAGAAGTATTACAAGTCCGCAGTCTTTGGTACAATTCTCAAAAATATTCAAAGTCATGGGAAGCGCTGCAAAATAAAAGAAGTCAAAACCCGGTTAATACTTATCGTTGAGGATGTTAAGAACATCACTGTTGCAAAAAAATGGTTAGGAATTTTGAAATCTTAAAAATTTTTAATGGCCTGATAATTGCTTTTGCTTTAGAAAAATATGCAGTATTCATCGAATTTTGGTTCAAAATCAATTTTTATGAGTTGTACTCAAAAAAAATATTGTTTGAATCAGATATTATAGATTATATATTAGCGTTTAGATTGTGCACAAAAAACAGTAATTGACAATGGTTTTTGGAAAAAGAAAATGGGGATTGACCATGGCTTCCTTCCTTTTGTTAGGAGGTTTAATTCTTTCAGCTTGCAATAAGCAGCCTGGATATGGTCGGAGAACAGCTGCTAAGCCTGGTAAAACCAGTGCCTCTACTGGTGGCAACTTTAGTTTTGATGCGAATGATTCTACCAAATTCTTTGTAGCAAGATTTGCTGATCAAAAAATTGGACCAAGATTGAAATACATCCAAGGAGGTAGGACTGTTTTGGGATCGCAAGAGCAAGATATCATGGCTTTTCGTGACAATGTCGAAAGGACAGTTACCATTGCATCCTTCTACATGGATGAAACAGAGGTTACCAATGTGGATTACCGTGAATTCTTGTTTTACATGGCAAGAAAAGTTAGTGCGGATTCCATACAAAAGCTAGAACCAAGAGACAGAGTGTGGGCAGATAAAATGTCCTACAATGATGTTTATGACACTTACTATTTCCGATTCCCTGGGTTTAATTTTTATCCTGTAGCAGGAGTTTCTTGGGTACAGGCAAACACATACTCTAAATGGAGAACAGAGTTTGTGGGCAACTTATTGAGAGAAAAGAATAAAATCGATAGTACTTTAAATAAGCGTCAGTTGATTGAAAGAGGTGTGGGTATTGCAGAATACAGGTTACCGAATGAAGCTGAATGGGAGTATGCTGCTAAGGCGATGATCGGTACTCAGTATAATGATGAAAATCAAGAATTCGGAAGAATTTACCCTTGGGATGGTCGTGGATTGAGAAATCCATACAATATTAAAAGAAAAGGGCGTCAGGGTGATTTCTTAGTCAATTTTAAAAGAGGTAGAGGGGATTATGCAGGTATCGCAGGTTCCAAAACCAATGATGGAGAAATTCTTCCAACCAATGTCTATGATATGCCACCAAATGATTTTGGCTTGTATCACATGGCAGGTAATATGAATGAGTGGGTCAACGACGTGTATCGTCCACTTTCATTTCAGGATTTTGATGATTTGAACCCATTGAGGAAAGACGGTATATTGGATACGGAAGATACGTATGGAACTACCCTTATTACAGATGAGTTCCGAGTCTATAAAGGAGGTTCTTGGAGAGACATGGCTTACTGGATGGCTCCAGGTACGAGAAGATTTATGCATCAAGACTCTGCTACCAATCACATCGGCTTTAGGTGTGCGATGATCTCGATTGGAGGAAGAGGAAAATAACTAAAAAGGAGCTTTTAAGCTCCTTTTTTCTTTTTAAACCAATTTTTTTACCGCTCCCCTACCAAGGCGGCTTTCAATTGAAAATAGGAAAACCTATCACCAAAATGTTCTTTTAAAGGTTTCAGGTAATGAGAGCCTTGCCTGCGATATGCTAATCGGATGGTTAGTAAGTCGTCTTTGCTCAAAACTTCATCTACTTCCAATTTTCCTACTTCAATCATTCGGATCAGATGGTCTTCTATTGTACTATGATTGAGTTCTCGCTCTTGGGCTATCTGATATATTTTTTTGCCACTTTGGAATAGTTTTAAAGTGATGATTTCGGATCCTGACCCTGCAGTTGTTTTGGGTTTGGCAGAACTTAGCTTACGCTTAGGTTGCAGTTGATGTTTTTTGACAAATGCTTGGATAACCTTAAGAAAAGTAGTGCCATAGTTGGCTGCCTTGATTTGTCCTACACCTGAGATGGTCATAAATGCATCTGTATCTATGGGTAAGTAGGTGGCCATCTCTATCAAGGAGTTGTCTCCAAATATGGCATAAGGAGGAATATTTGCTTTTCTAGCCAATTGTATGCGAAGTGATTTTAATTCATCTAGCAAGCCTTCTTCGTGACCGACGGTACTGCGCTTACCACTGCTTAAGCTTTCCTCCATTGGCAAAAGAATCTTTTCTTTTCCTTTCAATTTTTCCCACGCCATCTGAGTTAGTTTGAACGTAGGGTAGATTGTTCCGGCTTCCGCAAGATACCCATGCTGTTGGAGTTTGCCTCCCAGGGTTTTCCAAAACTCTTCCGGTCGGTCTTTTCCTATTCCGTAAACAGATAGCTCTTGATGAGATGCTTGTATTTTACTTGACTTAGAGCCTCGTAATACTAAAATCACATAGCCCAATCCGTAAGATTCTCCCAACCTTGCTACGGTGGACAGAAGCATCTGGGAAGGTATGGTCATGTCTTGCTGTTTTCCTTTTTGAAAGCAGACATCGCAATTGCCGCATTCTCCAGGATGGTTTTCTCCAAAGTAGTTGAGTAAATATTTTCTACGGCAGATATTACTTTGGCTAAAAGAATTCATTCGGAGCAGTTTTTCTTGCATCACTTCTACAAATTCCTTGTTTTCTGCTTGCTCCATCATGCGGTTGAGGGTCATGAAGTCCTGGTAGGAGTAAAATAGCAAAGCTTCACTTGGCAGCCCATCTCGCCCTGCCCTACCTGTTTCCTGATAATAGCCCTCGATGTTTTGTGGCATGTTCATGTGTACCACAAACCGAACGTTTGGTTTGTCGATGCCCATACCAAAAGCAATAGTAGCTACAATGATTTTGACCTCGTCCTTGATAAAGAGTTCTTGGTTTTTTTCACGAATTTCCCGTGCTAGTCCAGCATGATAAGGGAGCACAGAAAGTCCACGTGCCTGTAATTGTTCGGCTGTTTCTTCTACATTTTTTCTTGAAAGGCAGTATATGATACCCGAATCTTTTTGATGAAAGTCCAAAAACTCCATCAATTTCCCCATAGCGTCTTGTTTGGTGGTCACTCGGTAAGTGATATTATTTCGATCAAAGGAGGATATAAACCATTGGGGTGTATGAAGCCCCAATTTATCTGCAATATCTGCTCGGGTACGTTTATCCGCAGTGGCGGTCAAGGCAATGAATGGAACCTTAGGAAATTGTCTTCGTAGCTCTCCTATACGTAAGTACTCTGGTCTGAAATCGTGTCCCCATTGGGATACGCAGTGAGCCTCATCCACCGCAACCAAGCCTAAGGTGATTTCCTTCAAGAAATCCATCAAAGGATATGATCCATTAAACAATCGTTCTGGTGCCACATACAAGAGTTTGATTGCAGATTTTTTGATTTGTTCGGAGATGTGGCGCTGTTCGGAGATGCTTTGGGAGGAATTTAAAAAAGCAGCCGAAATCCCATTGGCATTCAAGGCATCCACTTGATCTTTCATAAGAGATATCAATGGAGAAATTACCAAGGTCAAACCCTCTGAAAGAATTGCAGGGACTTGGTAGCAAATGGATTTTCCACCACCGGTAGGCATCAAGACGATGGTGTCTTTTTTGGCCAATATAGAGGAGATGATGGCTTCTTGATTTCCTCTAAAGCTTGGATAGCCAAAGTATTGCTGTAAAACATCCCGAGCATTTGTCTGAATAATTGCCTCCATATCATCAAAAGTTTAATCAAAACTGAGGCATAAAATTAATCAATCCAATAAGAATACGGCTGCTAGTCGACTATTTAAGCGTTTAAATGTCACCCAGTTTTTTTCACCACAAAAAATTTATGATAACATTGATGACAAACTGTTAGGGACTGCGATGTAGTGATATATTTTAACCACACATACGCATGAAAAAAAATATTGTAATCGGCTTTACATTGATTTTGGTAGGAGCTGGGATTTTGATTGTGAATTTCTTCGGAAATTCTGGGGAAGGAAATCTAAAAATTCAGGTAGAAAAAGCTCCGTATATTATGCCTGCAGCACATCAGGTATATGCCAATGAAGAAGCGCTCAATGGTAAATATTTTCTATTCAAGGTACTTTTGACCAATGAAGGAAACAATACCTTGGAAAGCGTTAAAGTTCGCTATCGGGTTCCAGGATATGTTGATTGGACAGATTTGGAGACTATTGGAGAAATGATCCCTGGTCAGACGGCATCAGTTGTTTGTTATCCCAAATTTGGTGATCAGATCACGGAAAAAATGACCGAATCCATGGAACGTGCCGAAATCCAAGTTGATTGGGATGGTGCAAGTAACAAAGACAAAGTGGAGGAATCATTTGCTTTCAAAATTGTCGATAGAAATACCTACATGTTTACTTCTGTAGCCCAATCAGAAATTGCTTCTTGGGCGGATATCTATGATAATAATGCTTTGTTGGCATGTTTTGTCACCCCCAATGATCCTATTGTAAAATATTATACGCAGACAGTTCAGGAGAAAATTTTGAAGGGAGATGCAGCTGGAGTAAGCAAAGACCCTAAAGATGCTGTTCGTTTTATGACAGGTATATACGAAGCTACCCTAATGTCCCACATGGTGTACAGTAGCACGAAAATGATCCCTGAAAACCTGAATGATTATTCCAAGCTTTCTCAACATAACCGCCTGCCACGGGAAGTTATTACCGGCAATACGGGACTTTGTTTGGAGTTAAGTTTGCTCTATGCAAGTATGATGTCAGCGGGAGGATTGGAGCCCGTCATTTATTTAGTTCCTGGACATGCCTATCCTGGGTTTAGGATGAACGGTCAGTACTATGCCATAGAAGCGACAGGCATTGGAGGAGAAGGATTAGGGAAAATATCTTCTGCCCAAGAAGCATTGGAACAAGGTATGAAGCAGTTGGAGGAGTTTTTTCAAAAAGCCATGCAAGGTGACCCCCGCTACACCATTGTGGATATTCATCAGTTAAATATGGCTGGTGTGACACCCATGAGCTTGAAAGATGATGAGTTTATGCGGCAAAAAGTGGATAAAATTGCAGATAATTTTTCACCACAAAATCAAATAAATGCTCCCCAAGCACCTCAGCAGCGACAACTAGCTGCTGTCAATACCAACAACACTACTCCGCCAAATTATCCCACTGAGCCAGCTCAGCCAGATAGGAATACCACTACTTCAACTAGTTTAATGGTTTCGATTCCCAATGGTTGGAACCAATATGACCCAAGTATGTCGGGACTGAGCAGTTTGAGGAGCTATCATGCCTCGCCAGATGGTCTGATTTCTATTAGCAAATTTGTCCTACCAGCCTCCAACCTGAGAGATGCCATGAACATACTTTCTGCTCAAATAGGAAGTCTCGGTGGGGTGGTTAACTATAAAAGTGATACACAAGGCCAAATCTCAGGCGTGACTACTGATATGAATGGGAATTTCATGTGGTTTGCCAAATCTAGGAGAACCAGTGCTGGTTTTGAAATAATTACCGTTGGATCTCCGGAATACGCATTTGCTCAACAACAAAATATGCTTACATCAATCTTTAACTCTATCCGATGAAAACGAAACAATCTCTCCTGATAATTTTATGCATGTTGGGCAGTTTGCAGCTACTTGCACAGGCAGCTATCAATCAACATATCAACATGAAAGTAGATGAGCGAGGAAATGCCGCCATGCTTATTCAGCAAAAAATGACTGCATCTCAATGGCAACAATGGCTGGCAACCGCAGGAACGAACCCCAATGCTTTGAAACGGGAAATTCAAAAAGGCATGCCTGGTTTTTTCTTAGACGATTTTAAATTAGATCGAAATGATATGGAGCGGTCTTTTGAACTCTCGCTCACCGCTTATGGTGTCACCAAGGTAGATAAGCGTGGCCGGAGAATTTTGGAGACAGGGGAAAAAGATATCAACCTCACAAAAATCGGAGATAAACAATATATGTTTGTCAATAGTCCAATGGAATATGGAGGACAATTACAGCAGACTACAGTCGTGGATTTTCCCATATCTGCTTCTAATATCCAAATAGATAAGGATGCCTTTGGCAGGACAATTTTTACCTATCAAATTGATGATCCTTCTAAGAGTTTAGATTGGCGTTATCTTTTTGGTGGATTGATGATGCTTGCAGGGGTAGTTTCCATGGTTTATTGGAAGCCGCAAACATAAGATACAAGAGATTAGAATAGGGTGACAATGCAACTCAACAGCCGTAAATCGATGGTTTATGGCTGTTTTTTTCATTTTTGAGTAAGTGTTGATGTTTAGAATCACAAGAAAAGTCACTTGCTAAAAATAAATTTTAAATTTTTTGATGACATTTTACTTCCTCTGCAATGTGTTGTTAAAACCAAGATATTCAGCTATGAAACATTTAAGACACCTTCCGATTTATGCACTACTTTTACTAATCATTTTTTCTTGTTCCAGTGATGAGGACCCGATGCCTCAGGAACCGCAGATTGTGCAAGACGATATCCCAGAGATAGATTCCAAAATGGCATTTCTTATGGACGAATTTAATTATCCTGGACTTTCATTGGCAATTGCCAAGGACGGTAAGTTAGTCTATGCCAAAGGCTATGGATTGATGGATCAAGGAAGCAATCGGTCAGTGAACACGGAGACTAAGTTTCGGTATTCATCTGTAGCCAAGACCATAACCGGAATTGCAATCCTTCAATTAGTAGAAGAAGGAAAATTGGCTTTGAATGACAGAGTCTTTGGAGATGGGGCTATTTTAGGTACCAGATTTGGTTCAAATACATATTCCCATCGCATTCGAAATATCACCGTCAATCACTTACTCCACCACTTACCTGGAGGCTGGAGAAACTTTATGGATGATCCTGTTTTTGATGGACCGATCAACCTTTCTGCCGAAGATTTGATTTCTTGGGGTTTAGATAATGTGGTGCAGGCAACCAACCCTGGAACTACCTATCATTATTCCAATTTTGGATACCTGATATTAGGCAGAATCATCGAGCAGGTGACTGGTAAAAGTTATGAGACCTATGTAAAGGAAAATATTTTAGACAAAGTTGGTGCAACGAATACTGTTCTCGCGCGTACTGCACAAAATCAAAAACACTTGAATGAAGCAACGTATTACAGTCAAAATAATTTCAACCCCTATACTACCTACAATATTGGCCGAAGTGATGCTACCGCAGGATGGGTAAGTACTCCAGCGGATATTGCTATGATTTTTTCAAGTATAGATACACAGCCAAATAGGCCATCTATTTTAGGAACAACACTGAATGATCAACGCAGAACTCCATTAAGCAATTCAGGCAATTATGGTAAAGGTATCATCAGACTCAATCACCCAACTTTGGGACAGGCCTTTTGGCATGATGGGTTTTGGGTGGGTTCTCAATCCCTCACCATTTCTTTGCCTAACAATATCTGTGTTAGCGTTGTGATGAATTCAGGGTACGCAGAAAACTATAACCTATCTCTTAATACCATCGCAGGTCAGATATTTGAAATTATGGCTTCCACAACAATTACTTATCAGGATATTGATCAATTTTAAAAACCCGAGCTATGAAAATTAATTCTTTATTTCTTTTACTCGTATTTCTGTTGGTATCATCCTGCAAGGATGAGGCAGAGCGTCCAAGGGGTGCAGAAGACCCGGAAGTTGAGGCTATTTTGCCCAAGATGGAGGTTGCTGTTCGTCTGGCAGATGGAGTGAGTTTAGATATAGCTGAACTAGAGGTCATGTCCTATGGTCAGATCCATAGTATTTCTGGATCGGGGGTTTCGGCTGTTTCACACAATCCAGGAGCGCCTTTTACAGCATTTGTTTTTGATACATCAGACCGTTTGGTACTGGCGGGATTTCTTTCCGATAGCCGCAAAGAGTTATCCGTTCGGAGTACAGCAGAATATTTGCTGTTTCTAGGTTTTGATATGCAGGCAGAGGGCGGAATGGCACGGGAAAAGTTTATCCGAGAGGTTTCAGAACTTCCTGTTTTTGATACATTTCTTTCGGAACTGGAGTTGCTGTACAAAACCGATCCTTACACGCTGGATAAGGGGCTCTATGTGAATGCACTTAGAAAGGCAGTTTCTGAGATTTATGCCATGGCGCAGCCTGAGGGTCGTATAGCAGGGCGTGTGGGAGAAGAGGAAGAGGTGGCTGGAGATGTATTGGTGGATGCTAACATCAAGAGTTATCTTCAGGTATTTGATACGGGGCTGAACAGGTTTAGGATTACACACAGAGCCCGTCGGAGGGTCAAGGGGTTTTTATACAGGACCTCCTATGTGGATAAGTCCGGGGTCAGCCATACATTGATTGAGGATATTTCAGCGAGTTCGGCACCTGATCAGGTAATTACGATACCTCCTGTTTCGGGAGTGAAAGATTTTGCGGGCACGTTGGTTGATTTTTTAGTGGGCAAGATCAGTGAGACTGCATCTGTGGACACGGATGATTTGGTATTGCCTTTAAAGTCAGATGAGCGTTCGGTTAAGAGTGTTTTGCGAGTGATTGGCCCAGGGACGACATCGGAAGTGAACCTAAGTGAGCATGAGCGTAAGCAGTTGTTCAGGTTGTGGGTGGAATCGATGGCGCTTGATTTTTTGCTACCCATAATCACAGATGCAATCAGTGTGGCGGGAGTGATATCTCCATCGGATGGGTCGGTTTTACTTGATCCATTGAGTTGGGATCAGGTCATCAGTTTTTTGATTGCGAATATAGATCAAGTTCAGAACGTGAAGCCGTATCTCTCCCGAGGGGATTATAACGGAGCTACGAAGGAATACCTGACGTTTTTATGGACCGAAGCGGGGAAAGCGACCTTATCGGATCTAAGTGTTGTTGTGAATTCGGTATTGCTGGATGTATTGGAGAGCAGGTTTAAGTTGCCTGATTACGGTTCGCTTTCCAAGATCAATAAGAAGGTATTGCGAGTGCTGCAGATAGCAGACCTTGCCATCAAGAGCACGGATTACATGCGTATGGTGTATCACATAGCCAACTCGAGCCATGGGGAGGAATGGGAGCTAACGGTACGGGAGATACCGATGAATATGATACCGGAGCGCTTCTCGATCAGTCCAATTAACCAAAGACAGCTGAAAGTCAACATTCTGTCAACCATTGCCGACGATCAGGTAATCGAATATGCATGGGAGACTACGGGGAAATACGGATATCTCTGGGATGAAAGGGACCATAAAGGGACTATGTTCAGCAGTTCGCTGAATGAGGCTTACTACTTTTGCAATGCAGACAGGCTGAGGATACCTGAAAATGCCAAGGATACGGTGACGGTAACGGCATACATCAAGCAGGGAATCAACCGGACTAAAGTTGGCACGGTACAGACAATTGTGAGTGTCACCAATCTCAGGGTGTTTAGTGTACCATTTGAACCCCATGTTCCAGTTTCAAATATTTTTCCAGGAGAATATGTAGTAGCTGGCCCTAGATTTATTGCAAAATTTCCAGAAAGAGATGATGCTAGAAGTTATCAATTGAGAATCGTGAACTCTGCTGGAGTAGCAGGTGCACCTTTGACGAGAACACCCTCACAAATTCCTATAATAAATGGAATGCATGAATTTGGTATTAGTATCGGTAGCCCATCGATAAGTTTTGTTAATGCTCAACAGCGTGATATTTTAGTGGCTAAATATATGGAACAACTAAGTGCAGTGAGTGGTACTTATGCCTTTTTGGAAGTAACTGTTATTCCAAAATAGCTCAGATTACTTTGATGACATTCCCTGTTTTTTCCGATGTGAATGAAAAACAGGGAATGTAAAAGCATCTTATAGATTGGTCAAAATACCAATAGGTTGTATATTACTGCATCAAATAAAAAGATGCAGTCCTATACTTTTGAGAAATATAGCCAAGAGGAAATTATCCATGGGATCAAAAGCAATGATCCAAAGATTCTGAGGGTGTTCTATTCCAGTCAATACAAAAAGGTAGAACAATATGTGTTGGCAAATAACGGAACATCTGATGACGCCAAGGATATCTATCAGGAAGCGTTTGTAGTGCTTTGGAAAAAGGTCAAATCGGATCGGTTTCAACCTGAAAATGGGACAGCTATATCGGGTTACTTATATCAGATCGCTAAAAATAAGTGGTTGGACAAACTGAGAGCCAATAAGAATAAAACTACTGTGGAAATACATCCAAATCTATCTTTGGAAAACGATCTACCTAATCATGATCAGGAGGCACAGCATCAGTGGGTTGTGAAAGAATTTGATAATTTGGGTAAAAACTGTAAAGAAGTACTGAGACGATTTTATTTTCTGAAGGAAACGATGGAGCAAATTGCCTTAGCATTCAATTGGACTGCTGCAACTGCCCGAAACAATAAATATCGCTGTATTCAGCAGTTAAAAGAAAAGTGGAAGACTAACACCAATAAGGAACTTGAATAAGCAATATAATATATCACAAGAGGAGTTTGAGCAAATAGAAAGTTATATTCTGGGCACACTAAATGAACAGGATCGTGAATTATTCGAAGTTGCCCTGCAATCAGACCCTATCCTTGAAGCAAAGCTTCAGGAGGTTAAGGGATTGATGGAGGCTTTAGAGGAGGGTGCTTTTAGAGCTTCATTGGAAGAGTTTCATCAAGAAATCGAGCCGGATGTAGGAATAGAAAAGTCAGTGAAAAGTCTAAGCCCTTGGATTATGGGGGCGGCTGCGGCTATTATGCTGTTAATTTTAGCAGCAGGGTGGGTGTTGTATCCTCGAGAATCTCATTATGAAAAACTTTTCGCCATGTATTACCAAGAAGATCCCGGCCTGATAACAGCTATGAGTTCTGAAAGCGATTATGAGTTTGATAGAGCAATGGTGGATTATAAATCAGGTAATTACCAGGAGGCAATTTCCCGATGGGAAAGTTTAATTCAGTACAAACCTGAAAACGACACTATACAATATTTTCTGGGGGTCTCTCATTTGGCCCTCAAAAAAGCTGATCCTGCCATCTTTTATTTCGATGCTGTAGCTACCAATGAAAATTCACAATTTCAAAAAGACGCAGTATGGTATTTGGCCTTGGCTTATGTCCTAGGGGGAAAAGAAGACAGAGCGGTAGAGGTTCTGCGTCAAACCCAAGATCCCCAAGCTATTGAATTGTTGAAAGAACTAACGAAAAAGTGAAAAAGACAACTTTTATCGGTCTCATATGGATTTTTTTGCCCATACTTCTACTCGGGCAAACAATTGATGAGCGATTGGCCCAAGTCCAAAAATCGATCAACGAGGACAAATTAGACAGTGCGATTATTTTCTTTGATACATACACAAACCTTTACATTAAAAATGCTGATTATTTAAACCTCAGCTATTTTGTCCCCCTTGCAGGATTTATTGGTAACAAGCAAAAGGACATTCAATATGGAATGGACCGGGTCCAATATTGGCTGGATTTTCTTAGCGGAAAAACTCAGGATCCAAGAGTATTAAGACAAGCTCACCTGGAATCACATCGGTATTTCATGTTTGCAGGTAAGATTCAAATGGCATACGACGCCAATAAAAGAGCCTTGGACTTCACGAATAAAATCCCCGATCATACTCCTTCCGAATGGGCGATCATAGAACGCAATCTCGGTGTGCTTGCTACCCAATTAAATGATTTTGCACTTGCCCGCACTCATACACTCAAAGCCTTGGAGGTATTTGATCTTGATCCTAACACCAGTTCTGAAAGCCGCTTTAATATCCTCAATGATTTGGGAGTTTCTTACTGGTATGCCTCTATTTGGGATTCTGCGGAATATTATTGGAAAGCGGGTATAGCATACTTGGATCAAATGGAGGATAATCCTACCAATCAACTGTACCGAAAGGCAATGATAGAGGGCAATCTGGCAGCTGTATATGATGTGAAAGGCAAATTGGATGAAAGTGTGAAAATGGTCAAGTCATCCATCGCAAACAGCAAAGCCTTTGCAAATCAGGCAATAGATGATCCCAAGCGGGATCGGGCCATGTTATCCATTTTTTACAGTTCGATGAACTTGGGGATAACCTATAAAAGCATGGGGAACTATCTCCAAGCGCTTCATATCCATGAACATACCCTGAAGGAGAAAGAAAAATATTTCCCAGCAGGACATCCCGAAATCACAGAAAGCCTTATCATGGTAGGTCAAGTCCATAGTTATTTAATGAATTATGGAGAAGCAAAAAAATACCTTAATCGGGCCATTGATGATCTCAATGCAACGGAAGAAAAATTCCCTTTACGATTGGCAGATATTTATTACACACTTGCCTTGGTCGCAGAAGGTGAAAATGAAATTGATGCTGCAAAAACGTATCATCATACAGCTTTGAAGTACTTTCAACAGACCAATCAAGAATCCTTGGATTTTGTTTACTTGGGTTTTTTGGGCCACGCTGCTGATTTTTTCTCTCTTCATGGAGAGCCTGATATGGCGCAGCAATTGTCAAAAATGGGCTATGAATACACCAAAAAAACCAATGGTATCCAATCCCTGCCAGGCTTTCATCAGGTAATCAACAAAAGCCGTGTATCCTACAATTTGGGAAGTTTTGCTACAGCCAAAACAGAGGCGGAAGAGGGAATGGGAATTCTTACACACCTTTTGGAGTCCGTCACCAATCTTACGGATTCAGTGAGAATAGAATATGAAAAGCCTATGGCATATTTGCTCAAGTGGAAGTCAGATTACAGAATTACACAAGAGCGATCCGTTTCTTACCTCGAATCAATGTTAAAGGAACTGAGGCATGGAATTAAACTTTTAGAAAAACGAAAGGCAATGCTTTCTGACAGCCAAGATTTGGGGGTTTTGCTTTCCCAAAATCAGGAACTCATCAGTTTTGTCAAACAGATCGAATTGGAACTGTATGAAAAGACAGGGCAAGAAAAATACCTAAACCAATTGATCGCAACCCATGAATCCAGTGTGTATGCAAAAATCCGCGCCCAACTCAACCAACAGAGGCAGGTTAGATTCAGTGGTGTTCCGGAGTCTATCATTGAAGAAGGCTCCCTGATTAGGGATGAATTGGGATATATACTTGCTGAGGAAGGAAATATCGAGGAATTTATGGCAGTTTCTTCCAAATGGGAGAATCATTTAAAAATGCTCAAATCAGATTACCCTGCCTATTATCAGTCCAGGTATGGGGACATTTATGAAGGAGACTTGGTGTTTCCAAAGGAAAAGCAAATTGTCCGATATCTTTTTGTAGAGGAAAATCTCAAAGCCATCGTGATCAATAATGGTAAAAAGCAACTTTATTCATTGAATTTCAATCCCGAATTGATCAAAAAACTTCCTTTCCTCTGGCATGACCAAAAAGCTTTGGGTGCTGTTACTTACCAACTTTATCAGCAGCTCTGGCAACCTTTTGGCAGTAATTTGAATGATTCCAATGTAGTGATCATACCGGATGGGATGTTGTTTAATCTGAGTTTCGACTTGTTGACTGACAAGGAAATCAAAACTTATGAAGAGTTTCTTTTGCATAGCTTGCTTGTCAAACATGATATCTCTTACCAGTATAGTATGTGGTTTGGTTTTACCAAAAGTTCGAAAAATATGCGTAGCAACTATGTTGCTTTTACTCCAGGATTTTTGGATAGGATGAAAGAAAATTACCTCAAATCAGTTCGTGATTCCCTAAGTTTGGATAACGCCTATCTTTCTCTTTTGCCACAGCCATTTACCATCAACTTGGCCAACAAAGCCGCACAAACATTAGGGGGCAACATCTTTGCCTTTGAAGAATCCACGGCTAAAGCATTTCGAGAAAAGGCTGGCAAAAACAAAATCATCCATATCGGCACGCATGCCGAATCTAACAATATAAGTCCGGTTTTTTCCAAACTTATTTTTGCCAAAAATGGTGATCCCTTGGAAGAAGACAATGCCCTTTATGCCTATCAAATTTACAACACTGACATGCAGTCAAACCTGACGTTACTCACTGCATGCGAAACCGGGAAACCGGTTTTTCAGCCAGGAGAAGGAATGGTTTCTCTCTCCCATGCTTTCCAATTCGCGGGTTCCGAAAGTCTACTGACCAGTCTATGGAAGGTAGATGAGAAGTCCAGTATGGAAATCACCGATTACTTTTTGGAGTTTCTGTCCGAAGGAATGGCAAAGGATAGGGCATTGAAAGAAGCCAAACTTAAATACCTCTCCACGGCAAAAGGAAGAACACTTTCTCCCCAATATTGGGCAGGAATGGTATTGATAGGGGATGTGACACCGATTTCAGATTTAAGAAAAGGACACAATAGGATTTACTTGATTTTAGGGTTTACTTTATTTTTTGCTTTACTTTTTCTCTTTTTTAAATACCGAAGTTAATTACCTCCATTTTTTTTGATGACAAAATTAAGCTGTTTCGATGTAAGTGTAAACCAAAACCTTATCATCATGAAAGCCAAATTTTATCTTTTTTTATTCTGCACAATTTTCTTAGCCGTCAATTCATGTAAAGATGTGGAAGAACCTGATCTACCACCGGTGACAAAAGATCCGGGAGACCCCACTGTTGATCCCGAACCGGGAATATCTGAATTCCCCACTATGCCTGTCACAGTAAAAATTCTGGAAGGCATGAATGCTAACCTTGAAGGCGCAATGCTTTACAGTGGTATCATCGGTCAACCGGTTCAGGCGAATGGGAGCAGCAAGGCCACGGTAAAAGATGGTGAATTCACCTTGGCTTTTTTGACCGATAGCGAGGATAAGCTCATGATGATGGGTTTTCTGGGAAACGGGAAAACTGAGATTTCAGCCCAAAGTACCGCAGAGGCCCTATTGTATTTGGGGGCGGGGCTTTATGTGTATGGAAACAAGGTCAAGGAAAAGTACCTGACCGAGTCAGGATCTCTCGAGGAACTTTCTCAGCTCACATCAGATGTGGAAAATAAACTCAAAACAAATCCTTTTGCCCTTGACCAGGGTCTGTTCGAGCCGGAACTCCGTGCTGTGATCGAAAAATTAGGAGAATCCGGTGAAACCGTAGATATACGCGCCAGAGTGATAAATACAGAACCTGACATCAAAAGCGGACTTCAGGTATCGGACAAGGACTTTCAGAGTATCACAATCACCAATCGGTTCAGGAGACGCGCCCATGCCTTTCTCTACAAGGAATCCTTCAAGGACAGGGACCGGAAGCAGACTATCCTTATAAGACAATCGGAATATTCCGGACAGTTACAGGCCAAATCGGATCATAAAGTAGACCCTATTATTAACATAGATGGATTTTTAGGATCACTAAAAAATGTGGTCAAACAGGGGGGGATGAAGTTTGCTGTCATGGAAACTGACCCCATCAACATCCCCTTGGAAACTGACGAATCACAGGCAATCTACAAAGTCCGCGTAGTGGGACCGGTTTGGGGCAAGACTACTTTTGCCATGACAAGAGAGGAAGAAAAAAAGGCAATTGACCTGACCTGGAAAACCACTTTCTATGACTTGGTGTGGCCGGCAATTTCTGAATTGACAGGCGGGTTTGCGGATGTCATCAAGGAGGACAGTGAGGAACTGGCAAAAGTTTTTTCTCATCTGGGAGGGCTTATCGGTAAAATGGAAAGCATAGACGAGTTTTCCAGATATGGAGATTTGAAGAAATTCTCCCTGGAAATGCTTGATTTTATTGTTGGTACCAAAGCTGATGAAGTCATGAAGGATAACCTGGAGAAACTGCTGATCAAAGCTTATAAAATAAAGTACGGTACCTCCGGCCCGGATTTAGAGGATTTCACCAAAAAAGGTGCTGCTAGGGCCCTCAAAGTGGCAGATCTTGGGCTTAAGGCAATCAATGCGGCTTGGTTGGGCATCGATGTCAACAGGGCAAATATGGTAGAGATATTCAAAGTTGAGGCCAATGACATCCCTTTTAAACTTGAACCAAAAGATGCGGCCGTATCCGTCAATGAACAAAAGGAGCTCACAATCACTAAACTGGGGCAATTGCCCAACAATCAGACATATTGGATAAAATGGTGGACAACAGGAGAATACGGTGTCATGAGAGACAAAGAAGGTAGGACAGGCAAGGAAATCGAGACCAATTTCACCAAAATTTTTTACAGGGCGATATCCAACCCTTCAAATGTTGATGAAGAGGCTGAAGATAAAATATATGCAGAAGTATTTATCAGAGAAGGTGAAAACCTGACATCCATCGGTTTGGATTCGGTCAGTATTATTGTAAAGCCCATCAAACTTGAAATAAAACCCAATGGAACAACATTGTCTCCAGTAAATGGGGGAACCAATGAGATCAAGCTCTATGTAGAAACAGCCGGATCAGCCAAGAAACTTGAAAACACAGATGAATTTGAGTACCGTTATGAGTGGGGCACCAAAGGAGATTATGGGTTGTTTGGCGGGTACAGTGTTACCGAAAATACTATGGATAATTTGGTGCGGTACGTGGCACTGGATGAGGAGGTAGAAAAAGCAGAAGAGGAAATATTTGTCAGGGTCTATAGATTGGAAAAGGGTACCACAGAGGAAAAGTTTTATGGAGAAGCGAAGGCTATTGTGAAGATAGAAAATGATGAAAACTGGAAAATTATATATGTTCCCCTTCAAGCAACAACCGTATCAAACCCTTGCGATGGATGCTTTACAAATTGGCTCAATGCCTCGTTTCCTAAAAAGGATAATCATGAATCGTACACGGTGAGATTTTTTGGATTCAAAAAAACAGCCATCCCCAGCGTGGAAGGAAGAACGCATACTTGGAAAGCTGACCAAGAAGTACCTAGAAATATTGACTTTAGTAGACATACATCTGTCCCTGATAATCGAATTGGCGTTTGGGTTTTAAATAATGCTGGCGGCAAAGGTCATAATCCAAACTTACTTAATGCGCTTAAGGCATTTGGAGGGATGATAGAGGTCAAAATTAAATTAAAATAGTTGGATTTTCCCTTATTGAAAAATGTATATCCCCAAGTTTAAATACTTCGAGATACTTCCCGAAGAAATCAACATTATATGATTTTTAGAATTCATACTTTAAAAATTTACCCAATAAATTAAAAAAAATAATGAAAAATTTATTTTGGAACAAAAATTGCATTTATTAAATAAATAATATTTTAAACTAAACCAAAATTATCATGTCTTTAGAACTAAAAATCAAAGGGAATTGGAACGAAATGAAGGGAAAATTGAAAGAAAAGTATGCGGACCTAACGGATGATGATCTGATGTACGCAGAAGGTCAAGAGGATCAACTTTTAGGGAAATTGCAACAAAAAACTGGTGCAGCCAAGGAAGAACTATCAAAGTTTTTGTTTGGAAAGGATGAAAAGTAATAAGCGACTTTTGAGATAATGGATAACGATTGAGCCAGGTTTTGCCTGGCTTTTTCCATTTAAACAGATAAGCAAAGCATCCAAATAAATGAGAATTTAGATTTTTTCAGATTTGTGTATATTGACAGCTAAACAGATTTCTATCGTTTACCATGAAGAAAATTTACAAAATAGGGCTTTCGATCGCATGTTTTTGCTTTCTAGCCATGGGGCTTGCACAGGCACAGCAAGCATTGACCTATCAAACTCCGCCAAAAGAAATAGCAGACTTAGTCAACGCCTCACCTACTCCCACCGTCAGCTTTAGCCGTTCGGGAGAGTTTATGATGGTGTTGGAGCGTTCGGGGAATCCTTCCATCGAAGAATTAGCACAACCGGAGTTGCGCCTCGCAGGTATCCGAATCAATCCTGCGACCAATGGACCGAGTAGAGGAGGGTCTATTGAAAATGTACTTATCAAAAACACAAAGACTGGTGAGGAAAGAAGTATTTCTGGATTGCCTGAAAATCCTCGATTAGGCTCTTTCTCTTTATCAAATGATGAAAGATACATTGCCCTTACGAACACCAGCAATACAGGCATCGCCCTTTGGCTTGTCGATTTGACTACTATGGAAGCAAAGCAATTGACACAAGAAAATGTCAATGGTGTAGGGGGTGTAGATATGTCATGGACTCCAGATAACAAGATTGTCTATCGTGCTATCAATCCAAAAAGAGGCACCTATCCGAAAGCTCCTTTGGCTCCAGCAGGTCCTACCGTACAGGAGACGAGTGGCAATGCAGCTCCATCCCGAACGTATCAGGATTTGCTAACCAATGCCTATGATGAAGATGTGTTTGAGTACTTCATGAGTTCTCAATTGATGCTATTGGATTTGAATGGAACTGCTACACCATTGGCTAATGCTGGGCTGATTTCCACCATGAACCTTTCTCCTGATGGACAGTATATCCGCATCAATTACGTGAAAAAGCCATTCTCCTATTTAGTTCCTGTAAGTTCATTTCCTTACGATGTTGAAATCTGGGATATCAAAGGAAACAAAGTATCGACAATTGCAGAGATTCCTTTGGCAGAAGTGAGACCAACAGGTTTCGATGCAGTTTCTACAGGCAAGAGAGGTATCAGTTGGAGAGCAGATAAGCCGGCGACCTTGGTTTGGGTAGAAGCCCAGGATGGTGGTGACGGTCGTGTAAAGATGGAAGACAGGGAGATCGTCTATATGCAAGATGCCCCATTTAACTCAGAACCAATCGTTTTAGCTAAAATTGGCTATAGATTTGGAGGAATTTTTTGGTCTGATGATAATTTCGCCCTATTGAGTGAGCGTTGGTCTGCTACGCGTCAGCAGCGAATCAGTTTGATCAATCCTTCCAAACCAGGTCAAAAAGGGACGGTTGTTATTGAGCGTTCTTCGGATGATATTTACAATGATCCGGGAAGCCCTGTGTTTACGACCAATGATTATGGACGAAGTGTCATCTTGAGAAAAGGCGATGATGTCTTTATGACCTCAGATGGCGGTTCACCTCAGGGAAGTATGCCTTATCTTTCTGCTTACAATGTAAAAACCAAAACAGAAAAGATTCTATGGAGATCACAGGCTCCTTTTTATGAGCGTGTAGCGAAAGTATTGAATGCTGATGCGACCGAGTTTGTAACCCTAAAGGAGAGCACCGATATTCAGCCCAATTACTGGTTGGTCAATACCAGAAGAAGAATTGCACCAAGACAAATTACTCAATTTGCACATCCATTTGAATCCATCAAGGGAATCAACAAGCAATTGGTGAAGTATAAGAGAAACGATGGACTGGATCTATCTGCCATTGTTTACACCCCAGAAGGTTATGATCCTACGACCGATGGACCACTTCCAGTGGTTATGTGGGCGTATCCGCGCGAATACAAATCAGCTGCAGTAGCTGCACAAGTAAGAGGCTCTCAGTACACATTTACTCGATTGAATTGGGGTTCTCCTATCTATTGGGTAACGCAAGGCTATGCGATTATGGACCAAACAGAAATGCCAATCGTAGGCGAAGGTGATGATGAACCAAATGATTTCTTCTTGGAACAATTGGTAGCGAATGCCGAGGCAGCCATTGATTACATTGTAAGTACAGGCATTGGCGATAGAAATAAAATTGCTGTGGGTGGTCACTCTTATGGTGCCTTTATGACAGCGAATTTACTTTCACACTCTGATTTATTTGCGGCAGGTATAGCACGAAGCGGTGCGTATAATAGAACCTTGACTCCATTTGGCTTCCAATATGAGCAACGTACGATTTGGGAAGCACCTGAGGTGTACAGCAATATGTCTCCATTTATGCATGCCAACAAAGTGAAAACTCCAATTTTATTGATTCATGGGGAAGCTGATAATAATTCTGGAACTTTCCCAATCCAATCTGAGCGTTATTACAATGCCTTGAAAGGACATGGAGCTACTACAAGACTTGTGTTCTTACCTCATGAAAGCCATGGCTATGCTGCCAAAGAATCTATTTTACACACCCTTTATGAGCAGCATGAGTGGTTGGAGAAGTATGTGAAGAATAGGCAGTGAGATTAGATTTTAGACTTGCCTGCTGCAAGCAGGAGCAAGAGAGACTCAAAGGCCAAGGATGAAGGATGAAATGTTAAAATTAAGAGATAAGAAACAAGATTAATGGGTTACTAGATGTTGAAATGATGTAGTCTGAGAATGTTTTTCGTAGCGAGCGTGGCGCTTTGTCGTTGCGCTCGTTGCGAGAAATAAACAAGAAACTTGGAAGACAGAAAAGAAGCATTATTTCTAATAATCTATATCGAAACTTGAATTAGATGAGTTCCTTAGGGTCTAAGCTCCGAAGACCTCCATGTATGCTAAGCATAGCTGGAGGTCTTTTTGTTTAAAGTAGTTAATCCACTTTTTGAAGTAGTTGACCGATTTTGCAGACTTTAGTCAAAGGAAGAAACCGCACCAATCCCCTGTATATCCAAAAGCACAAACTTAAGCCAGGCAGTCATCAATTGGAAATCCGTGTGACAGGGGGCATTCCAGCAAGGGCAGGTATCGATCCGTACAATAAACTCATCGATCGTATCCCTGAAGATAATGTAAGCTCTGTCAATATAAAATAGCAAGAGATTGATTTGCCACGTAGGATATAGATTGTTTTAAATGAATAAAAAAATAGCTAGTTGGCTTATCAGTACTAGTATTGCTTGAAGTACAACTTTAAGGTCTACCATGAGTTCTGTGGATAATTTGCAAAAAAGTAAGTTATCCACAGAAACTTGATTGATTATGAACGGTTTTAGTTGGTTTACAGGTAAATGCATTTTACTTTTACTTAAAATTTAAAGAGTATGCGTTTTTCGAAATATGTGTTTGTGTTTGTAGGCCTCTTTTTCTGGGGATGCATGGACGAGGGAGTTGATTCTTTGCCTCTCAAACAATTTAACCTTACTGTTGACGGTGTGACTGTTAAGGTTCCAGAAAGCGCAATTGTTGCTAACGAAAACTGTGAAAGTATATTTCTGAGTTTGGATTATCTGGATAGCCAAAGAAAAGAGTACAAGTTGCGGTTAACCCTCACCAAAGATGGTTATTTGCAAGAGGTACATTTCATCGGGAGTGATTATGCAATCAACAGCTCTAGACCAAAAATGTACTGGCCTCAAACGTTTAGCCCCGCTTCCACTTTTGAGATTAAAAACTTTTCCTACAATCATCAACTCGGCACATTGGTTTTCGGGTTTGAGGGAAAGCTTTTTGAAGAGTTTGATAATTCCAATGTTATTGAACTGAATGGAAGTTTTTCAATTGAAAACTTGTTGAGTATTCCTTGTAGTTTTGTTCCTGCCCGAATGTATGTACGTTCAGATGATTTTTATTTTGTAAACATTAATAATCATTTGATACAGTTTGACACCAACGTTCAGCATCACTGGTTTTTTTCAAATAATGGTTACCGTATTTTATTCAGAACAGCTGACGATATTTGGGATTACCCGATTGGACGAACTTCCTTTTCTGAAACTGATTTCTTGGACAAGATTGTGTTAAGACAGTTTATTGGTCCTTTCAGGGCAGATCAACAACCAATTGCCCCTGCCCATCAATGGTTTGAATTTCAAACAAAGGGGGAGTTCACCATCGATAGAAAGTTTATGGTGAATGGAAGGCAAGTAATTGAAGGAACCATTCGGTTTACAGCTATGGGGAATGACGGAGAAGTTATCCACACGGTGGAAGATATGGTATTTCGTCTAGCTCGATAAAAATCCTTTTTGTTCCCTTGGGTCCGCCTGATTGATCGCTCACTTCAAGTTTAGCTTTAAGATGAAACTGTTGGCTGTGAGGTAGAGGGTTTTTTCGTCGGTGGATAAGGCGCAATTGGAAGTTGCTTCTCCTGTTCTTAATCTTGCCAAAACAATTCCATCGGAATCAAACACCCATACGCCTCCAGGACCTGTGGCAAATAGTACACCCGAACTATGAACCTTTAATCCATCAGGTAGTCCTTGAAAACCGGATTTTCCTACAAATTCGGTAGCATCTAAGAATACGGTTCGATTGTGGATAAATCCATCTTCACTTCGTTCATAGCGATACCATACTGCTTCGTTGGGGTCTGAATTGGCTACATACAGGTATTTTTCATCGGGACTCCAGGCAATCCCGTTAGGCCTGCTTAGGCTATCCAATAGTAAGAGACTTCCATCTGTTTTCAATTGAAACACTCCGTGAAAGGTCAATTCCTTGGTTGGATCCTCCATACCAAATTCAAGTCCATAAGGAGGATCAGTGAAGTACAGGTTTCCTTGACGGTCATACACAGCATCATTGGGGCTGTTGAGCCGTTTTCCTTCATAGTTATCCACAATTGTTTCGAAGTTGGGTTTGGGATCATCTAGCGAACTACTCATTCGAGCCATCCTTCTATCTCCATGTTGACAAAGCACCAAGTTTCCTTCCTTATCGAGTATCAGCGCATTGGACCCTGTTTCTCCACCTCTTTCTGCTGATTTGGTGTAACCAGATGGTTTTAGGTAGAGGGTCAACGCTCCTTTGTTGTCTATTTTGAAAATGGAATTTTGTGGAATGTCTGAAAAAATCAAAGCCTGTTCCCTTTCCATCCAAAGTGGTCCTTCGGTCCACGAGAAGGCTTCGGCCAGAATCTCAAATCCTTCAGTAGGATCAATTAAGTTTAGTACACGTTCATCTAAGATTTCTATAAATGTGTCTGCTTTTATTTTTAAGTCCTGTGAATGACAGCTCATGGAAAAGATAAGTAAACAACTGATGAAAATTAGTTGACGGTTCATCTTCGGAGATGGATTTAGTGGAGATTTCAAAGAAATTAAATATACTTGTAATAGCTGTCAATTCCTCAATAGTTGCAGTTAATTTGAATTCGAAAAAATGAGCTCCCAGCAACCTCAAATTTGTTTCTTAGATGTTGAAGTAGATCCTCAAACGGGCAAATTGCTGGACTTTGGGGCAATAAAAGCTGATGGTTCTAGTTTCCACTATCCATAAGGCCAAAGGAAAGGAGTTTGATGAGGTGTTTTTAATGTTAAGTAATGCTACCTGTGTGGATAACTCTGAGCGAAGACTGCTGTATGTGGGGATGACCCGTGCGAAATCTAGGCTTTCTACTCATTATCGGGGAAATTACTTAGATCCTGTAACAGCTCCAGCTTTAGAAAAATTTACGGTAGACCTTATACCAGAAGATCAAAAGCTTTTGATACTTCATTTAGGTTTGAGGGATGTCAACCTGGGGTTTTCCACATTCAGACAGAAAGCTACTCATGCGCTTAGAACTGGAGAAATACTTCAAGTGGTGGATTCAGACTGTTTGAATAGTCAGGGAATAGCTGTTCTCCGTTTCTCGCAAGCATTTCAGCAAGCATTACTCGCTTATGAACAAAAAGGCTATGTGATCCAAGAGGTTCGGGTGAACTGGTTGGTTTATTGGAAAAATCCCGAAACAGAAAAAGAGGTGTTGGTTGTTTTGCCGGAGTTGATATTATGTAATTGAAGCTGAATGGTTTTAGTAACACAAGGATTTTTGACTCGACTAGGGGTGTTTTTACAGAAGGTGATCCAGCTTTTGAAGGTGCAGGATTATTTGAAAAAAGTCATATTCAAATTTGTATAAAGAACCCAAACTGCATCAAAGGGTTCTTTATACCAAGAGAGGAAGTTATTTTCCCGTAGCTATCTAGGGAGAAATGTTTTTTAGCCTACAATTTTAGCCGACTTTTAAGTAGATAGTATTTCTTTTCAATTTGCTTGATCAATGGTAAAAGTATTTTTATCAAACCTCCAACGGATTTTTTCAGTATATTTAAACATAACCCACGTTAGCCATATGTTACAATCCGACTTCATTCAAGAGAACCCAAAACTTTCTATTTTTTTACCCATCTACTACACGCTTTGGGCGGATAGTGTGTTGACAACTACGGAATCAAAGGAAATTGAAGCACTTATCCACAGACAATATTGGCTAAGCACAACGGAAAAGGAATGGCTTTTTGAACAGTTTAGTTCTAGCAAGCCTCCCAAGCCCAAGGTGTTAAAAAACCTGCGAAAAGAAATCATATCCCTAACTACCGAGCAAGAAAGTTTGACGGCAATAGGGATTGCGTTGGCTCAAAAGTATCAGTCAGATGTGAGTTATCCACAGGATGTCATGACAGATTTTGAACAAACGGAGCAGGCTTTAGGGATTTTGGGAAAAGAGGCAAGCTATAGCTTTAAATCAGGTCATGAGACCATTACCAATATCCAACATTCTGAACAGAATTTTAATGTTTCGGAGTTGACCAAACTATTGGATGGTTCTCAGGCGGAGCTGATTCATAGAGTCAAAAAAGTAATTGCTGACCCCGCTTTTGCTTATAGGGAATTTGAAAGTTTACACGATCAACGAGAACAAACGCTTTTGTGGTGTCAGGAATTGGCCAAGCAGGGATTTGGGGCTTGGGCTTTTCCAGAGTTTGCGGATGGCAAGGATGATATGGAAGGCTATTTTGCCATTATGGAAACGCTTTCCTACCATGACCTGAGTATGGTCATCAAATTTGGAGTACAGTTTGGCTTGTGGGGAATGAGTATTTTCTTCCTAGGTACTGAAAAGCATCACCGAAAGTATCTGAAAGATGTGGGCAGCCTCAAACTACCGGGCTGTTTTGCCATGACCGAAACAGGACACGGTTCCAACGTGAGAGGCTTAGAAACCACAGCTACTTACAATCATGAAAAGAAAACGTTTACCATCCATACGCCAAACCCCGATGCACGAAAGGAATATATCGGCAATGCAGCTTTGCATGGACAAAAAGCCACTGTTTTTGCGAAGCTAATTATTGATGGGGAGGATTTTGGGGTCAATGCTTTTATTGTGCCGTTGAGGGATGCTGAAGGGAATTTGGTTTCAGGTGTTCGAATAGAAGATTGTGGGCGAAAGATGGGTTTGAACGGTGTGGACAATGGGGTCATCTATTTTGATCAGGTGGAAATTCCACAAGAAGATATGTTGGATAGGTTTTCTTCGGTAAATGAAGCAGGTGAGTTTGAGAGTCCCATCAGCTCGGACAACCGAAGGTTTTTCACCATGCTAGGCACGTTGGTTGGTGGTCGAATTGGTATTCCTCGATCTGCTTTAGCTGCCTCAAAAACAGGTTTGACTATAGCTATTAGACATGGAGAAAAGCGGAAGCAATTTGGTCCCGAAGGTGGAGAGGAAGTTCCAATCTTGAATTACCGCATGCATCAAAGAAGATTGATGCCACCTTTGGCGACAAGTTATGCGCTTCATTTTGCCTTGAGGTATTTGACTGAGCGTTTTTTGAAAAGGTCCGAGGATGATGCGCAGGAGATCGAGGCCCTGGCAGCTGGCTTGAAGGCCTACACCACTTGGTTTACGACTGCCACCTTGCAGGAGTGCAGAGAGACCTGTGGAGGTAAAGGTTACCTTTCAGAAAACAGAATCGATGCCCTCAAAAATGATACAGATGTGTATACCACTTTTGAAGGAGATAATGTAGTCTTGATGCAATTGGTAGCAAAAAATAGGTTGACTGAATTCAGACAGGAATTCAGTGATATGAATCTGTTTACTGTTTTCAATTATGTGAGCAAACAGGCCAAAACGACTATCACAGAAAAGAATCCACTGATTATTAGAAGCACTGAAAAAACACATTTATTGGATGTTGATTTTCATCTCAGTGCCTTCCGCTATCGGGAGCGGGCAATTTTAGCAAGTGCCGCCAAACGAATCAAAAGGCATATCGATGAGGGAATGGACTCTTTTGATGCGTTCAATGTCGTGCAGCACCACCTACTCAATGTGGGCCAAGCATATATTGAGCGTGTAATTTTGGAGGAGTTTCAAAAAGCAGTGATTGGAGCACATGACAAAGGTGTGCAAGATGCTTTGACACAGCTTTGTCAGTTATATGCATTACACACCATTGAGAAAAACAGCGGTTGGTATTTGGAGCAAGGCTATATGGAAGGAGTGAAAACCAAGGCTATCCGGAAGGAGGCCAATCAGCTTTGTTGGGAAATCAGAAAAAATGCCTTAGCGCTCACCGATGCCTTCGCTATCCCCGAAAGCTGCATCGCCGCTCCTATTGCTCGCAGAAAACACAGAAGCCACGGAAGTGTTATTAAAGCCACTGATTAACACAGATTTTCACAGATGTTTTGCTGACGCAAAATTGGAATTGGGGCCCCTTCACCAATATTTCAATTTGATTTTCCACCTTATTTCCACGTTATTTCAATTGAAGCGGTAATCGGATTACTGACAAATATCCAATATCCATCAATATCCCTATATCCACTAATATCAATTTAAACCACAGATCAACACAGATATGCACAGATTTTTTTGCTGACGCAAAATTGGAATTAGAACCCCTTCACCAATATTTCAATTTTATTTCCATTCAATCGGCAATCGCATTACTGACAAATATCCAATATCCATCAATATCCCAATATCCACTAATATCAATTTAAACCACAGATCAACACAGATATGCACAGATTTTTTTGCTGACGCAAAATTGGAATTAGAACCCCTTCACCAATATTTCAATTTTATTTCCATTCAATCGGCAATCGCATTACTGACAAATATCCAATATCCATCAATATCCCAATATCCACCAATATCAATTTAAACCACAGATCAACACAGATAAGCACAGATTTTTTTGCTGACGCAAAATTGGTTTTCGAATCCCTTCTCTAATATTTCAATTTATTTCCACTTTATTTCAATTCATACGGCGATCGCATTACTGACAAATATCCAATATCCATCAATATCCCAATATCTACCAATATCAATTTAAACCACAGATCAACACAGATTTTTTGCTGACGCAAAATTGGAATTTGAACTCCTTCACCAATATTTCAATTTATTTCCACCTTATTTCCACTTTATTTCAATTCATACGGCGATCGCATTACTGACAAATATCCAATATCCATCAATATCCCAATATCTACCAAAATCAATTTAAACCACAGATCAACACAGATATTCACAGATTTTTTTGCTGACGCAAAATTGGTTTTCGAATCCCTTCTCTAATATTTCAATTTATTTCCACCTTATTTCCACCTTATTTCAATTCATACGGCGATCGCATTACTGACAAATATCCAATATCCACCAATATCCAATATCAATCAATATCAATCACCATCCTCCTTCTTATTAAAATGCTTCTCGTAAAACTCAAACACCCGATTCCAATGATCGTAGAAGTCACTTTCATTGCTTGCTGCACCGGCGCCGTGTCCACCGTTGAGGTAATTCACCCAGGTGACGTCTTTGCCGAGTCTGCGCATGGCATAGAAGAGTTCACGGGAATTGGTGCCCGGGACATTCCAGTCACCTTCGCCTGTTAAGATGAGGTGCGGAGTTTCGATGCGGTCGGCATAAAGCACGGCCGTGGTCGCTAAGTATTTTAAAGGTTCATTCCAAAGTGTTCCACCAATGCGGTCTTGTCCATACTCTGCGGCGGTATAGTTTCTCGTACCGATTTTTGGGCTGTCGCCTAAGAAACTGATGATGTTAACTTTTCCAGAGATGTTGATAGCTGCTGCAAAGCGGTCAGTTTGGGTGATTAAGAGCGATGTAGCATAGCCACCATAACTTCCTCCCTGTACCCCAACTTTATCATTGTCAACCTTCCCTTCATCGACCAATTTGTTGATAGCCGCTGTAATGCCTTTGACCCATGCTTCTCCAGGATAGCCCATTTCCAAATCCACCGAAGGACGCAATGCAAAATAGCCCTGATTGGCAAAGAGGTTCATGTTACGGTTATAGCCGTTGGCAAAGAAGCTTTCGTACACTTCACATACCAGAGGATACTTTTTCCCTTCTTCGTAATCCACCGGATAGTAAAGAATTCCTTGCAATTCTTTTCCATCTACATTGCGGTAAGTGATCAATTCAGAGCGAGTCATTTTCTTTTCTGATAACCATGGATTGAGGTTGGTCAATGGCTGCTTAGTTGCAAATGACCAGTCCGTAGCTACCAAATCCGAAGGCATATCTCCGTCGGACAGATTGAGGACTATTCTATCAGAATTTTTGGCTTTCTGAATGCCCGTATATAAGCGCTCATCAACAATGATGTCTTTCATTTCACGGGTATTCAGGTCAAATCGAACAAAACCTCTCCTCCAACGCTCTTTTTCACTGTAGGAGAAAAAGAGTGTTTGCTCGTCTGAAGACCAATGTACTAAACTAAGGTTCGGGGCTTTGTCTTTGTCTTTGGGGAATTCATATACCATTTCCAAGGACTCCCCTTTGGCATCTACCAACCAATAGCCTTTATCCGAACTTAAAAGCAGCTGATTTTCGGAAGGGGACCAGGAAGTGATGGAAAACTTCACCTCTTTTTTCTTTTCTTCATCCGAATAGGCTTTTCCTTTGGTCAGGTTGTGGATAACTGTGTCTCCCAAACTTTGAATAAATACATATCCCGAATCTACCCAAGCAAATTTGTCTTTGGAATCGGACCAATTGTAGTTTCTGCGTTGCTTATTACGTTTGTAAAGAATGTGGGTCGAATCTGGGTTGGACAGAACTTTGTAGGATACTTGATATTCTGTTCCTTCATTGCGCACGTAGGAAGTTTTCAGAGGGAAAGTTTCATTGAAGATCAGGTATTGGTTGTCTTCTGAAAGGTACACTCCTCCATAGTTTGCTTCGGGGAGGATTTCTTGGGATGCACCTTTAGATAGGTCAACACGCATCACCCGTGTCAGTGCATTGGTATTTCGAATTTCATCCCAATTCAGAAAAGGTTTACTGCCATCGTACACGACCACGGGTCCTTTGGTAGCAGCATTGTAGAGTTCCATCGCTCTACCCATCCAATCTTCTGCTCGGGCATGAAGCAAGATGGCTTGCCCATCAGCTGTCCAAGTCAGGTTGGAGTTAGCCAATAAAGGATTGCCCACGATTTTGATCTCTCGTACACGTTTTCTGTTGACATCATAAATCATCAGGTGCAGCTTGTCTCCTTTTTGCTCCAAAAATGCCAATTCTGTTGAATTAGGGGACCATTCAAAAGAAGTTACTCGTGATTGTTTGTCGTAAGGAAAAGTCATTGCCCCTGACTCTGTGTCGATGATGACAAACTGTCCAGGGATTACATTGATGTAAGAAGGGTCTTGAAAGCGGAAATGATCCACATCGAAACGAGCGCTTCCATCCGTGATGACTCCCGCCAATAGCTTCCCCTCATGGGAAAGCGTGGTACTGCCGATGGATTTGACCTTAATTGCATCTTCGACGGTGAAGTTGGTTTTTTGTCCCCAAACAAGTTGTGTGATGAAGAGGCTGGCAAAAAGGAAGAAAAGGATGGAGCGTTTTTGCATGGGATTGTTGGTTGGTTTTAATTTCAATACATCCCAACAAAGAACTGCATTTCAATGGCTTTCAACTAACCGTTAGCGGAAAAATCGGTCAGTTGATAGAAATTTGAGACTAGTATAAGTTCAAATCTTTGTCTCAGAATAGCTAGCGTAGAAATACAGTTTATTTATCGCACTCCCCTTCTGTAAACTTCAGGATTCCTCTGGCAGTCGCTTCACAGGCGTTGCCATAGGTTTTACCATCACAGCCGCAGACCGGTTGGTAGATGGCGGCACACACAGCATTGGGATTTACTTTTGATTTATCGAAGCAGTCTTTTCCCAATTGATCTTCCCCATCAAGTACCGGGTCAATGGCATCACATTGAAATGCTGTTGCAACAACAAAAACAAGGACGAATAGTAGATTAGCAAGTTGTTTCATGGCGTTGGTTTTTTCTTTAAGACGAGAAAGGAGGTGAAAGTGCTACACGTAGTAGGACAAATTTTTTGCCAAAAATTTAAACGTTTAAAATAGTATAGTGAGTTGGTGAATGGATTGTCAATTAGTATTTTCACCAAAATGTAAATAAATTATGGAATTTCCTAAGGACTCAAACCTTCCTACCCAACTTCTAGCATCTTGTTTTGATAGCACATCCGCTACGTACAAGTACTATTGGTTTTTGAGTATTCTTGAATCCTTGTGTGCAAATAGATTGGTTATTCCAAAGACAGAACTTTTTTCGAATATGATAGCCATTCCATGGTACACTGTAAATTACTTTCAAGTTTCTTTTGGAAAACAGGATGTCATTCACCGAGAAATTGAAAATATCAAATCTTTTGAGAAAATTTCAATTGATGAAAACAAAGAGGTTATAGTCTCAAAGTTAACACAATCCCAAAATTTACAAACCCAAAAAGCACTTTATCACTTCGACAATCAGGTGCCTCATTGGTTTCTTTCACCGTGGTTTGATAGCAATAAAAGCAAAAAAGATATTTATGCTGGGTCAAAAAACTTTGATAATGAATGCTTATACGCTTTGTATCAAGACCGAATAGAATTGAATCCGAATTGGCTTGCCTATCTGATTGAAAATATTCGATTTTTGAAAGATTTTTGCTATTGGAATCTTGCTGTATTTTTGCAAAAGCGTAACCCGGGTGTTCCTGAAATACCAAATAAACTCATAAAACCAGCTGTAAGAAGCGCCTTAACCAATCAAAGAAGAAATTTTTGGAATGTAGTGTTTGATGAGTTGGGAGAAATTGATTGCATATATACTGGTGAGAAGCTAAATAAATCAAATTATGCAGTCGAGCATTTTATTCCTTATAGCTATGTCTGCCATGACTTAATGTGGAACCTTGTTCCCGCTGACCCTCGGTTTAATTCTCATAAAAGCAATAAACTTCCGAGTTTAGACGATTATTTTGATGGATTTTATAGAATTCAAAAGGAAGCGGTTGAAATCGTATTAAGTAAAAAACCAACTTCCAATTATCTTTTTGATTACTTGTATCTATTTAAAAACCTTGATGGAATAGAAGATCTTCCAAATGTCTTTGAAGAGAAAAGATTTAAGGATGTTTTTCATCCTTTGATAATTATGGCTCATAATAGCGGCTTTCAATATTTATCCAAGTCATGAAAAATGAATTTTCCCATCTCACCGCCAAAGAGCGAGACAAGATCTCCTTCCCCGCTAGGCTTCTAGAGGAAAGAGGATTATTGAAGGGAAGAATATTGGATTTTGGGTGTGGCTATGGGAGAGATGTGGAGGTATTGCAATCTAAAGGTTATCAAATTGAAGGGTATGATAAGCACTACGCTCCAACTTATCCACAAGGAAAATTTGATACTGTTATTTGTTTGTATGTCTTGAATGTATTGCACCTAGAAGAGCAAACCAAGGTGTTGATTGAGATTTCTAAACTCCTTCAACCTCTAGGGAAAGCTTTCTTTGCTGTTCGTAGAGACTTGACTTACCAAGGTTATCGAACACACAAAATTCATCAAAAACCGACGTATCAATGCAATGTTATTTTGCCTTATCAATCTGTTTTTCTCAATGATAGTTGTGAAATCTATGCGTATACGCCGATCAATCAATTGAGTCGTTCCAGTGATATGGAATGTATTTTTTGTAATCCTACGCCTCAAATGGAGCTGATAGCTGAATCAGCCTCAGTTTTTGCGATTTATGATAAATTTCCTGTGAATCAAGGACATGCTCTGATTATACCTAAAAGACATGTGGATAATTATTTTGAATTGACGTTGCGAGAACAAACAGCTATAAATTTTATGCTAAATGAAGTCAAACAGGAGATCCAAGAAAAACTCAATCCAGCTGGTTTTAATGTAGGAATCAATGTGGGCAAAGTAGCAGGTCAATCCATTAACCACGTACATATCCATCTAATTCCTAGGTACGAGGGTGATGTGGAAGATCCTTTTGGTGGTGTTCGTGGCGTTATCCCCTCCAAAAGAAAATACTAACCCCTATTCCTTCCCCAACTCCCCAATCAATCGATCCATCAACTCTACCAATTTCTCTCGTTCTTTTTCTTTCCATCCGCTGAGGGTTTGTTCCATGGATTGGGCAATGGGGATGGCTTTGGATTGGAGGCTTTTGCCAGGATAGGAGAGTTGGATTTCTACTCGGCGCTCATCGGACTCGGAACGAACTCTTCTGACCAAGTTCATGGCTTCCAGGCATTTGAGTAAGGGGGTCAAGGTGCCTGAATCCAAGGAAAGCTGTTTTCCAATCTGTGAAACTATCAAGCCATCCTTTTCCCACAAACAAAGCATGACCAAGTATTGTGGATAAGTTAGGCCTAAGCTGTCTAATAGGTCTCTATACTGTTGTGAAAACAATCGGGAAGCTACATAAAAACGGAAGCCGAGTTCTTGTTGAAGGAGTGACATAATAACGTATGTTGAATTGTGAACAATTAAATTTAACAAAATTGGCTCACGGAAAGTACGTAATTCGCGGAAAATTTTTGAAAGGGTCTACGAATGACAGGAATGGGCACAAAAAAAGCGGCTAATTGCCGCTAGTTATCCTAATTGATTGAAAAGGAATAATTTAGTCTCTCCTCTTCTTTTCTTCTTGCTTTGCCTTTTTATCTGCCCTTTTTTCTTTCAGATTTTTTTCGGGCTTTTTCTTTTCAGCCTTTTTCGCATGTTGTTCTTTTGCCATGATCGTCAAATTTGTAAGGAAGATACTATTTTTAATTCATGGATTTTCTTAGAACGTTGAAAATATTATTTTCTGATCCAATGGTATCACTAGCAAAAGGGAAAGACTGCTCCAAGAAATCGTTGAAGTCGTAGAAAATTTTTGAAACTGTCCACGAATGGCACGAATGGACACGAATGTTTGATCATTGGAAATTCGGTTTTAGTTCACGCAAAGACGCTAGGGCGCAAAGTTTTGAGGTTTTTTTAAAAATATCCGTATAAAATCCGCGATGTCAGCACCCGTTTGATCTGCGTTCCTATCCCTTCTCTACATCATTCGATATGTTGGTTTCACGCAACGGGCGCAACGAATGGTCGCCACGGCCGCAATGAAAATATTGACCGAAATCAAATCTGAAAAAAATGTCCACAGATTGCTCAGATTTACACAGAAGGTTTTTGCCTTGGTAGCTCATGAGATTATGCTCAATAGCATGGTTTTTAATTTGACGCAAGGCTTGAGGATTTTCACAAATGCCTTCTTTACTATTCCATACAGGGCCTATTTCTCGCAACGAGCGCCACGATTTGTCGCTACGTTCGCAACGAGTGCGTTTTGTTTATAAAAAAAATCCGTCCATAATCCGCGATGTTAGCACCCGCCTCATCTGGGTTAATATGACTCTTTCTAAAAACACTTGATACTTTTTTAAGGACTATTTTCTTTTTTACATGCCCCTCTTATATCGCCGCTAGGCATATATCAAGTTACATCGCGTAAGCATATATCACACGCTATCCCTCAGAATCTTTCTATCAAAGCAGTCTCGTTTCTCGCTCCTGATTGCAGCAGGCAAGTCCAAAATCTCGCTTCTCAAGCAGGTTCTTGCTGACTTAGACAATGGAAGCTTCCCAATCCCCAGATCAAATCCCAAGAATCTACACCTACGACTTTCCGATCAGGGAAGCAGGATTGGAGTATGGATAGGGCTTTGTCGTCGTTGCTGTCTCGAAAGGTGGGGACGATGACGAATGTGTTGGCAATGTAGAAATTGGCATAGGAAGCTGGCAAGCGCATATCTTCAAAGATGACTGCCTTTGGCATGGGCAGCTCGACTATGTTGAGGGATTTTCCGGTTTCCAAGGTCATCTGTTCCAGCAATTCCACATTTTCTTTGAGCACCTCATAGTTTTCATCGGCCTTATCCTCCTCCACTACTGTCACAACGGTATCTTCATTGACAAAACGGGTCAGGTCATCGATGTGCCCATCCGTATCATCGCCAACGATTCCGTCCTTTAACCATAAAATGTTTTCTACTCCATAATATGCTCGAAGATACACTTCAATGGCTGATTTGGAGAGATGTGGGTTTCTGTTGGGGTTGAGCAGGCAGGCTTCTGTGGTCAGCAGCGTGCCTTTGCCATTGACTTCAATCGAACCACCTTCCATGATGATGCCCGGACTAAATGTGGGGATGTTTCTGTACCGTGCAATATGGTAAGGGATTTCATTGTCCAAGTCAAAAGGCGGATATTTTCCTCCCCAAGCATTGTAATTCCATTTGACCAAGGCCTTGCGCTGCTCGGCTTGATCATTGACCAAAAAAGCAGGGCCATGGTCTCTGCACCAAGCATCGTTGGTAGGAAAGTAATGGAAACATACCTGATCCATAGTTGCTCCTGCCGCTTCTATATGCTTTCTGGCAAAGGCTTCCATGGAGGGATTGGCAACATTGATATGGACCTCTTCTCCTTCGCTTAGCAATTGGATAAATTTGGCATAAGCAGGAAAGATGCTGTCAATTTTACCTGGCCAAGAGGCTTCTTTATGTGGCCAACTCAACCAAGTTGCTGCATGGGGCTCAAATTCTGCCGGAAAGCGATAGCCTAACGCTTTGGGGCTTTTGCCTGTATCAATCTTCATCGATGAATCGCTTTAAGATCGGGGAGTAGGTTTCGATGCGGCGATCTCTCAAGAATGGCCAATGGGTTCGGTATCTGTCCGACTGAGCCATGTCAATTGCTTCTACATGTACCAATTCCTGTTCGTGATCCGCTTGATAGGTCACCCACCCAAAGGCATTTGTCACGAAGGACCCTCCCCAAAACTTCATATCTCCTTCCACTCCTACACGGTTGACAGCAATTACCGGTACACCATTGGCTACAGCATGGGATTTTTGAACGGTTTGCCAGGCATGGTACTGTTCACGATTCGTGATCTCATCTTGGTCTTTGTGCCAACCAATGGCAGTTGGGTAGAATAAGAGTTCAGCCCCCATCAGCGAAGTGATGCGTGCAGCTTCGGGATACCACTGATCCCAGCAGATCAATACGCCAATCGTGGCAAATTTTGTTTGGAAAACTTTATATCCCAAATCTCCTGGGGTGAAGTAGAACTTCTCATAGTAGCCCGGGTCGTCTGGGATATGCATCTTTCTGTATTTCCCGAGATAGCTTCCGTCGGCATCCAATACCGCAGTGGTGTTGTGGTACAAGCCTTCGGCCCGCTTTTCAAACAAAGAGGCAATGATGACTACTCCGAGTTCTTTGGCAAGTTTGCTGAATTGTTCGGTGGACTGTCCGGGTATTTTTTCGGCAAGCTTAAAGTTTTCATGGTCTTCTACATCGCAGAAGTAAAGGGAACCAAAGAGTTCTTGTAAGCAAATTATCTGTGCGCCTTTGGCTGCGGCTTCACGGATGCCTTGTGCTGCTTTTTGGAAGTTGGATGCGAGGTCAGCACTGCAAGAGTTTTGAACCAAGCCTACATTTACGATTCGTTTCAAGATAAAATCTGTAAAAAGGTGAAATACTAGTTCAAAAATAAACCAAAAAATCGGTAATGGTTTGCAGAATGCGTAGAATCCGCTAAAAATATTTGAGGGAGTCTACGAATGGCACAAATAATACGAATAGTTCGGGTTTGGAGTCTCGGCTTTTTGTTTCACGCAAAGGCGCCAGGACGCAAAGTTTTGAGGTTTAATTAATTAGATCCGCTCCCAATCCGCGATGCTTGCATCCGTTTCATCTGCGTTCCATAGGTTTCACGCAACGAGCGCAACGGTTTGACGCCACGGCCGAAAAAAATGATTATATTCTCATGGACTTGCGTAGCACCAAATCTAAATTCTGACGTCTAAAATCTAAAATAAAAAAGTCCACAGATTGCACAGATTTTCACAGAGGCCTTTTTCTTTGGTAGTTAGGAAGAACATGTTCAATAGAAAGGTTTTTAATTTGGCGCATGGCTTGAGGATTTTCACTGATGCTTCCCTCAGTAGTCAAAACAGGACCCATTTCACGCCACGAGCGCCAAGATTGATCGCTACGCCCGCTAAGAGTGAGTTTTTTCATAAAAAAATCCGCTCCCAATCCGCGATGCTTGCATCCGCCTCATTCGCGTTCCATTGGTTTCACGCAACGTATAGGCGTCACGGCCGAAAAAAATGATTATATTCTCTTGGACTTGCGTAGCACCAAATCTAAATTCTGACGTCTAAAATCTAAAATAAAAAAGTCCACAGATTTCGTAGATTTTTTGCCAAGCAGTCTTGATAATTTTTGAGAGCGAAAATCTCTTCGCAAAGCTTAGCGATTCGAACCTGATTGTAATTACTTGTTAAAGTTAGTTATTCCTCCTATCTCGAGCTGAATCAAAAACTGTGGGAATGTGTCTATTGGGGAGTTAAGTATGGATACATACTTGGATTCCCATGCAAATCCTTCGCGTGGAGGTACTCTGAACCCAACTTTTAATCGTACCACTGCGCAATCTTCTTTAAATAAATTCTGATATGCTACTCCTAAACCAATTATGGCACCATACGACAAGTGATTGAGTTCGACGGATGTATTTGGGTTTTGAAGGATTGAACCTATAGTACCCATGCCTCCCGTATTTTTAGAAGTAATTAAACTAGATTCTGTTCCGGAAAAACCCACAAATCCAAATAGGGAATAATTTTCTTTAATCCACAAATGATACAACAGTGGCAGGTTTGCAGTTACTGCTCTTCGAATAATTTTCGATTGTGGATTTAAAGATTCATTTGACTGTCTTCCTAAAAGAACTTGAGGTCCGACTTCCAATCGATTAAATCTCCAATTAAAACCAAATCCAATATTAAATGCACCAGAAGGTATAGTAGGATAGTCATTTTCAGCAAGGAAATTGTTGAGATTGATAGTATGGGTATAGGTAAATGAAGGGGCCACCAAATATGGCCCCAGTCCCCTTTTGTAATAAGGTTTTTCTGTTTTTTCCTGTTCTTCTCTAGGCCATTGGGCAAAGAGAAGACTGGGGTTGAACAATGATAACAAAGAAATCAGAAGCCATCGTACCATTCTTTTCTACATTAAATTCCTTTTATATTTTTAATAAAATCTACTGATTAGCACGTTTGGGAACAAATTGAAATAAGTTCTAATGCCTCTTTCTATCCCAGTTAAATGCACCGCCTATTGAAAGTTGGATCTGCCAATAATTGAAACTTTCAAGCGGTGAATTGCTCAATTGAGTGTACCTGCTACTCCAGTTTTCAATAGGATTAGTTTGAATCCTTTTACCAATTCTGATTGATCCAATTATAGAGTCTTCTAAGAATAAATCGTGCGCATCCATTCCAATACCTATAAACAATCCATTGGAGTAATTATTAAGATGTACAGAGTTTCCGGGATTGCTTAGAATATTATCTAAGGAAGTAGAAGAAGTGGATCTTGACAAGAAGAGCGTAGTTTCTGTAAAACTGTAGGCAATAAAAGGATATACGGCACCGCCATCCGTTCTTATCACATGGTATGCAAATCCAAAATTTCCTGACCAGGATACTCTTCTAGTAGTTTGGTTAATAGGGTCATCTACTGGATTTGTTTTTAGTTGGTTACCCCAAAAAAGATCGGTTATAACCATAAATCTGTTGATCCTATAATTCAATCCAAACCCTAAGTTCAAGTGCCCTCTTGGTAATACAGGGTATCCATTTGCATGAAGCAATTGATTGATGCTTGCCGGAGAACTGATAGTAAATGCAGGAAATATGATATACGCATTGAGCCCTCTATTATAATCAGGTCTTGGACGTTCCCATTCATAAACTTCCTCATCATCTTGTGCAAAACCTACTGAAAACATCAGAAGCATAAAACATAGGATACCAGAAAACTTGACTACCATAAGAATTTAAGTTTATCCTAGATTTCATTAAAAAAGCTCAGCTGGTTTCAGTTCACCTTTTTTGTAGTTTGAAAATATACCTATTTCAAATTGGAGGAAGAAATAGGAAAAGTTATCAATTGGTGAATTTGTAAACTGAGCAAACCTAGATTCCCATTCAAATCCATTATGAAATGGCAATCTATATCCAAATTTAACTATAAATCCGCCTGTAAAATCTTGCTGTAGTCGATGAATTGCAATACCACCACCAAGTAATAAACCAGTTGAAAGATGTTCCAGTTGAACAGATGTTCCTGGATTCAACAATAGCGAATTGATATTACTTGTGTTAGTGACCGGTTTAGATGCGGTTAAATTTGTTTGCGTACCCGACCATCCAGAAAGAGCGAAAACAGAATATTTTTCTTTGATAACAAAATGATACTTTAGTGGAATATTTACTGTCGTCGTATTTCTTGTGATCCTTGAATTTATATCTGCTCTAGTTCTTGATTGATTTCCCAATAATGCTTCTGCACCTAGTTCAAATCTATTCAATCTCCAAGTTAAACCAACTCCATAATTAAATCCTCCAATAGGGATTAAGGGATATCCATTTTCTAGGAGAATTGAATTCATTTGGATATTTTGAGTATTGGTATAACTTGGAACTATAATGTAAATTCCACCTCCTCTTTCATAGCGTTCTTTTGGAACGGTTACAGGTGCTTCCCTAGGCCACTGGGCAATAGCAGCTAGGGACAATAGCCATAATGAAATGCTTAACACCGTTTTTTTCATTTAAAAACTAATTTTAACTCCATATTTAGCTTCCTGGGCAAAACCCTTCCATTCTTTATCAAAGTTTTTAGCAGCTTCATAAAACCCTTTACCAAGTCCAACTTTCCAACCTGCGTATATCTTAAAATTTTTAGTTATTTTTTCAAAACATAATTACTGAATGTTTTGTCATGTTTGTGAATGTACTGTAAAGTACTCATAATTAGTGGGGTCTAGAGTTAATACCACTTTTCACGCCACAAAAAAAAATAAGTTTTCAAAAATTGGTCGATATCCAATTATTAAGTACTTATAATCGCTTAATTTTAATTGGTAAGAATTAAAGTCTATTTTTTGACCCTAAAACATATAAAAAATTCTAGTCTAAATCCGCGTTGCCTGCATCCGCCTCATCTGCGTTCCATAGGTTTCACGCAACGAGCGCAACGGTTTGACGCCACGGCCGAAAAAAATGATTATATGCTCATGGACTTGCATAGCACCAAATCTAAATTCTGACTTCTAAAATCTAAAATAAAAATGTCCACAGATTGCTCAGATTAACACAGAAGGTTTTTGCTTTGGTAGCCCATGAGATTATGTTCAATAGCATGGTTTTTAATTTGACACAAGGCTTGAGGATTTTCACAAATGCCTTCTTCACTATTCTTTACAGGGCCTATTTCTCGCAACGAGCGCAACGATTTGTCGCAACGTTCGCAACGAGTGAGTTTTGTTCATAAAAAAATCTTCCCAAAATCTGCGTTGCTTGCACCCGCCTCATCTGCGTTCCCAATCATTTGGGTATGTATACAGAAATTGTTACTTTCAGGAAAATCCAAATAGCATGAAGAATTTTTTGAACAAGTTGAAACAGCCGATTATTTTTTTGTTGAGGAAACCGACGATTTGGTTGGCTAGGAGGGTGTCTTCTTCTCCGGATAAAGAGCAGGTATTTAAACGCTTGACAGAAATCTATCGTGAAATTGTGGATAACCCCAATTCCAAGGAGGGTGCGTTGTATGAATTGGACCTTAGGGGAGGAACTACTATTATTTTTTCGGACCATCATAAAGGGAATCGAGGTACCGGCGATGAGTTTAGGAATGCAGAAAAGAATTATTTGGCAGCCTTGGATTATTACAATGGAAAAGGGGCAATGTATATCAATCTGGGAGATTCAGAGGAGTTTTGGAAGTTTAACATCTTTTCTATCATGAAGCACAACAAAGCTACTTTTGAACGAGAGCGCATGTTTGTGGAGCGTAATGCATTTTATAAAATCTATGGCAATCATGATCTTTTTTGGAAAATAGACCCCTTTGCAGAAATGTATCTTCGGCAACTCTATGGGAAGGCAATCAATATCTACGGGGGAATTGTCATACGTGTAGCATTGGAAAACGGGAAAAATGTAGATGTCTTTTGCACCCATGGGCATCAGGGGGATCAAAATTCAGATGGGAATGCGTTTTCTAAGTGGTTTGTCACCTATATCTGGGGACCTTTTCAATCTTTTCTTGAAATCAACATCAACACTCCTGCCAGTACTCAAACGGAGAAAACACTTCATAATCGGATCATGTACGAGTGGAGTCAGCAACAGGAAAATCTGATTTTAATTACAGGCCATACGCATCAGCCAATTTTTCATTCGTATAGTCATTTGCAGTCATTGAAAGAAGCCTTGGCAGAGGCTGAAGTGCATGGGGAAATCAAAAAAATCCATGAATTGCAAGAAAAAATAGACCGACATCCAGAGCAATGTCGGGTAGCGGCAAATACCAACGGAAAGTACCGCCCAACCTATTTCAATGCTGGTTGCTGCTGCTTCAGTGACCATAGTATTACAGGAATAGAGATAGCGGATGGAGCGGTTCGATTAGTCTCTTGGCACAATTTGAATGGAATCTCTGAACGAGAGGTCTTGGAGGAATTACCACTTCATGAAATCCGTCATATGTTTTTTGACTAAGACTTTTGGTAATTGCTAGGATTGTAATTTTTCTTTGATTTATTTTAACATCTTGTACCCTTAGCCTTTCCCTATGAAGTTTCAGAAGCTTTTCTTATATACCTCGCTAGCAATTACCTTGTTTGCTTGTTCGGAAAATGATGGTCCGGATATCCGAGTGGATGCGGTGCGATCAAGCCGTGTTGAAATTTTGGCGGATGGAGGTGCACGCTTTTTTGGTGAAATCATTCAGGAAAAGGGGCTCACGGAACATGGTTTTATGTACACCCAAGACACCAACGTATGGAATCTGGCCCAACGAAAGGTCTCTTTGGGTACGCCGGAGGGGAAAGGAGAATTTTCTGCAGCAGTACTATCAGGGATTCAGGATCAGCAAAAATATTATTTTCGTGCATATGGGGAGTCTGCCAGTGGAATGTTTTATGGTAAAATCATTTCTTTTTTTTCCAACGGAAGTGTGGCTCCTCAAATCTCACGCGTAGATCCTACCAAAGCTCACCTCAATGAGACCATAAAAATTGTGGGAACAAACTTGGGAGTAAGCCGTGAAAGTACTGCCCTTTATTTTGACCAACAGCCTATAGGAACATTTACTGCTCAGGACAGTGTCATCACTACGGTCATTCCACCTAATCTCACAAGTGCAAAGTTTATCATCCGTGCAGTAGTTTATGGCAAAGCTGTGGAATACCCTTATGAATTGGCAGCTCCTGAGATTAACAAAATATCACCGTTGACGGCTACTTTTCGTGAGGAAGTGATCATTGAAGGTGCGCATTTTGGAGACCAACCGAGTGAAAATGAAGTGTATTTTGGGGAAGTACCTGCGCAGGTTATTGGTGCTGAGCGAAATAAATTGATTGTAATAGTGCCGGATGATTTGGATATAGCCAAAAGTAAGATTACCGTGAAAGCTCAACGGCAGACGGTGATTTCGGAGGAGTTTTTCGAAATCAAAGCCCCCATCATTGAATCTTATGATGAATGCATGGATACCTATCAAATGATTGAGATTTTTGGTTCAAACTTTCACCCGATTTCCCATAAAAACACGGTTTTGTTGGAAGGAGTGGAAGCGGAAGTGATGGATGTTTACCCAGATAAGCTATACGCTATGGTACCCCAAGGTCCTTTCCCTAGAGGAAAGATGACGGTGGAGGTGATAGTAGCTGGAGCTTCTACCAAAGGCCAAACAGATGTGTGTATTAAAGATGAGTGGCTCTTGATTTCGACAACACTTCCATTTGCTTACTATGGAGGGCCAGGCACATTTGTCGTCAACAATAAGGCCTATGTATTTGCAGTGGGGAAAAATGATTTCCAAAAATTGTATATGTGGGAGTTTAATCCTACAAATCTGTCTTGGAAAAAGCATGAATTACCTTTTGAACTGAGCCATTTTGGGAATACTGCTTCGACAGGTAACAAAGGATACCTATATACTGCCAATGATCGGAATGAAGTCTGGGAATTTGATGGGACTTCTTGGAAGGAACGGGCGCGCTTCATAGGTCCCTATCGGGTTAACTCTTCCATGTTTGCCATCGGTCAGAAAGTTTATTTGGGTATGGGCATGCGAGATAATACCTCTTATCAGGATTTTTACAGCTATGAATCAACCTCCAATCAATGGAAGCCGATTGCACAACCCTTAGCTGCCGGAAGAATTAAGGCGGTAACTTTTGTGATCGACGGTAAAGCTTATATTACGGATGGTGCGAGCAATACGGGTGAAGTGGATATGATGCGCTACGATCCCATAGCCGATACTTGGACTAGGATGGCAGATCAAGCGTATGCTCGATTGTACTCTGTTGGTTTTGCTTTGAATGGGAAAGGCTATACCGCGATTGGTTCATCTGTGGGAGGTTCGGGTTCTCCCGAATCCCATGTATATGACCCTCAGACCAATACTTGGTCCCATGGCCCCCCTGTAGGTCATAAGGGAAGATACCGTGGTTTTGCTTTTGTGCTGAATGGGGAAGCTTACATCGGCGGTGGGGCTGCCGAAACTAACTACATCAATGAAGGCGTAGAATACGATTTATTGAAATGGGTAAAGAAGTAGGCCTAAAACGCTTCCTCTATACAATACTTCCATAAAAAGAAATGTGCCCGGTCCTGCCCATCAAAACTTCTCCCCGGGTTGGTCCGGATACTCACGCGCTTACCTTCGGAATCTGCAATTTTTACGATTTGGTGATCTCCAAAATAGGAAGCTTTGGCGATTCTTCCGATCAATTGCTGCCCTTCCCGCTGTACAACTTCTGCATGTTCGGGTCGGAAAGTAATACGCACCTGTGATTGATAGTTGACAGCTTCCGGGTCGGAAATAAAACCAAAGGAAGTATAGAAACCATCTTTGGTAGGCGTCGCTAGCATCTCGTTGCGTTTACCAAAAAAATTAGCCACATAGCCGTTGACAGGCTGTTCGTAGAGGTTTTTTGGAATATCGATTTGTTGGAGGTAGCCTTTGTGCAAAATTGCCACTCGATCAGCCGTAGATAATGCATCCCGGGTATCGTGTGTTACAAAAATGGCCGTGATGCCTGTTTTCTTGATAATCTGTCTGATTTCCTCCCGTACTTGGTCTTTGAGGACAGTATCCAAGTTACTAAAGGGCTCGTCCATTAATAAAATTTTTGGATTCGGTGCAATAGCCCTTGCCAAAGCCACCCGCTGTTGTTGCCCACCGGATAATTGATGGGGATATTTGTTAAAGTCTTCTTTCAGCCCTACCAAGCGTAGGGTCTCTTCAGCAACCTCATCTTTATTGGGGAGCTTTTTATCTAATCCAAATTGGATATTTTGCAAAATAGTCAAATGAGGGAAAAGGGCATAATCTTGGAATACCATTCCTACTTTTCGTTCATGAGCTGGAACGGATTTTTTTCCTTCTACAATTACCTGTCCCGAAAGTGAGATGATTCCATCATCTGGATGTTCTAACCCAGCAATCAGGCGAAGCAGAGTAGTCTTCCCGGATCCACTTTCTCCAACCAATGCTAATATCTCTCCTTCTGCTACTTCAAAAGAGACATGGTTGACAGCAAATTCCTTGGCTTGGCTGTATTTTTTGTTGACGTTTTTAAGTGAGAGAATATTCATCCATTCTGGGTCTGTCCTATTTTTTGTTGATTAGTCGATTGAGCAAAATTATGGGAATAATTCCAGTCAATATGATAATCAATGCTGCATTGGACGATTCAGCAATCATTTCATTGGTAGCCATATCAAAAGTTTTGGTAGCCAACGTCTGATAGTTGAACGGTCGAAGAATCAAAGTTAAGGGTAATTCTTTTAGGACGTCTACAAAAACCAATAATACGCCTGATACAAGAGAGTTTTTGATCAAAGGGAGGTCTATTTTGAAAAGGGTTTTGGTACTTCTACTCCCCAGCAGGCGGCTTGCCTCATTGACATGAATGCCGATTTTTTGAAATCCTGATTCCACAGGATTGTAACCTACGGCCATAAAGCGTACCACATAAGCAAATACCAAAGCGAAGAGTGTTCCTGATAGGAACAAACCAGCTGTTTTGGCTGTCAGAAAAGTATTGTAAATCCATTTGTCAAACGCCAAAAAAGGAATCATAATTCCTACAGCAATCACAGCACCAGGAATAGCATAGCCTAAAGTAGAGATTTTAGTGATGTTTTTGATCCATTTGAACGGACTCAATCGAAGCGTATACAATAAAATTACCGACAGGATGACGATGACTATTCCAGTGATTGCGGCTAAGGTAAAGCTTCTGTATACCAGCAAAAAAAACGCCTCGTTGATAACTTTATGATAGGTTAAACTAACCCAATGAATAATCTGAAAAAATGGAATGAGAAAACTTATCAGAAATACAGATGAACAAAGAGCTGTGTAGAAATAGCGTTTGGTTTTCGTAGGAGTAAGCCTAACTGTAGGTTTATGAGTACCTTTTAAAGAGGCATATTGCCTATTGCCGCGTTGCCAAGATTCAAGGTATAGAATGCTGAAAACAAAAACCATCAAAATAGCCGCGAGGTAAATGGCAGTAGTGGAATCACCCAAAGAAAACCAAGAACGGAAAATGCCTGTGGTAAAAGTGTTTACACCAAAATATTTGACAGTTCCATAATCGTTCAATACTTCCATAGAAGCCAAGGCAATGCCCCCAACTATGGCAGGTCTAGCCATGGGCAGGGCTACTTTGAAAAAAGTCTGAAAACGATTGGCCCCCAGCAGGAAGGAAGCCTCCTGAAGACTTTTAGATTGCTGAAGAAAAGAGGTGCGACTGATGAGAAAAACATAGGGAAACAAGGTTACCGAAAGTATGAAGATAGCCCCTGGCAAATTCATCAAGTCAACCAAAGCACCTTTAAATGTGATATCAAAATTATTGCGCAAGAAGCTTTGGATAGGTCCTGTAAAACTCAACAAACCTACATAGGTGTAGGCCATAATATACCCTGGAAAACTTAAGGGAAGAATTAATAACCATTCAAAGTGTTTTCTTCCAGGGAATTCATAGTTGGATACGAGCCAAGCGGTACTCACTCCCAACAGAAAGGTAAAAAAAGCTACTCCCAGTAGGAGCAATACCGTATTTTGAAAATATCCCCAAAGCAAAGTTTCTGAAATATGTCTCCAGCTATCTCCAGGGCTATCGAAGATTTTAAAAAAAATGGTCAATAAAGGAGTGGCTACTAGCAGCAGTATCAGCAGCGAGTAGCCAGTCCATTTATTCCACCAGTAATACTTTCTTTTTACTAATTCCAATGCTTATTTCCACCCCACTTTGTCAAATACTACGACAGCTTCACTGTTATTTTCTCCTAATACAGATAAATTAATTTCATCTGCTTTGAATGTTCCCCACTTGAGCAATTGCTCAGAGAAAGATGCAGCAGGATTTACTGGATATTCAAAGTTGATAGATGCCAAAAACTCCTGAGCCTCTTTGGATGAAAGATATTCCAATAGTTTTACTGCATTGTCTTTATTTGGAGCGTACTTGGTTACACCTGCTCCTGAAATGTTGATATGCGTGCCTCTATCATCTTGATTTGGGAAGAAGATGGCAACTTTTTCTGCTGCTTTTCGCTCTTCTTCGTTGGCATCATTGAGCATAATACCGATGTAATATGTATTAACAATCGCAACATCTCCTTCACCAGAAGCCACTGCTTTTACTTGATCTCTGTCAGAACCTTTTGGTTCTCTCGCCATATTGCCCAATAAACCAGCGGCCCATTCAGCTGCTCCTTCACTGCCTTTATGTGCGATCACAGAAGCCAATAGCGATTGATTGTAAATATTCTCAGAGGATCGGGTCAAGACTCTTCCCTTCCATTGCTCCTCTGTGAGTGCTTCATAAGTACTTAATTCTTCTGGATTTACACGATCTACACTGTAGGCCAAAATTCTAGCTCTATACGTTAGGCCAAACCAATTACCCGCAGGTTCTCTAAATTTAGCGGGAATGTTGCCATTCAATGTTTCGGAAGATATTTGCTGAAACAAATCTTTGCTTTGTGCTCGATAAAGTCTTCCAGCATCTACGGTAATCAATACATCTGCTGGAGAATTTGGGCCTTCCAATTCCAATTTTTGAATCAATTCATCTGCGGAAGCAGAAACTACATTTACTTTGATGCCTGTAGCTTCTGTAAATTTATCGAAGAGTTGCTGATCAGCTTCGTAATGTCTGTGCGTGTAAACGTTGACAACTTCCTCTTGGGTACCCGTACTGCAAGCCACTAGGAAAGCTCCCGCGATTGCTATAAATGTCGATTGTATAAGTGATCTTAACATAGTTTGTACTTTTGATGGGGCAAAATTAATCATTATTTAAATCAAATCTAAATAAACGAAAAAAAGATTTTATATTTGCTACCTTATTATACTTACCCTGACGTTTTTCATATGACGATTCAGCAATTAGAATATGTTTTGGCCGTAGATAAGCACCGACATTTTGGTCAGGCGGCAGAATCATGCTTTGTAACACAACCTACGCTCAGTGCTCAAATCCAGAAATTAGAGAATGAATTGGGGGTCATTTTATTTGACCGCAGCAAGATGCCCGTCATTCCAACAGAGATTGGTGTGCAGATAATTAGTCAGGCTAAAAAAGTGGTTTCTGAGAGTAAAAGTATTTTTGAATTGGTGGCCCAATTGAAAGGTGACATTTCAGGACTGATTAAAATTGGAATTATTCCAACCCTTGCCCCCTATTTGTTGCACAGATTTATTCGCAGTTTTTTGGAAAAATATCCGCAGGTTAAAGTTCAAGTTGAAGAGCTGGTGACAGAGGAAATTATCCGCAAACTTAAAAATGATGAGTTAGACCTTGGCATCGTCGTTACTCCTTTAGAGGAAAATGGGATTTTGGAAAAGCCCATGTTCTATGAAAAATTCTATGCGTATTTATCGGATGGTCACCCGTTGCTTGTGAAGCCCAAACTTCAAGTGACTGACTTGGAAACGGATGATATGTGGGTCCTGCAACAAGGCCACTGTTTTCGTGATCAGGTATTCAGGTTGTGCGATCAAACAAAGTTTCAGCGCATGAATTTCCACTATGAAAGTGGTTCCTTGGAGGGATTGAAAAATATGGTCAATGAATACGAGGGAATGACATTGCTTCCCGAGTTGGCGACCTTTGATTTGTCATCCGAGGAAAAAGAACGCTTAAGGCCTTTTGAAGGCGAGGAACCCTTGCGGGAGGTCAGCATTGTCTTGAATCGAAGTTATCTTAAGAAAAAACTAGTGGAATTGCTTTTCAATGAAATTTCGGAAAACATTCCTCAAAGTATGACATCTAAAGCTCATGGTAAAGTCGTAAAGTTTAAGTAGTTTTCGGACTTAAATTTTATTGGGATGAAGGGAAAGTTGTTCCTGTTGTGTTTGATATCTATTTTTTTGTTGCAAGAAGCTCAGGCACAATTATTTGCAAGAAAATACCTCAACAAGGTATTGAACGATACCTCTGATATCAGCAGGCCACAATTTTTGGTATACCCTACCTTAGCCTATGCCCCCGAGACAAGTTGGGAAATTGGGTTTTCTTCCCTCTATGTGTACTATCCCAAGCGAGACACCACCAATCGATTGAGTGAAATTAACGGGTTTACCTTCATCACCTTGGAAAACCAGTACGGGATTTGGTTTGATCATGCCATCTATACGGATAAAAATAAGTGGTTCTTTTTAGGGAAAATACGCTTGCAAAGTTTCCCTTTGAAATACCATGGAATTGGAATGGATAGCCCGAGTGATTACTTGGCCTTGGTGGACGCTAATCAAATCTGGATCAAAGAGCGGGTACTTCGTGAAATCCGAAAAAACATGTATTGGGGCTTGGAGGTAGAATACAACCAATTATCTCAAGTAGATTTTAGAAAAGCCGAGAATGCACCTGAATTTGATTTACCCCTAGGATTTGAAGGTTCACGAAATTTGGGTTTGGGCTTGGGTCTCGTGTACGACGATCGCCACAATGTCCTGAATGTTCGGGATGGTCATTTTGCAGAGTTGGCTTTGATTCGCTATTTCCCTGCCTTAAGTACTTTCAATTTCAACGCACTTTTATTGGATTCTCGCTTGTTTAGACCCGTAGGTGCTAATAATGTGCTGGCTTTTCAGTTATTGGGTCAATTTATGGCAGGTGATGTTCCCTTCAATCAATTGGCATTGATGGGTGGGGATAGTATGATGCGTGGTTATTATTTTGGTAGGTTTCGGGACCGCAATCAAATCGCTACGCAGGTAGAGTACCGCATGCTTCCTCTACCTTTGGGCTTTACCAATCGTCTAGGTGCTACTGTTTTTGCTAGTACTGCCACAGTCGTCCCGAACTTCTCACAAGCATCCATCCATAAGGTAGTTTGGGCTGCTGGTGCTGGCGCTCGCTTTTTACTGTTTCCAAAAAAGGATATCTATACTCGATTGGATGTGGCTTTCACCCGAGAGGGAACAGGTTTTTATTTGTTTATTGGGGAGGCGTTTTAGGTAATTATCAAAATAAAAAACCCAGTATTTTTCCTTAGTTTTTAGTAAATTGGACTAAAGATTTAACTTGACAACTTTTAAACAGTTAGTATGGCAAAGGCTAAGCAAATTGTAGTAAAACAGGTAACAATAAAAACCTTGAATGTTAATGGCGAAGATTTTATTAGTATTACTGATATCGCCAAGCAAAAAAACCCAATAGAACCCAAAGATGTGGTGAAAAATTGGATGCGCTTAAAGAATACTTTAGAATACCTTGGTCTTTGGGAACACTTAAATAACCCACATTTTAGGGGGGTCGAATTCGACCCCCTTTTGAAAGAATCAGGAAGTAACTCTTTTACAATGAGTCCTAGCAGATGGATAGAACTAACAGGAGCAATTGGAATAATCTCTAAAGGTGGAGCTGGTGGTGGGACTTATGCACAGCGAGATATTGCATTTAAATTTGCAAGCTGGGTATCAGTTGAGTTTGAATTATATTTGGTAAAGGAATTCCAGCGTTTAAAGCAAGAGGAGCATAAGCATTTGGGGTGGTCTGCCAAAAGAGAATTGGCTAAACTTAATTACCACATTCACACAGATGCTATAAAGAGATATCTGGTTCCAGCTTTATTAACTCCAGCTCAGGTTTCAATGATTTATGCTAATGAAGCAGATGTTTTAAATGTCGCATTATTTGGTATGACAGCTAAGCAATGGAGGGATGCTAATCCCAACTTGAAAGGAAATATTAGGGATTTTGCAAATATTAATGAGTTAATCTGTTTGGCTAACTTAGAGAATTTAAATGCTTTATTTATCCAAGAAAAAATGGAGCAGCATGAACGGTTAGTTAAACTAAACCAAATTGCAATACAACAAATGCAAATATTAGTTGATTTAGAAAATAGAAAACTCTTAAAATGAAATTTTTATAAATAAAAAATGCTAAAATTTTTTACTCATCTTTAATTAAACGATCAATTGGTATTGAAAATGTTTAGAATTATCTACTAGTGAAGCTGTAATTACCCATGATTTTTCCCAAGCCTCCATCAACAAAGTAGCCTGGACTGCCGGTGCAGGCGCCCGGTTTTTTACTGTTTCCAAAAAAGGATATCTATACTCGATTGGATGTGGCTTTCACTAAAGAAGGAACAGGTTTCTATTTGTTTATTGGGGAGGCTTTTTAGCAAACTAATTTTTACCATCCCAGCTAACAACGCCTACCATAGAATCTGCTGTTCCATAGTAAAGAAGCCATTTACCGCCATAGTGTACTAATCCTTCGATAAAGGTTGTTCCGTCTACATACTGACCTGATTTCTCAAAAGGCAATTCCGGTTTTAAAAATGGAACATCCGTACGATCCAATAACTTCCATGGCTCTTCTTTACTAAATAAAGCTTGTCCTCCTGTGTAAAGTCGGTTTCCTAAATCCTTGACCCCCAAATTCTGTTGGTTGCCTGCATTATATAGTACAACTATACCATTTTCGGTAAGCACAGGAGGAGGACCTGCTTCTACCAACCATGAATCAAAGTATCCAGGTCTTGGGCTTAGCACCGGGACGAGATTTTCATCAATGCTTTCAACAGGGCTCCATTGGATCAAATCATCCGAACTTGCAAGCCATATGTGGGGAACTCCAAAGTACATCCAGTATTTCCCATGAATTTTTGCTGCAATTAATTTTCCGTTTTTGAGCTCACTTACAATAGCGCCCGATTTGGTTTCTTGATTATGGTATTTCCCTTCACCAAAATTTTTAAATATTGGCCCATGTTTTTCCCAGTTTCTAAGATCTTTGGATGTTGCTACAGCCAACCGGGGATATTCTCTATTCCATTGAGTGTAGGTTAAAACGTAAGTTCCATCTTCCGTTACGACTATTCTTGGGTCTTCCACACCACCAGTCCACTCAAATTCTTTTTGGTTATCGTCGTCAGGATAAAAAATTGGTGCGTTTTCTCGATTAAAGTTAAAACCATCTTTTGAGGTTGCCATTCCTATTCGGGAAGTATGGCCTCCTATTTCCTTTTCTCCGAGCTTTTCTTCTGCTCGATACAATACATGTACCATATCATCCATAACAATTGCTGCTGGATTGAATGTTGCCATGGATTCCCAACGAACCATTTTTCCAGTCATAGGATCTTTCCAGCTAGTTGCATCTGTGGGCGTAATGATAGGTTCAGCATTTGTTGGCCGCTCAAAAGGTCCCATCATCCATTTTTTGTCCTGTGCTAGCAAAGAGCTCATGACTACAAAAAACAGGAGAGATATCATTCCAAGTAGTTTCATTTTCATTGGTTATTAAGGATGGTTTAATGAATTTACTTAAAACCTTACAATTGTAATAATCTCTGCCACACAAACGGGTTTGTCGGAATTTTTTGCTTCCATAGTGGCCTGTATATGCAGACTTACTGCCCCGTCAGGCCGATCTTCCACTTTGCTAATGGATGCATGAAGTCGGACGGAATTACCTGAATACAAAGGTGCCGGGAAACGAACTTTCTCCGTACCATAATTAAGCGCCATCTGTACCCCTTCAAGCGGGAGTAAACCATAGAGTAGTTTGGGAATCAAGGATAATGTCAAATATCCATGCGCAATGTTTTTCCCTCCGGGCAGCATCATTTTTGCCTTTTCGGTATCCACATGTATCCACTGCTTATCATCCGTGGTCTCCGCAAACTGATGAATCAAGTCCTGAGTTACCACTACCCATTCACTTACCCCCAAAGAACTCCCCACAGCCCCCCTCAAATCCCCCACCGACCGAAACACTCGTTTCTTTTCTTCAATATCCGTCTCGGGTCTTGTATCTTGTTTCTTGGCTCTTGTCTCTAAACCTTCATTTCTAATTTCTAATTCCTCATTCTTCATTCCCTCTCTCTCGTTTCTCGTTTCTCGCTTCTCGCCTCTCACCACCACTACCGCCTTTCCCACCACCTTCCTTTCCATCATTTCCTGCAAGGCTCTCCGGCTTTCTTCCAAGCTGTACAGCTGATGTATATGCTGACTGATTTTTCCAGCTTGAATCATCCCCACCAATTCCACCAAATTTTGCTGACTGGCCTGCACCTCCTCTGTGGAAAACCTTCCCCAAAACACCCCCATCACTGAGCAACCCTTCAACAAAATTAAGTTCAGCGGGAATTTAGGGATTTCTCCTGCAGCGAAACCCACTACCAAGTATCTACCTTTCCAAGCCATGCTGCGGAGTGCAGGTTCGGCGTATTTATCACCAACCACATCTAAGACTACATCTACTCCTTTGCCTTGGGTTAATTCTTTGACTCGCTCCTTGATGTCTTCTGTTTCATAATTGATCAAGTAATCAGCCCCTTTTTCTTGGCAACTATTCAACTTATCCACAGTGGAAGCCGCAGCTATTACTCTAGCACCCATGACTTTTCCCAATTCCACTGCTGCCAAACCAACCCCGCCAGAGGCTCCTAATACGAGGAGTGTTTCCCCCGATTTCAATTGTGCACGATTTTTTAGTGCAAAATAAGAGGTTCCAAATGTGTAGAGTGTGGATGCCGCTGTCACATCATCCATAAAGGGAGGAATGGGAAATACTCGATCAGCAGACACTTTCACTTCTTCTGCAAATCCCCCCCAACCACACAAGGCCAAGACTCGTTGTCCAACGTGAAGATGTTTCACTTGGCTACCCACCGATTTAATAACCCCCGAGACTTCTCCTCCAGGCGAAAAAGGGAGTTCAGGCTTGAATTGATATTTGTTTTGAATAATCAATACATCGGGAAAGTTTACCGCACAGGCAGCAACTTCTATAATGACGTCTTTAGCTCCTGCCTCTGGGTTTGCCACCTCTTTGTAAACAAGGCTATCGGGTAGCCCGTATGATTCACAGATAATTGCTTTCATATTCAAAAGTTTGGCCCAAAATAGGCAAATCCTGATAATAAATGTAATTTTGTACTCTGGATAATTCATTTAACCCATATGAGTTCGATCAAAATTGAATTGCCCGAAAGTCTAGGAATTGAACCACAAGATTTTCTCTTGGCTGCTGCAAGCAAGCTGTCTGAGACAGGAAAAATTTCTTCAGGTCAAGGCGCTTCTATTGTTGGTGTTTCTAAAAGAACATTTCTCGAATTATTAGAGGTATACGGAGTTTCTTTGTTTAATACTTCTGAAAGCATTTGGATGATGATGTTAAAAATGCGGGCAATTATGCTCGCCAAAATTTATAAAATTAGTAGAATTGTAACCCAATAAATAATGTCAGTAAAAACCTACATTCAAGACAATAAAGAGCGTTTTTTAAATGAGTTGTTTGATTTGCTTCGTATCCCTTCCGTAAGTGCAGATCCGAAGTTTAAGAACGATGTATTTGCTGCTGCGGATTTTGTAAAGGAGCAGTTAGAAAAAGCAGGAGCAGATAAAGTAGAATTGTGTCAAACTGCCGGCTACCCTATTGTGTACGGTGAAAAGCTCATCGATCCTGCCCTTCCTACGATTTTGGTATATGGCCACTACGATGTGCAACCTGCGGATCCGTATGAATTATGGGACTCTCCACCCTTTGAACCGGTGATCAAAACCACCGACAGACACCCAGAAGGTGCTATTTTCGCACGTGGGTCAGCAGATGATAAAGGTCAGTTTTATATGCACGTGAAAGCGTTTGAAGCGATGATGGCCAATAACTCCTTGCCATGTAATGTGAAGTTCATGATCGAGGGAGAAGAAGAAGTGGGTTCAGCCAACTTGGATATTTTTGTCAAAGCCAACAAAGAAAAATTGAAAGCGGATGTGGTATTGGTCTCCGATACGCACATGATTTCCTTGCAGGACCCTTCCGTAACGGTGGGTTTGAGAGGCTTGGCCTACATGGAAGTGGAGGTAACTGGACCTAACAGAGATCTTCATTCTGGAACCTACGGAGGTGCCGTTGCCAATCCTATCAACACCTTGTGTAAAATGATCGCCTCCCTGCAGGATGAAAACAACCACATCACTATCCCTGGGTTTTATGATAAAGTGGAGGAGTACAGCGCTGCTTACAGAAAGGCCTTGAATGAAGCGCCATTTGAATTAGAGGATTACAAGAAGAAATTAGACGTAGCAGATGTGCACGGTGAAGCAGGTTATTCCACCATTGAGCGCGTAGGTATCCGCCCAACATTGGATGTCAATGGCATTTGGGGTGGGTATACAGGAGAAGGTGCCAAGACGGTACTTCCTTCGAAAGCTTATGCGAAGATTTCCATGCGTTTGGTTCCAAACCAAGACTTTAGAGAAATATCCAATTTGTTTGAAGCGCACTTTAAATCCATTGCGCCTGCTTCTGTGAAGGTAAAGGTAACTCCTCATCATGGAGGTGCACCTGCGGTTGTGTCTACGGATACGCCGGGTTATCGAGCAGCTGACTTAGCTATTCAGGAAGCTTTTGGTAAAAAAGCGATTCCTACAAGAGAGGGTGGTTCCATTCCAATTTGTGCACTATTCCAGCAGGAATTGGGCCTAGATCCTATTTTATTGGGCTTTGGTTTAGATACAGATGCTTTGCACTCGCCGAATGAGCATTATGGAATTCAAAATTACTTGATGGGTATCGAAACTATCGCTCTTTTCTTCAAGCATTTCACCGATCAGGCGCGCGCTTAAGTGATAATCTCAAGGGGCATTGAAAATACAAATAAAAACCTGTAGTCACTTACATCAGGTCTACTAGCATGATGGTTGACTGCAGGTTGTTTTTAATTCCTATCTTCCTTTCAACTATCAAAATCCCCTTTTGTGCGAAGGATTACTGAACTATTTGCCTAATTTCCTCATTATTACAGCGGAAAAGTATTTATACCATGTCAACACACCTGAAAAGCATTCTCTTTCTTTTCTCTTTCGTACTTCTCAGCTTCCAAGCTTCGGCACAGTTGATTGCGCCTCCTAAATGGAGCATTCAGTTGGCAGATAAAAATCCGAGTATTGGTTCTGAGGTGAAAATCACCTTTAAAGCAACGATTCCAAGGGATTGGTACATTTACTCCAATGACTTCGATCCGGATTTGGGTCCGATGTTGACGGAGTTGGAGTTAAAAACTTTGGAGGGTGTGCAATTGGTCAATGGGCTTAAAGCCATCAATCCCAAGAAGAAATACGACGAAATATGGGAAGGCGACGTGACCTATTTTGTGGGTTCAGGAACATTTGAGCAGACGGTTAAAGTCACGGGTAATGCTATCAAATTGGTAGGTTCGGTAAATTACCAGATGTGTTCCGATGTCACAGGTCAATGCATTCCTTTTGAAGAAGATTTTACGATTACAGCAACGGCAACAGGAACTGTACCAGTAAGCGATGCTACCACAGCAGCAGTGACCTTGGATAAAAGTGTGGAGGAAGTGTTGGAAGAAGCGGGGGAAGCGATAGTTACGCCAGCTACTACTCAAGAAACCGGCTCCTCTGAAGCGCCGACTTACATTGACTTGACAGCTGATGAGGAGCAAGAAGGCTTGATTGGTTTTATGATCATTGCGTTCCTTGCCGGTTTGGCTGCTTTGTTGACGCCTTGTGTATTCCCCATGATTCCGATGACGGTGACCTTCTTTACCGGACGGTCCAAGTCCCGTGCTTCGGGTATCCGAAATGCTTTCTTGTATGGTTTTTCCATCATTGCTATTTATACGATAGCTGGTACAGCAGTAGCAGCGATACAGGGGCCTGAATTTGCCAATTGGCTATCTACGCACTGGATACCCAATGTATTTTTCTTCTTAGTCTTTATCTTTTTTGCCATGGCCTTTTTGGGCATGTTTGAGTTGACGCTGCCAAGTAGCTTTGTGAATAAAATAGATGCCAAAGCTGATAAAGGGGGATTAGCAGGTGTTTTCTTTATGGCCTTCACCTTGGTGTTGGTTTCATTTTCCTGTACAGGTCCGATTGTAGGCTCTATCTTGATTTCCTCAGCAGGTGGTGCGTTGGTGAAACCGATTCTCGGAATGTTCTCGTTCTCTCTAGCATTTGCCATTCCTTTCACGCTATTTGCCATTTTCCCTGAGTGGTTAAATTCTCTTCCAAAATCAGGAGGCTGGCTGAATTCGGTAAAAGTAGTATTGGGCTTCTTGGAGTTGGCATTGGCCTTCAAATTCCTTTCAGTAGCAGATCAAGTGTATCATTGGGGATTGTTGGATAGAGATATTTACTTGGCAATCTGGATTGTGATATTCTTCTTATTGGGCTTGTATTTGCTAGGTAAATTACGCTTGCCGCACGATTCTCCCATGGATTACCTGTCCGTGCCACGGCTGATGTTGGCCATTGTGACTTTTGTATTTGTGGTGTATTTGATCCCAGGCTTGTGGGGTGCGCCTTTGAAAGCTTTGAGCGGTTATCTTCCTCCAATGGCTACACATGATTTTAATATCCTAGATAACCGAGGAACAGGGGCTAAAACAACTACACTGGACGATCAACCCAAGTATGCAGATTTCCTACACTTACCCCATGGATTGCAGGGATACTTTGATTATCAGCAAGCTTTGGCCGCAGCTAAGCGAGCCAATAAACCTTTGTTTATTGACTTTACAGGTCACGGTTGTGTGAATTGTCGAGAAATGGAAGCTCGTGTGTGGTCGGATCCTCAAGTGTTGCAACGCTTACAGGAAGATTTTGTGATGGTGGCCCTGTACATCGATGAGCGCTATCAGCTTCCAGAAGCTGAATGGTATACGTCAGACTACGATGGAAAAGTAAAAAATACCATTGGCAAGCAAAATGCAGACTTCCAAATCACCCGATTCAATAACAATGCACAGCCATACTATGTGATTTTGGATCAGCAAGAAGAATTACTGATTCGTCCTAAAGCTTATGATACCAATATCCAGAATTTTATCAACTTCTTGGATGAGGCAAAAGCGGAGTTTACAAGGCGGTAATTGGTACAATAAACTGATATTCTCAACCTAACAGGTTTTAATACCTGTTAGGTTTTTTCATTTTGAGGACGATTTAATCCACAATTTCTCTAGGAATATTCTGAGGCAAGCGCGTAAGTAATTCATAGTTTACCTGTTGGGAAGACTCTCCGAAAGAAGCTACCGATATTTCTAAATTACCTTGTTTTCCAATGAGTACTACTTCTTCTCCAGCCTGAACTTTTTCCAAGTCCGTGACATCCACTGCGATGCTGTTCATAGTGACAGTTCCTACTACCGGAACAATCACCCCTCCGATCAAAACCTTTCCTTGATTGCTGAGAAGTCTGCTAAACCCATGGCAGTAGCCTACAGGAATCAGTGCTATTGTCATATTTCGAGGAGCCATGTAGCTGGAACCATACCCAATAAAATTTCCCATCTTTACCTTTTTGGTATTCATGATGCTACTTTTCCAAGAAATAAGGCGTTTGAGTGGGTTTTTATTGTCTAGTGGTAAAGATTGAAAACGGTACATATATGTTTCCTGTGTGGGCCAAAAGCCATAAGAGGCAATTCCAATCCGAACCATATCCATTTTTGTTTCTGGATACAATAGACTGGCAGCCGAACATGCCGTGTGGTATTTTTCAAAGTGTATGTCATGGGCATCAAACCACTTTTTGAATTTTCGGTATTGCTTGATTTGATTTCTTACCCGCACATAGTTGCTGATACTTTCTGCTCCTGCAAAATGTGTACAAAGCCCTTTCAATCGGATATGTGAAGCATTTTCTTTGAGTAGGGTTGTCAACCACTTCAGTTCATCCCATTCAAAGCCAGTTCGGTGAAAACCCGTTTCTACTTCCACATGGATAGCTGCAGGGGTATTTGTCGCTTTAGCAATAGCAATTGCCTGCTCCAAGCGGTTGAAATCAAAGACATAGAATTCGATACCTTTTGCAATCACCTCTTGTAAATCCTCGGGGTCAATCATACCCATGATCATGGCTTGACTGTTGTGTTGGCTAGCTTGACATACCCTCCAAGCTTCATCTGCTGAGAAAGTTGAAAAGTGGCGGACACCATTTGCTTCAGCAAGTGCTACGATATGTTCGATACCATGCCCATAGGCATTTCCTTTGACCACTACCGAAAGTTGGGTTTGAGGGCCTAGGTCTTGTTTTAAAAATTCAATATTAGCCGCATAAGCGGATGTACTAATTTCTATATAGGATGTTTGACGCATGGGTGCAAGTTATAAACATATCCCATTTACCCTAATTTAGTGTAGATAAACTGCTTGGTCAGCTGCTATATTTGCGCTCTTAACCCATTTACTAATGATTTTTAATACGAAATTCTTATTTCAATAGGATTCAGGTATTGGACTTCAACTCCTATCGGAGTTGGGAAATTTGGATTTGGGTGTATCGTTTTACCCCGAGTTGCGACTCGGGGCTAATAACCTTCGGTAGTCAACTCCTGTCGGAGTTGGTATTTATTTCCTGCTCAATATTGATTGGTAGGACATAACATTTTTGCCAACGGATTTTCCAGGATAATTGTACCTAAAATGTGTTTTTTCGGGAATTGTGAAGGAATCAGCTCCCGTTGATTGTCCAATACAATGTTACTTTTAGATACAAAAATCAGCTTCTTTTGCAAAATGTAGATATTGAACCAAAACCCCGAAAGGGGTTTATTCCGCAGGATATTAGCCCCGGGTTGCCACCCGGGGTTTTAATGTGGATAACCCGTTTCGGTAATGCCAACCCCTGTAGGGGTTGAATTAAATCGCGGGTTTAAATTTGAATTGAACTCCTATCGGAGTTGGGCAATTAGGATTTGGTGTATCTTTTTCACCCCGAGTTGCGACTCGGGGCTAATAACCTTCGGTAGTCAACTCCTGTCGGAGTTGGATTCCGCTGGAAATAGTGTTATAATTTTTCAAATAGGTAATAACTTGTCGTATCGTGGGACAACTGTTCAACGGAAGTTTGCATCTCTAACTGAATGTTGATCCTGAGTACAAACCCCGAAAGGGGTTTATTCCGCGGGATATTAGCCCCGGGTTGCCACCCGGGGTTTTGATGTGGATAATCCATTTCGGTAATCCCAACCCCGGTAGGGGTTGAATTAAATCGCGGGTTTAAATTTGAATTGAACTCCTATCGGAGTTGGGCAATTAGGATTTGGTGTATCTTTTTCACCCCGAGTTGCGACTCGGGGCTAATAACCTTCGGTAGTCAACTCCTGTCGGAGTTGGATTCCGCTGGAAATAGTGATATAATTTTTCAAATAGGTAATAACTTGTCGTATCGTGGGACAACTGTTCAACGGAAGTTTGCATCTCTAACTGAATGTTGATCCTGAGTACAAACCCCGATAGGGGTTTATTCCGCAGGATATTAGCCCCGGGTTGCTACCCGGGGTTTTGATGTGGATAATCCATTTCGGTAATCCCAACCCTGGTAGGGGTTGAATTAAATCGCGGGTTTAAATTTGAATTCAACTCCTGCCGGAGTTTTATTTTCCTAATTTCTTTGCCTCTTCCCAATACACATCCATTTCTTCCAAACTCATTTGGTCAAGACTTTTCCCAGTTGCTTTGGCGGCTTGTTCTAGGTATTGGAAGCGCTTGATAAATTTCAGATTGGTTCGCTCCAACGCTTCTTCGGGATTGATGTCAATAAAGCGGGCATAATTGATGAGAGAAAACAATAAATCTCCAAACTCGGCTGTTGCTTTTTCCTTATCTATAGACGCTTCTGTGGCCGCATTGAATTCTTCTTTAAACTCCTGCATCTCTTCTTCCACTTTTTCCCAGACTTGATGTTTTTCTTCCCAATCGAAACCAACCCCTCTTGCTTTTTCCTGTATGCGCATGGCTTTGATTAAGGCAGGAAGGGATTTGGGAACTCCCCCTAAGACCGAAACATTTCCTTTTTCTTGTAGCTTGATTTTCTCCCAATTTTGCTTGACCGCGTCTTCATCATCAGCCCTTACATCTCCATAAATGTGAGGATGGCGTCGAATCAATTTTTCGCATAGGGAATCTATTACAGTCGCCATATCAAATGCTCCTTTTTCCGAACCAATTTTGGCATAAAAAACGATGTGAAGTAAGATATCCCCGAGCTCTTTTTTAATTTCTTCGAGGTTGTTATCCAAAATCGCATCTGACAATTCAAACGTCTCTTCTATAGTTAAGTGTCGTAAGCTTTCCAAGGTTTGTTTACGGTCCCATGGACATTGCTCCCGCAATTCATCCATGATAGTCAATAATTTGTCAAAAGCTTGAAGTTGGCCGGGTCTTTGTGATATTTGAGACATAAGAATGGAAACTATTCGAAGAGTAGCAACGTTTGGAAAGTATTGTGTAAATTTGCAGAAATAAAATTGATATGGCAACCTTATATTTAACAGTAGGCTTTTTGGCGCTTTTCTTTATCTTGATGTCGGTACGATTGATTTTTTTGAAAAACGGTGAATTCAAAGGAACATGTGCATCTCAAAATCCATATCTCAATAAAGAAGGGGGGACATGCAGTTATTGTGGAAAAGAAGTGGATCCCAATAGCAGTTGTGCCAATCCTGACAATGAGGTAGACAAAGTGCTAGCCAAATTCAAATAAGCTACAATTATTTTTCCTGGAATTCCAGGATTTTTCATTATACAAACAAATTTTAGAACGTGGCCTTAATTAAATCTATTTCTGGTATTAGAGGTACTATCGGAGGCAAGCCTGGTGAGGGTTTAACTCCGTTGGATGTGGTGAAATTTACCTCAGCATATGGGTATTGGGTTAAAAACCATACCAACAATCCAAAAGTGGTCATCGGAAGAGATGCCCGGATTTCTGGAGAGATAGTTTCAAAGCTTGTTGCTGCAACGCTTCAGGGGTTAGGAATTGATGTAATCGACCTGGGATTGAGTACCACCCCTACAGTTGAATTAGCGGTTCCTTTGGAAAAAGCTGGTGGAGGAATTATCCTTACTGCCAGTCATAACCCGATTCAGTGGAATGCATTGAAGTTATTGAATGATAAAGGGGAATTTATTTCTGATGCTGAAGGAAAAGCAATTTTAGAAAGTGCCGATAAGGAGGACTTTGTATTTGCTGATGTCAAAAGACTAGGTTCCTACACTGTAAAAGATGACTATATTGACAAACATGTTGCGCATGTACTAGCGCTGCCTTTGGTAGATAAAGAGGCAATTGCTGCTCGCAAATTTAAAGTGGTCATTGATTGTGTAAACTCAACCGGTGGCATAGCCCTTCCCAAATTATTGAGAGCCTTGGGCGTGGAAGATATAGAAGAAATGTATTGTACGCCAGATGGTCATTTTCCACATAATCCAGAACCCCTTCCAGAAAACTTACGGGATATCGCTGAGAAGCTTAACCGAGGAAAATATGATCTAGGCATAGTTGTAGATCCAGACGTAGACCGTTTGTGTTTTATGAATGAAGACGGAAGTGCCTTTGGAGAAGAATATACTTTAGTGGCAGTGGCAGATTATGTGCTGTCTCAAACTCCGGGCAATACAGTATCAAACTTGAGTTCTACCCGTGCTTTGCGTGATGTGACCGAAAAAAGAGGAGGTGCTTATCAAGCGGCTGCAGTTGGTGAGGTGAATGTTGTGAATAAGATGAAGGAAACCAATGCTATCATCGGAGGAGAAGGTAATGGAGGAGTAATTTATCCTGAGTCCCATTATGGTAGAGATGCTTTGGTTGGAATAGGGTTGTTTTTGACGCACTTAGCAAAATTTGGAAAAAGTATTTCTATGCTAAGAGCTAGCTATCCAAATTATTATATTTCTAAAAACAAGATCGAACTTACTCCTGATATCGATGTGGACAAAGTGTTGGAGGCGATCAAAGCAAAGTATAGCAAGCAGCCTATCAACGATATTGATGGGGTTAAAATCGAATTTGATAAAGAATGGGTTCACCTCCGCAAATCAAATACTGAACCCATCATTCGAATCTACTCGGAGTCTGCTTCTCAAGCCACCGCCGAGCATTTGGCGAATAAACTCATCACAGATATCAAAGAGGTAATTACTGAATCATAAAAAAAGATTTTCTTAACTTGCAGGCGCTATGGATACAATCTGTAGCGCCTTTCTTTATAAACCCAAACTAGGAAGTTATGAGAGTGTATTTTGACAATGCGGCGACTACTGCCATGGATGAGCGAGTCATTGAAGCGATGCTGCCGTTTATGAAACAGCATTATGGGAACCCCTCTTCTGTGCATAGCCATGGGCGAGAGGTGCGTTCTGCCATTGAGAAAGCTAGAAAGAAGGTCGCTGAATTGTTGAATACATCTCCCGCTGAGATTTTTTTCACTTCGGGAGGTACGGAGGCAGATAATACAGCCTTGGTGTGTGGCATGGAAACCCATGGTATCACACATGCTATCACCTCCCCAATCGAGCATCATGCGGTATTGCATACCTTGGAAGAATGTGCCAAAAAGGGAAAAATTCAGTTGAGCTTGTTGGAGGTCAATGCGGAAGGTGAGGTAAATTTGGAACAACTCCAACAGCTTTTAGAAAAGTATCCTCATTCCATGGTTTCTTTGATGCATGCCAATAACGAGGTAGGGACAATCAATGACTTAGAGGCGATCGGTCAACTGACAAGAGCTCATGGTGCTTTTTTCCATTCTGATACAGTGCAGACCATGGGCCATTATGTACACGATTTGAAGAATTTACCCGTAGATGCTGTGGTGGCTGGTGGCCATAAATTTCATGCGCCAAAAGGCGTTGGCTTCCTGTATGTCAAAAAGGAAAAGAAAATACATCCGTTTATATACGGAGGTGCGCAAGAGCGTAACATGCGTGGAGGCACTGAAAATGTCATTGGCATCGTTGGGATTGCTAAAGCTTTGGAATTAGCCTATGAAGATATGGCAGGCCATCAAGCCCATATTCGTTCAATCAAGCAAGCATTTAAATCTCAACTGGAAGCCGCAATACCTGGCGTTACGTTTAATGGGGCTTCTGGAGATTTGGAGAATAGTTTATATACGGTGTTAAATGTTAGCCTACCTCCTTCGGAGGAAAATAGAGGCATGTTGTTGTTTAACCTGGACCTGAATGGCATATCTGCATCCGGTGGATCTGCTTGTAGCAGTGGTGCAACTGTGGGTTCTCACGTCTTAAGAGCATTGAATCATAATCCCGAGCGTGAATCCGTTCGTTTTTCTTTTAGTCGATTCAATACCTTAGAGGAAGTCTCCTATGCAGTAGATAAAATTAAAGAGCTTTACGCAGTGAGTGTGTAAATTATCACACCATTCCTACTAATGGTAGCAATAGAGCCAGACCCGGCAGGTTTTTAAATCCTGCCGGGTTTTTTGCTTCTAAGCGGAATTCTTTTCAACTCACAAAGCATTAATAAAGCATATTTACTAAAAAAGCAGGCAATCACTTGTGTTTTTAAAACTAAAGCGATAATTTGTTTAAAATTATACGCTTATGAGACACTTATTGGTTATCACGCTTGCATTCTTAATCTTTTCCTGCTCTTCCCAAGAGGGTTCTAGGGGTTCAGGAGATCTTCAATTGACCATCTTACAAGATACAGTGTTAATTGATTCAGGGGAGGAATTGGTTATGGCGGGGGCAAGTATGTTTACCTATACCCTCAGCCCTGATACACGATTTCTCTACAACTATGATAGAAAATCCATGAAACTCGAGGTCTTTGATTTGAATCAGCAAGCGTTGGATAAGAAAGTTACATTTGCTAATGACGGGCCCAATGCTGTATCTGCTTATGTGATGGCCATTCGTACATTTCCAGATGGAAGGATATTTATGCATGGTTTTGATAAAAGTGGTTTGTATGATTTGGAAGGTAACTTGACAGAGTCCGTGAGTTTGCACCCTACCGATTATTTTGCTCCGGATGCAGAGACGAGCTTTTCCTTCAAGACGGAATATGTGTTTTTGGATGAGCAAACAGTTTTGATAGGCCTTATGAATATGTTTGAGCATATTCCTTACATGGCTAAGCTAGATTTAAAGGAAAAAACCGTAGAGATGATTGATTTTGAGTATCCACAAAAGATGGAGAAGTTTTCAATCATTTTGGATGGAGATGGGATGAAAATGGCTTCTATGGGTTCGGTGTATAAGCAGAAATACAGAGATAAAGTCTTGATTCATTCGGATATGTTCAATGAAACCTTGGTGTTTGATCCTATTTCTTCCGATTATTCCTTGATTGAATACAACAGTTTGCTCACACCCAACGAGAAGGTGGGTGGTCAAAAACAAAAAGTCAGTAGTCGAGAGGAATTTACCGAGCAAACCAAGATTTTGGGTTCTCAAGTGAGTTTTGGTAGATGGGTGTGGGATGAAAGTACCGAGCGCTTCTATCGTCTGTCAAGTATTCAACAACCATCTGAAAATCAAGATGGAGAAAGCTACTATAAAGTCGTTTTAACTGTTTTCGATAAAGACCTTCAAATGCTTGGAGAGACTCTTCTCCCTGATTACCGCAAAAGGCCCGGGGTATATTTTGTAAAAAATGGGACAATTTGGATCCATGAAAATGTAGATGATGAGTTGGGCTTTGTGCGATTGAAGGTGGGGTAATTTTTTGTTTTGATTTCGAAAACCTTCTAGTGATTTGAATTATGGTTCTGTGTATTATTTAAGATCAATATAATTATCCGCAATTTCACCAAGGTAAAAATATTAGACAGCGTATTGCGGATAATTAACCACTATCAAGGGTCTACATACAACACAAGCCTTGGAAAGCTATTGAATGTGCACATTTGGATCGCTACTCGTATAAATCCAGATAATCAATTAAATCAAAAATTCCAAAGATGATAAATCCTGGTATTATGATTACAATTCAATAAATATTACAACTGTGAATCTTTCAATATGAATAACGAAAAAATAACCAAAAAATTTGCTTATTTCTTTCTTTCTTTCTTTCTTTCTTTCTTTGACGACATATATTAAAGCTTAATTAGTTAAAACCAAACAAAAATCAGTATGAAAAGACTTCTGATTGGCATTTGCGTCATGCTTCTGCAACTTCCGTCAAACTATTCAACGGCTAGTGATGCTTCAGTTAACCCTCCTCCTGGACCAGGAAAGACTAAGTGTACAGTAAGTTCGGATCCGTCCGCTAATGTGGGTTATTGTGTCCGTTTTTTCTCAACAGATACATGTACTCCAAAGACTAGTGGGTCAATTGGTCCAAATTGTGATGGCACGGTTACTATTATTTAAAAATTTTAACAGCAAACGAAGACTATCAAACAAGTTTAATTTTTTTGCATTTATTTCCAAGAATTTACATGCATTAACCTTAAATAAAGAGGTAGTCTTCCAATTAAAGTATGATGAAACTTCAGTATCTAATTTTTATTCTCTTCGTTATGTCTTGCTCAGGCCCCCAAGAGCAAGCAGCTACAATCTCCAAAACGGAGCTAATCATACCACTTACAGAAAAAGATAACTTTATTTTTCTTTCCTTCAGTGTGTCAACCATGGATGGAGAACCTGTGGTAGCTGTTTACAATATGTGGAATGGAGAGTTGAGATTGAGTAACTTGGAAACCGGGAAGGATTTCTTTAGAAAAACTATTCCTTTGGACGGACCAAATTCAATTCCCGAGCATTTTTTAGTGAATACCCATATTGGAGAGGATGGCGTTTTCCTTATTTCAAACGCTGGTTCGGTAGTTTATTTATTTAATAAAAAAGGAGATTTGATAGAAACACTCAAACTTCCTGATTTTGAAGAGGACCATGGATATTTCTACTTTTCTGATGGCAATAAGCTTTTTTTCAATCAAAAAAATAAGCTTTACCTCAATTATTTTGCTGGTTTGTATCCAAGTAGAAACCCCAATAAAATTTATCATAGTATACTAAGCCTTTCCTTAGAAGACAAAACTTACGAGCATCTGGCGCCACTTCCCCAAGAAAATGTAGAAAAATTTTGGGGGGAAGGGCATATGTTACCCGGTCCTTTTGGTATTTATTCAACGCATTACCAAGGCTTGATAACAGGCTTTTCTATTTCAAATATTCTTAGGATTTATGATTTGCAAGGGAGCTTGCTCAAAGAATTGCAGTTAGATCTTAAAAATTGGAAGAAACCTATACCAACAGACCTCACCTATGAAGAACTTGCTTCTTTAAGTCAAGAGGCTATCTATGAATTAAGAGCTTATAGTGGTCAGCAGCAAAAAGTTTGGAAAATCCTTGAAATGGAGGAAGGATTCTTAATTGAGGTTCTGCAACCGGATTCGGAAGCACAGTTACCAAGATTTGCAGTATATAAATTTGATAAAGAGTTTAATTTTCTCTCTACTCGTGCGTTTTTGGATGACCATTATACCTGT